>JBJELZ010000083.1:0-2661 GCA_051879415.1 Lachnospiraceae bacterium
TGCAAGAATCTCTTATTTCTTACGGTGGCAGGAACCGGGACTTTTACAAAAGCTGTTGTTTCATGAACCGACCAGACTGATTTTTTGCATCAATGAGGCACAGATGGAGGATGCACTGGATGTTCTGGCGAATCTTAATCTGACGGAAAAGGATGTTTGTATTTCCGGTAAAAAATCAAAGAACAGATATGTGTATGAAAATAAATAAATGAAAACGTCGCAGTCAGCGGCGTTTTTGTTTCTTTATCTGTTATGGCACAGAATAAAATGAACCAGCAGGAGGAAAGAGAATATGGAGTATATGATTCGAATTGCAGAAGAAAAAGATGCTAAGGCAATTCATGATATTTATGGAGAATATGTGGGAGGAAATGATGTTACCTTTACAGTCAATAACCCCGGTATTGAGCAATACCGGGAGAAGATCGTAAATACAAAGAAAATGTATCCTTTTTTTGTTGCGGAGGATACAGACGGACATATCCTCGGATATTGTTCGGGAGCTTCATTAAGACCACATGATGCGTATCGATGGAATGTGGAGTCTACTATTATGCTTGGAAAGGATACCCCCAGGAGGCAGGGGATTGCCACGGCACTATATACAGAATTTATCCGGACACTGAAAAAACAGAATTTTCAATATGTGTACGGAGTTTTGGTTGATACCAATACAGCAAGCATTGCACTTCATAAAGCATTGGGATTTCAAGAGGTCGGACATTTTGAAAATGCAGGATATAAAAATGGAAAATGGCTGGGAATCCTCTGGATGCAAAAGTATATTGGGGACAGAAGCAGCAGGGTTGAGGAGCCGGTCCCATTTGAAGAACTGCTGCGCAGCTAGTGCCGTAAGAAACATTAAGTGCATGGGATGAACATTCAACTCTGCCGTCAATGACAAAAAAGCTGATTACCTGTATGATGAAACCAGAATGAAGAGATTAACATAAGGAAATCAGAACAGAGGATCGGAGGAGTTGAAAATGGTTAAGATGACATCAGCATATGCAAACAAGGTAATCAGAAAGTTAAATGAAGACAAAGGGTTCTGGCGGAGAAAAGAATCAGAAAGCTGTATGTACGTTGCAGCGTTGGATGAAGAACCTGTTATTCCGGATTATGACTATTCTGCAGTCGCTTCCAATATTCAGGAAATTGACGATAAAATCGTAAAGATTAAGCATGCCGTAAATGTGGCAAACCTGACCAGTGAGGTAGAGGTGGGAGACCATAAGATGACGGTGGACCAGATTTTGGTAAAGATGGCACAGTTAAATCAACGTAAAGCTGTTTTGGATGATCTGCGTAAGCAGGAGCCAAAAATAAGAATCAGTTCTGTTACATATTCTGCACGAAGGATTGTGCCGGAGTACCGTTACATTAATTATGATTTAGAGGTCATCAAAAAGGACTATGAACGTATTGACAAAGAACTTGCAGAGATGCAGATTGCTTTGGATAAGTACAATCAGACTTATGAGTTTGAGGTTGACCTGTAAAATTACACATATTTCCGTGCAGGCTGAAACTATTCATTTTTGGATCTGAGTAAGCGTAAATGTAGAAAGTTAATGTTCTTGGTTATTCTGTTATAACTTATCCGGCAAAGTTTAAGGTTGGGTTAAAGGATGATTAATATTAAAATTATTCAGTCTGCAGAAAACTTCTCCTTTTGGAGGGAGTACCGAAGTACGGTTTCAGGTACTCATTTGAAGGTGACGTAGTAAGTCAGATATTGTCAGGACTGTTAATTAAATTTCGTCGGGATTGCAAATTAAATTTCGTCGGGATTGTCTTGCCAGAATAAAATGAATATGGTATGCTGAATTATTCGCGGAGAAATCTGTGATTGAAAAACGGTCAATCGTGAAATGGGAAATTGCGATGTATGGAGGTGGCAGTAATGAAATGCAGAACTGAATACGATCTGAAAGTCATTGGCAGAAACCTAAGGCGTTTGAGGGAACGAAAGCATCTGACCGTAGAGCAGGTCAGGGAATACCTTTGTCTGGGATCTGTGCAGGCGGTTTACAAGTACGAAGCCGGAGTTGGATATCCCCAGGCAGACACCATGCTGGCACTGATGGAACTGTATGGGGCAGGCGTAAAGGAAATAGTGAATCATTACGAAGAGGAGCAGGACTCCTCTTCTTCTTTTTATCCGGGGCAGCGACAGAGGAGAGTGTACCATTTCTCTCTAAAAACAGTGCAGTATTTCACTTTTTTCGCTTTCTGATATCTATAAGTGGTATCTTTACCACTTGAATTCAATGAAGTGCAAGAATAAGTGGTATTTTCGTCGCAGACAAGAGTGCATAAGCGGGAATTTTACCACTTGAATTCAATGAAGTGCAAGAATAGGTGGTAATTTCGTCGTATGCAAGGGTGCATAAGCGGTAGAGTTACCACTTAAATTCAACGAAGCATAAGAATAAGTGGTAATTTCGTCACATGTCAGAGTACATAAGCGTTAGTTTTACCACTTGAATAGTAAATCGTGCAACCCAAGCATCAAGACTGGTTTTGGAAAAGTTGTATTATATTTTGACTGGGGAAATATAAATTTTACTTTTATTATATATGTAGAAAATGTATAATAGGATGATAGTGTCAAATGACCTATGAAAAAACTGGGCAAAGAAAAAAGGCTCAGATGAA
>JBJELZ010000084.1:0-12728 GCA_051879415.1 Lachnospiraceae bacterium
GGGCTTTTTTTCAGTAAAAGCGTCTTAACATATGAAAAAATAAGGATTATTATTTGAATTAGCGTTAAGTTTATGATGTTGGGCTGAGCCGGTGAGTCAGCATTGCTTCAGCTTACAGTAAAAAACCTCCAATGGATATAATTAAGGGAATTATTACGGAGTGGATTAGGAGAGATTGTCTGGAGCCAGTGGAAGCCATCACGGGTCTTATCCTAAAATGCACACTTCCCGCAAATATAAAGATAGAACAAAAGGATGTGAAGAAATGAAAGCAGGAATTTATTTAGGAAAAGAGAACATTGAAATCAGAGAGCTCAAAATGCCAGAAGTAGGGTATATCCTTATCCAAGGTATGCTAAGAATGATGTAAAAAGAGCGGGTACAATTGGTGGATTTTCAGAGTATATATTGGTACCGGAAGCGAAAAGAAATCATTCTCTTTATCCTGTGGATGAACGGATATCTGATAAGATGGTCAGTTTGATCGAGCCATTTACTGTTGGTTGCAGAGCTGCCAGAAGGGGAATGATTCCCGCTGGAATAGACGGAGATACAAAAAAATCTATATATCTAAAAGGACAGAATGCAGTCGTATTTGGTGCGGGAACCATTGGAATTGCCGCTGCAGTAGCGTTTCAGTATTTTGGAATGAATAAGGTAATGGTATGCGATTTGTCTGATTATAGACTATCTCTTGCAGAAAAGCTAGGATTTGAAATATGCAATATTGCAAAGGAAGATTCTCAAAAAAAATCAAAATATATATTTGGTACAGCGCCATCTCTGAAGGGGAAAGTGCAGATATTGACTGCTGGTTGGATGCAGCAGGAGCAGAGAGTATCCTGGAACAGTTTATGGAGCTTGGTAAGATTGAAAGCAGATTTGTATGTGTAGCAGTAAACAATGCCATAAGAAATCTGGATCTTTTGCACATGACATATGCTCAGAAGAGTATCATAGGTTCTGGTGGATATATGCCAGAGGATGTATGGGATGTGCAGGAGATTATGGCAAGTGGCAGATGGAAGCTGGAGAGTTTGATTACTCATGAATTTTGCATTGATGATTCGGAAAAAGCAATACAGACTTCTGCAGATGTGAAGAAGTCTGGGAATGTTGTAATTCGGTTTTCGTAAAAAGGAGAATGTGACAATATGTAATTTATGAAAATTATTTTACAAATTATTTTACGTAACTTTTTTGTAAAAAGAACTTACTTTTGTTCTATCTTTTTGAAATAAGTGTTTGCCCATATAATAAAGACATCAAAAGAAACAAAGAAAAATAACTTAGATAGACCGGTTACATCAATAGTTAAATAAGTAATTAAACCAAATAAAAGGAGAAGTAAAAGTTATGAAAAAACAGCTTAGCGTAAAAGATGTAGTTCAGTATGTAGTAAATGCAGAAGAAAGAAGCACCTTATTAGGAATTGGACCAATGTCTGAAAACTTCTTAAGAGCATCTTTGGAAAGTTCAAAAGAAAAAGACTATCCATTAATGTACATCGCAAGTAGAAACCAGGTAGATTCTTATGAATTCGGTGGTGGATATGTATTTAATTCTGATCAGAAGGTATTCAAAGAACACATTGAAGCAATCTGCAAAGAAATTGATTATGATAACACTTACTTTTTGTGCCGCGACCATGGTGGACCATGGCAGAGAGATAAGGAAAGAAATGACCATCTTCCAGAGGAGGAAGCTATGGAATTAGCTAAGAAATCTTACAAAGCTGATATCATGAACGGATTTGATCTATTACATATTGACCCTACTAAGGATCCAGAAGTTATGTGTAAGGTGGTTGATATAGATGTAGTATTTAGAAGAACTGTAGAATTAATCGAATACTGTGAGCAGGTTCGTGCAGAATACGGAATTGAAAAAGAAATCGCTTACGAAGTAGGTACAGAAGAAACAGCTGGTGGTCTTACATCTATGGATCGTTACGAAGGATTTATTAAGAGAATCAAAGAATATGCTGATACACATGAAAACTTCCCAATGCCGATTTTTATCGTAGGGCAGACAGGAACTTTAACACGTTTAACAAAGAATGTAGGTCACTTCAATTATGAGAACTCAGAAGAATTAAGCCGTATTGCTAAAAAATATGGAGTTGGATTAAAAGAACACAATGGTGACTACTTAAGTGAAGCGAAATTATTAGCTCACCTACCACTTGGAATCACAGCAATGAATGTAGCACCTGCATTTGGTACTATTGAAACGATGGCGTTATTAGAACTCTTAGATGTAGAAGATAAATTTGCTGAATTAGGAAAGATCACAACTCCATCTAATTTACGTGAAGTTATCACACACGCTTCTATCTACTCTATGAAATGGAAAAAATGGTTAACAGATGAAGTAGATATGTCTGATTTAGAAGCTTTAGATGATGCTACAAAACTTCAGATTACAGAATTATGTGGACATTATACATTCTCAACTCCAGAAGTTGAAGCAGAAATCAATAAGTTAATGGCTAACTTAAAGACTATCAAGATTGATGGACAGCGTTACATTGTTGATAAATTAAAAGAAGAAATGGATAAGCATGTAAGATGCTTTAATATGCAGGGTCTTACTTCTAGAATAGAAAAAGCAATCGGATAGGATTGTTTGAAAGGAGTACAAATTATGTTGCCGATGATTAATAGAAACTGTATGATCCACGAAACTGCAGCAATGACAAAGGCGGAAATCATAGAGAAAATGGTAGATTTGTTTGATGCAGAAAGATATTTAAAAGATAGAGATATTTTTCATGAAGATATTCTTGCAAGAGAAGAGGTATTCTCTACTTACATTGGTTTCGAAATCGGTCTTCCTCATGGCAAAAGCAAGGCCGTGAGGGAGGCAGGAATTGCAGTAGCAAAGCTAGATAAACCAATCGTATGGAATGAAGAAAATGGTGATTCTGTTGATTTGATTATTATGATTGCTGTAAAAGCAGGAGAAGGAAATGATCTTCATTTGCAGGTCTTGTCAAAATTGTCTCGTATGTTGATGCATGAAGATTTCAGAGATCAATTAAAGAACAGCAATTTGGATAAATTACATACAATGCTGACAGAAAAATTAGCATAGGAAAAATTAAAAAAGTGGAGGAAAAATTATGAATGGAAAGAAAATTAAAGATGCGATTATGGGACCTTTGATGTCAGGTACTTCCTGGATGATCCCATTTGTAGTAGCAGGTGGTATATACTTCTCATTGTCTGTAATGTTAAATGGTACAATATTTGGAACACCGGCACAACCAACAACTGGTATTTTAGGACAGTTAAATCAGATTGGTGCAGCAGGTCTTGCGTTATTTATTCCAATCTTAGGTGGTTACATTGGATATGCTATTGAGGATAAGGCGGCTCTTGCACCAGGTATGATTGGTGCATATCTGGCGAGAGAAATCGGTGCAGGTTTTATTGGTGGTATTCTTGCAGGTTTTATTGCTGGATACACAATTCGTTTCTTAAAAAAGACAATCAAATTACCACCAGCATATAGATCATTATTATCTATCTTTATCTATCCTTTAGTTGGTACTATTGTAGCTGGCGGTGCAATGGTATTTGTCATTGGACAGCCAATTGCATCATTGATGGAAATGATGACAAATGGATTAAATAGTTTATCAGGTGCAGCAAAAGTTCCTCTTGGATTATTATTGGGATCTATGGTTGGTGTTGATATGGGTGGTCCAATCAATAAAGTAGCTTATACGTTTGCACAGACACAGGTTGATACACTTCCATATTTAATGGGTGGTGTAGGTATTGCTGGAGCAGTTCCTCCATTGGGAATTGGACTTGCAACAATCCTTTTCAAGAAAAAATTCTCTCCTGAAGAAAGAGATCAGGGAATCGCAGCAATCATCATGGGATGTATGGGTATCACAGAAGGTGCGATTCCTTATGCAACAGCTGATCCAGCGAGAGTAATTCCTACATATGTAATTGGCTCTGCAGTAGGTTGTGTATCTGGATTCTTATTCGGATGTCTGAATCATGCACCATGGGGCGGCTTAATTGTACTTCCTGTTGTAGATAACAGACTTGGTTATTTAGCGGGCGCTCTTATTGGAGCATTAGTAGTAGCAATTTTGATGAAAATCTTAAAACCAGATTATGTTGAAACGGAAAAGAAAGAAGAAGATTTAGGCGAGATTGAAGAAATGGATTTAGATTTTGAAGAATTCTAAAATCTATTTATATTCATTGAAAAAAGTATAATTAGGAGGTAGTAAAATGAAAGTAGTAGCAGTTACAGCATGTCCATCAGGAGTTGCACATACATATATGGCAGCAGAAGCATTACAAATAGCAGGAGAAAAATTAGGTATTGAGGTAAAGGTTGAAACACAGGGAGCAGCAGGAATCGAAAATAAACTAACAGCAGAAGAAATTAAAGAAGCTGTATGTGTTGTATTATCTACTGATACGAGTATTCGTGAAGAAGGTCGTTTTAAAGGTAAAAAAGTAGTAAGAATGAGTACAAGCAAGATTATGAGTAGTGCATTACCGTTAATGAAGAAGATTCAGAGTACTTTTGCATAAAATATTCTAACATTTATTCAAAAGGGGTCAGTCCTTTCGGCCTGGCTCCTTTTGTTTTAACTGTTATTAAAGAAAGGAAGATAAAAATGTCCAAAATACTATGTATTGGCCAGTCCGTTCTGGATATTACTGTTCCTTTAGATGGACCAATCCAACAAAATGTGAAATATCAGATTTTAGATGAATTTCGTTGTGGTGGAGGACCGGCATTTAATTCCGCTTATGTCTGTGGAAAATGGAAGGCACCGACCAGTTTTCTGACTCAGATTGGTGGTGACGAAAATGGAAAATATCTGAAAGAAGTGTTGAAAAAGGGAAAGGTAGATCTGGATTATATCGTCGAAAATCCAGAAATGAAGACACCTTACAGCTATATTTTTACAAATTCTCAGACAGGAGATAGAACATTATTTAACTTTCCAGGAAAGGTTGAACCAGTAGCATTTGATTTTCTAGAAGAAGAGATTGCCGTCATCTTAAGTGATGGACATGAGCCAGAGCTGAGTGTACAGGCGATCAGGAAATATCCCAATGCCATCTCCATTGTAGATGCAGGTGGTTATCGAGAATGTACTATGACAGTGGCCAGGGAAGTGGATTATCTGGTATGTTCTGAGTATTTTGCCAGCCAGCATACAGGAAAAGAAATAGATCCCAATGACTGGGAGACCTGTTTAGAGGTATTTGCAGAGGTGGAAAAGATCAATGGCAGACATGTGGTCATTACATTAGGGGATAAAGGTTTATTATATAAGGAAAATGGAGAAGTGAAACACCTGCCCGCATTTAAGGTAAAAGCGGTAGATACCACAGGCGCTGGTGATATCTTCCATGGAGCCTTTGCATATGGTATCTTTCAGGGAATGCCGTATGTAGATATCTTAAAGATGAGTTCCATGGCATCCGCTATCGCATGTGAAACATTAGGCGGGAACCCTTCTATTCCAGAGTTGAGCGTTGTACAGAAACGTTTAGAGGCAGCAGCAAAAGGAGAATAAATTATGGCAGATTTAAAAGCAATCGCAAATGAGATCAGAAAAGGCATTATCAAAGGGACACATAGTGCAAAGTCTGGTCATCCAGGTGGATCTTTATCATCCGCAGATATTTTTACTTATCTTTATTTTAAAGAGATGAAGATCGATCCAAAAGATCCAAGGGATCCAGATCGAGATCGCTTTGTATTATCCAAAGGACATGTGGCTCCAGGATATTATGCAGCACTGGCGGAAAGAGGGTACTTTCCAAAAGAAGATCTGCTGACCCTTAGAAAGATCGGATCTCATCTGCAGGGACATCCTTGTATCGCACATACGCCAGGGGTGGATATGTCTTCTGGTTCTTTGGGGCAGGGCATATCAGCTGCAGTAGGTATGGCGATCGCAGCAAAGCTGACTGGAGCGGATTACCGGGTATATACGTTACTGGGTGATGGGGAGATCCAGGAAGGTCAGGTGTGGGAAGCTTCCATGTTGGCAGGACATAGAAAGCTGGATAATCTAGTCGTTATCGTGGATAACAATGGATTACAGATCGATGGCAATATTGCGGATGTATGTTCCCCATATCCGATCGCAGATAAGTTTAGAGCATTTAATTTCAATGTAGTAGAGATCGATGGTCATGATTTTGATCAGATCGCAGATGCATTTGCACAGGCAAGAGCCTGTAAAGGTATGCCTACCGCGATCATTGCAAAAACGGTAAAGGGCAAGGGTGTAAGCTTCATGGAAAATCAGGCATCCTGGCATGGAAGTGCACCAAACGATGAGCAGGCAGAGATTGCTCTGGCAGATCTGGCAAAATTGGATGAATAGGAAAGCGGGGTAAAAAAGAATGGCAGAAGTTAAGAAGATTGCAACCAGAGAAAGCTATGGGAATGCACTAGTGGAATTAGGAAAGGAACATGATAACCTTGTGGTCCTGGACGCTGACCTTGCCGGGGCGACTAAGACAGGGATCTTTAAAAAAGAATTTCCAGAAAGACATATTGACTGCGGGATTGCGGAAGGCAACATGATCGGAGTGGCAGCAGGGCTCTCAACAACCGGACTGGTACCATTTGCAAGTTCTTTTGCAATGTTTGCAGCTGGACGTGCATTTGAACAGGTACGTAACTCTGTGGGATATCCCCATCTGAATGTAAAGATCGGTGCTACACATGCAGGGATCTCTGTCGGGGAAGACGGTGCCACACATCAGTGCAATGAGGATATCGCACTGATGAGGGCGATTCCGGGAATGGTAGTCATCAATCCGGCAGATGATACAGAAGCAAGAGCAGCAGTCAAAGCGGCGTATGAATATGAGGGACCAGTCTATTTAAGATTCGGGCGTCTGGCAGTACCGGTACTGTTTGATCCGGATACCTATCAATTTGAAATTGGGAAAGGGCATCTGATCCAGAATGGTACCGATGTGACTATTGTTGCGACTGGACTGATGGTCGGATATTCGTTAGAAGCTGCAAGAATTTTAAAAGAAAGAGGGATCTCAGCACAGGTCATCAATATGGCTACCATCAAGCCTCTGGATGAAGAGCTGGTCATTGGAGCAGCGAAAACAACAGGTAAGGTCGTAACCGTAGAAGAACATTCTGTGATTGGTGGACTGGGAAGTGCAGTATGTGATATACTGAGTGAAAGGCAGCCAACACCAGTACTGAAGATCGGCATAAATGATGAATTTGGACACTCAGGTCCTGCTGCAGATCTGATCGCAGAATTTGGACTGGATGGAAAAGGGATTGCAGAGAAGGTTGAGGCATTTCTTAAATAATTTCTGTTTTTATTTCAAAAGATAAATTGCTCGAGCACATTTTAGAGTGCTCGGGCTTTTCGTGGTTTTACCTTGCTTGATAGAGAAGATCATAATGGAGGAGTACTATGGTGAAAGCAAGAATGCTGAAGATTATCCGTTATCTTGAAAAGGAGAAGATTGCCAGTTATAAAGAGATTGGAGAAGCATTGGATTTGAAAGAGAGAAGTGTTCGTTATGATGTGGATCGGATTAACGATGAGCTTTCCTTATGGGATGCACCGCTGATTGAAAAAAGACCAAAGGGTATGTTGTTTATACCAGATGAACTTGATTTTTCGATTATTATAGAAGATGAGGAATTTGTATTTTCTTCGGAAGAACGAATCAATATTATTCGAATGTTTGTTTTGTTTGATACGAAGGAATTGAATATTCGGAAGTTATGTGATGAGCTGCAGGTTTCTCGTCGATCTATACAAAATGATATTGACGCTATACAGGAAGCCATTGAACCATATCAATTGTTTTTGGAATATGATCGTGGTTTTTTTCTGCATGGAGAATCGGAGCTAAGCTATCGTGTGCGTAGCCAGGAACTGAAAAAATATATTTCTATCCTAGAGAAACGAAAGCATAATACTTATGAAAATTATATTATAAAACTTTTAAAGGACTGTTTTAAACCAGTAGAGTTGGAGAAAGTCTTAGCATGGATCATCCGCATGATCGACCAGATGAACTGGAAGTTCAGTGATGAATCTTATCAATGGTATGTGGCCAACGTTCTTACCTTTACCTGGTATGTTAAAAATGATATGCAACTTTTTATTAGCAGTGAAGGAGAGTCAGATATCTTAGAACGGGGATTAGACGAATATGAAACGTGTATTGGCAGGAAGCTGACAACAGAGCAACGCAGGACATTATCTGGTTTTATTCGTTATACCAGCCGTTATGATATATTGGATGTGAATCTGGATCTGATTAGTGCGGAGGATATTACTAGTAAGCTGATCTCAGCTATGGAACAGGTATTGGATATGGATTTTTCTTCGGATCGTATTTTAAGAAAAGGGTTGTTGAATCATATGGGGCCTATGATTGAGCGAGTCCGTGGAAATATGCAGCTGGATGAGGAAGCGGAGTCTTTGATTCCAGAGGAATATTTTGATATCTATCAGCGGTTAAAAAGCGTGATCCGTATGGACAAGCAACTGGGAGTTCTGACGGAAAATGAAATTGTCTATCTCGCTATGTATTTTTTGGGGAGCATTCGACGCACACAGAAGAATCCCTATATGAATGTACTTCTCATCTGTGGATTTGGCTATGGGACTACGGCATTGATCAAGGATACGTTGCGGAGTAAGTTTCAAGTGCATATTAAAGAAAGTATTTCTGCATATCAGATTATGAATTATACCGATTGGGATGATGTGGATGTGGTCGTAACTACGGTGCGCACAGAGCTTCCCGTACAGAAAAAGATGGTCCGTGTTAATGTTATTTTTAATGAAGAAGATTACATAAAGCTAGGTAAGGCAGGACTTCGGAGAAAAAATGCATTGACTAATTTCTTCGGCATTGAAAAACGGTTGGATTTTCTAAGCTATGAAGATCGGAAAAAGGTCATGGAGATTATTAAAGAAGAATTTGGTTACCAAGAGGTTAAAGTTCCAGGGACCTATAATAACATCAGCGAGATGATTCGTCCGGAAGCAATCCAGTTTCGGGATGAGATTTTGGAATGGAGAGATGCGGTGGCAGACTCCACATTACCTTTAGAAAAGCAGGGGAGCATTACTCATGAATACTATGACAGTATCATAGACACCATGGAATGTCAGGGATTTTATGCTGTCACAGACGGTCAGTTTGCACTTTTGCATGGAAGTGTCAATGCTGGTGTGATAGAAAGCTGTATGAGTCTTGTCATTACAAAGAAGCCAGTGGTGTTTGGAGAGAAAAAAACAAATCTGATTTTCTGTCTTGCAAGCCGTGATAAAAAAGAACATATACCAGCAGTTGTACGATTGATGCGTATGGTAAATATGACGGATTTTATTGAAAAATTGAAAGAATGTATGACAAAAGAACAGGCATTGGAGGTTATTAGAAAAAGTGAGAGGGAGGTAGAAAATGCTGCAGGCACTAAATAAAAACTGTATCATTCAGATTGAGGAGCAGCTATCCAAAAGGCAGATTATTGAAAAAATGGCGGAGGCATTCGATCAGCAGGGATATCTTAGTGACCAGAAAAGATTTGTTCAGGATGTACTGGCCAGGGAGGAAATCTTTCCTACTTATATTGGCTTTGATATAGCAATTCCACATGGAAAAAGTAAAGCAGTGAGGGAAAGTGGTATTTGCGTCGCAAAACTTCGATATGATGTACAGTGGAAGAAAGATAGAAAGGAACGAACGAGTCTGGTTATTATGCTTGCGATTGCAAAGGGGGAGGAGCAGGATCTTCATATGGAGATTCTGGCTAAAATGTGTTGTCTTTTGATGCATGAAGATTTTCGAGAAAGAATCATGACATGCTCGATGGAGACGTTATATGAATGTCTGAAAGAATATTTAGAGGTGTAAGAATGAGAAATTTTGGGAAAAAGGTTCAATATCATCTTTTAACGGCCACCTCATATATGATTCCATTTGTAGTAGTAGGAGGAATTTTTTATTCTATGTCTCTAATGTTTTCTGGTGATGGTATTGTTCCTACTGAAGGATGGTTACTGAAATTATGTCAAATTGGTCAGACGGGACTGCATCTATTTATACCGGTACTTGGTGGATATATTGCTTATAGTATGGAAGATAAGCCAGGACTGGCTCCCGGATTTATCGGCGCCTATCTAGCTCAAGAAATGGGGGAAGGATTTTTAGGTGGAATTTTGGCTGGATTTCTAGCAGGATGTTCTATTGGATTACTGAGAAAAATTAAAATTCCGGAAGTCTATCGCACTGTGCAGACAGTGTTTCTTTTTCCAGTTGCTGGAACGTTACTTACAGCTGGAATCATGCAATTTATAGTGGGACCTCCGTTGGCCATGTTTATGAGTTGGATGATACTGAAGTTAAATACTCTTTCACAGATGGCTAAGATTCCATTGGGGATTCTCTTAGGAGCTATGGTTGGATGTGATTTGGGAGGGCCGATCAATAAAGTGGCATATACATTTGCTCAAAGTCAGGTGAATACACTTCCATTTATCATGGGAGGTGTTGGAATTGCAGGTGCAGTTCCACCTACTGGTGTGGGTTTGGCAACCATTCTGTTTCGAAGAAAATTTTCGGAAACGGAACGTGAATCAGGAAAGGCGGCTATTATTATGGGAATTATGGGAATCACAGAGGGTGCAATTCCATTTGTCATGACTGATCCTATTCGAACAATCATGATTTATATGATTGGCTCTGCTATAGGATGTACGTTTGGTTTTATGGCTGGATGTCTCAATCACACTGCATGGGGTGGATTAATTGTACTACCAGTGGTAGAACACAGAATTGCTTATATTGTAGGTATATGTATTGGATCTCTGGTAGTGGCCGTATTGATGGGATTATTAAAAAAAGATTATAAAAAATCAAATTCCTCACAGGGTAATTTTGAGGAGAAAGATGATTGGGAGTTAATTATAGAAGATTGGTAGGTGAAAGAAAATGAAGATTGTAGGGGTTACCTCTTGTCCATCAGGTGTGGCTCACACTTATATGGCAGCAGAGGCGCTGAGAATTGCAGCAAAAAAAGCAGGAATTAGCATCAAAGTTGAGACACAGGGAAGTGGTGGCATCGAGAATTATCTGTCAGAAAAGGAAATCAGAGAAGCCATTTGTGTTATCTTGTCTAATGATGTTCGAATTCGCGAGGAAGAACGGTTTCGAGGGAAAAAGGTAATTCGAATGAGTACAGCAGAATTAATGGAACGTGGGGATTCACTGATGAAAAAAATAAAAATAGCATTTAGTTGAATCTGGATTTATGAGGATAAGACAAAATATTGCCTTTTATATGAATAATAATTAATTTTATTTTAAGGAACTCAAATGACAGCGGAAGAATTAATAGAAAAATTAAATTTGATTCAGAAAATAAAGTGTGAAACACAAACGTTAGAATTAAA
Source organism: Lachnospiraceae bacterium (assembly GCA_051879415.1). Lineage (GTDB taxonomy): Bacteria > Bacillota > Clostridia > Lachnospirales > Lachnospiraceae > NK4A136. The sequence continues at coordinate 11,456 of JBJELZ010000084.1, forward strand.
AACTGCGAAACAAGGATGTCCGAAACGGTTGTATGATACATTATCTAGTTTTTCGAATCAGGATGAAGGTGGAATTCTTATTTTCGGAATTGATGAAAAGCAGGGATTTAAGGAAGTTGGCGTTTATGATCCCCAAGATATACAAAAGAAGATTAATGAACAATGTTTGGAAATGCAGCCGATTGTACGGCCGCTTCTTACAGTAGTAGAAAAAATGATAAATTTTTTGTGTCCGCTGAAATACCTGGAGTAGATTTGGCAGATAGACCTTGTTATTATCAGGGAAAGGGTCGGTTGAAGGGATCCTATACTCGTATAGGCGATAGTGATGAGCCAATGACAGAGTATGAAGCTTATCGGAAAAAATATCAGGATGATATTAGAGAGGTTCCCAGAGTTACATTGGCGTCACTTGATCAGGAATTGTTGAGCCGTTATATAAGCTTATTAAAACACGGGAAACCACGCCTTGCAGCAATGGAAGATCATACAATATATGAATTGATGAGTATAAAGAGAAATGATGAAATAACTTTAAGCACCACTTTGTTGTTTAGTCCATATCCGCAGGCATATTTTCCACAATTGTGTATTACAGCAGTTGTTGTGCCAGAAACTGAAATTGGAAGTCTTGGTGAATCAGGTGAAAGATTTTTAGATAATCAGAGAATTGAAGGTAATATACCAGATATGTTGGATGATGCAATGCAATTTGTGAAAAGGAATATGAGAACAAAGACGATCATAAATTCCAGAACCGGGAAGCGATTGTGAATGCTCTGGTGCATAGAGATTATAGTATTCATACAGAGGGAATGCCAATTCAGATTATCATGTTTGAAGACAGAATGGAAATGGAGAAGTATAACCTGATGCCGCCACAGTTTTTGGATGAACGAGGCAGTTTCATAGTTAAATTTTTTAAGAATATTAAACCGGAAAATTTAGAGGTAACAGACGATGAAGAAACAAATAATTTAATTATGTTTTGTAAAACACCTAGAACAAGGAGAGAAATCTGTGAATATCTAGGATTGTCATCTGTAACATATGCGATTCAAAAGCGTGTTATGCCATTCGTTGAGACCGGGAAAATTAAGATGAGTATTCCTGGTAAACCTAAGAGTCCGAAGCAGTTATATTATAGTGAGTAAAAAGAGTATATGGAAACAGAAGCACTATTATAAAGAAAATAAAAGCTCCAGCAATCAGAATCAGGCTGCAGAAAGTATACAGCTTGGCAAGCAGAGAGTGGAGCTTTTAAGAAAATATA
>JBJELZ010000085.1:0-12722 GCA_051879415.1 Lachnospiraceae bacterium
GGCTGTCTTTTCATTCACGGTTCCTTTATTAAATGTTTTGCACACATCTACCATTCTTAACATGAGGAACTGCCTCCCTTCTCTGCCGCAAGCTTCTTATGCTCTTTCATAGCTGCATGTTTTGTTTTCTGCAGGCGGATGATTTCCTTAATTGCGGGCATGGAAATAGCCACTGCAACAATTACTGCGGAAACAAGCTTCAGGGCTGACGCCGGAAGGTCAAAACGAAGTGCAATCGCCACAATCACACGGTACAGGCAGGAACCCAGAACCACGCCAACTGCCCTTACGACAACATTTCTTTTTCCTACCAAGGTTTCTCCAATGATCAGAGATGCAAGAGCAACCGTTACAATGCCGGTTCCCATATTTATATCAACCGATTTCTGATACTCCCCAAGCAGGCATCCGGCAAGTGCCGTCATTGCACCACCGATGCAAAGTCCTACCGTTGTTGTCAGAACCGGATTAATCGAAGAGCTTTTTACCATATCGATATTATCACCGGTTGCACGAAGGGACAATCCCAGTCTGGTTCCCAAAAACAACAGAAGCAGTATGGCCACAAGCACAACAAAAAATAAAGCTACAAAAAGCTTAAAATCACCTGCAAGCGGCGTGCCTGCCAGTGCATCCTTCATCATTGTAAAAATCGTCGGGGTTGTATTCAGATTCAGCGTAGATTTACCCATGATCAGAATATTGATGGTGTAAAGACCGGTATTGATAATGATTCCGGCAAGCATGCTTTCCACCTTCATCTTCGTCTGCAAAAAAGCATTCAGGAAGCCGGAACAGATTCCTGCTGCCATAGCAGCAAAAAGTGCCAGAAACGGATGACCAGCAATGGCGACGACAGCTCCCACTGCCGCCCCCATTGTATAACAGCCATCTGTTGATAAGTCACAGACATTTAACATGGAATAGGTTAAAAACAAAGCCAGTGCAATCAGTGCATAGATCAGTCCAAGCTCCAACGCACTCTGTATCAGGTCCCATGTAATAAACACAACAATCCTCCTCTATCCTTTACTCCTCAAAGCTCTCTGCAGTTGTGATCTCCTGGAACTTTGTGCAGTAAGGCTCAAATGCTGCCTTAATGGTTTCCAGATCCATACCAATAGCGGCACAGGTTTCTGTATTTACTGTAGCAATACCGTTATCAAATGTCATTACCGGCATTTCAGCCACATTGCCATCTCCTGTAAGAACTTCTACAACCATATCACCGGTCATGACACCTAAGTTGGCATAGTCAACACCATATCCTAAGAACGCACCATTTAATGCAAAGGAATCTGCACCTGTATAATGGGGAATACCGGCTTCTGCAAACAATTCATAAATAGAAAGTTCTGCCGTCATGATCGTATTGTCCGTCGGTGTAAATACAGCATCTACGCCATCAGCAATCAATGACTGTGCAGCAAGGATGACATCATCTGTAGTAGAACCCATCTTTTCCACATACTGGATTCCGTTGGCCTCACACCATTCTTTTGCATCAGCAATCGCCTGTGTAGAAGAATCCTGTGCAGTATCATATAATAAGCCCACCAGATCAATATCCTCATCAGCTGCCTTCATCAGGTTCATGATCGTATCTGTATCCAAGGCATCAGATGTACCTGTCAGGTTTGCACCCGGTGCATCCATAGAAGCAACCAGTCCTGCTCCAACCGGATCAGAAACTGCAGCAAATACAACCGGAATCTGATTATCTTCTGTTGCAGTCTGCATCACCATTGCAACCGGTGTTGCAATAGCAACAATAACATCAACATCATCTGCAACAAGATCTGCTGCAATCTGGTTCAATACTGTGGAATCAGCCTGTGCATTGGAATAATACGGCTCGTATTCAAATGTGACACCAAGTTCAGCACCTTTTGCGTCCAGTTCGCTCTCAATATTGGCAACGATCTGGTTTAAGGATGCATCATCAACGTAATTGACAATACCAACCTTATATGTTTCTCCTGTCGCTTCTGTTGCATCTCCCTGTGTTCCGGCATCCGTTGTGCCTTCAGCAGTTGTTCCACATGCAGTCATGGTAAATACCATGGACAATGCAAGTGCCATAGCAAGCATTCTTTTTTTCATAATAATTTCCTCCCTAAGTAAGATTTTTACAAATCCCAATTATAGTATCATATTTTATGAAAAAAGGAAAGTACTGCTCCATTTCTAGCCGAGACTTTTTTCTTCCATAACACTCATATATGCCGGTCTGATGATCTTATCTGTACAAATCATTTCTTCTATTCTGTGTGCGCTCCAACCTACGATTCTGGCAATTGCAAACATTGCTGTATAAAGTTCTACCGGTATGCCCAGCATATCGTAAACAAAGCCGCTATAAAAATCCACATTCGGGCTTACGCCTTTGAAAATATGTCTTTTTTCCGCAATTACCTTTGGCGCAATCACCTCTATATTTTCATACAATTCAAGATCCTTCTGTCTTTGCTTTTCCTCTGCCAGCTGTTTTACGTATCCTTTAAATACTCTTTCTCTCGGATCGGAAATAGAGTAAACCGCATGTCCCATTCCATAGATTAACCCCTTCCGGTCAAACGCTTCTTTATCTACGATCTTTTTTAAATATTCCTCTATCTCATCCTGATCAGAATAGTCTTTCACATGCTCCCGAATATCATCCATCATTTCCATGACCTTAATGTTGGCTCCGCCATGCTTTGGTCCCTTCAGTGAACACATGGCTGCAGCCATGGTAGAATAAGTATCAGATCCGGATGACGTAACAACTCTTGTTGTAAATGTGGAATTATTTCCTCCTCCATGTTCCATATGCAAAATGAGTGCGGTATCTAAAACTTTGGCTTCCGTAACAGTATACTTCCGATCCGGTCTCATCATCATCAAAATATTTTCAGCTGTGGAGAGCTGCTGATCAGGATGATGGATATACATACTCTCATTTTTCTCATAGTGGTTGTAAGCATTATAACCGTATACCGCCAGTAATGGAAATTCACTGATAAGTTGGATGCACTGGCGAAGGGAATTACTCACCCCCAGATTCTTTGCCTGTTTATCATAGGATGCCAGCGTAAGAATGCTCCTGGTCATAGAGTTCATCACATCTTCTGATGGTGCTTTCATAATAACATCACGTGTAAAATTGGTTGGCAGTGTCCTGCACTCCCCAATAACCCTTTTAAAATCACTCTCCTCTTTTTCATCGGGAAGAATCCCCATCAGAAGCAGATAGGCTATTTTTTCAAATCCAAACTCATTTTCCCCTAAATCTTGAATCAAATCCTCAACCCGGTATCCCCGATACCACAATTCACCATCACAGGATACCTTTTGATTATTTACAATTTTGGAAGACACTATTTTGGATATATTAGTAAGTCCGGTCAGAACACCTTTGCCATTTTCATCCCGAAGTCCCTGGTTCACACCATATTCTTCAAATAAGCGGGGAGCTATATTATCATTTTTTATGCAGATAGATTCCAATTGTCTGACATAATCATTCATCTGTTCCGTCATCATTTTTATCCCCCTCCAATTTTTCCATTTCACTGCTCATAACAGTTTCCAACTGCTTCATAAGCTGAAGCAGCTGAATCAGATTATCCTTTCCAAACTTTTCAAATACCTTTCCATAGTACTTCTTCAGAATCTCTTCCTGATTCTTCAACATCTTCTGTCCGCTTTCAGTAATTGTGACATAGGTACCCTCGCTGCCGTTACCGTCATGAGACCATACCACATATCCAACATCCCGCAGCTTTTCTACCATTTTAGAAATCTGCCGCATCGACATTTGGAGTTTGTCTGCTAAATCCTTTAAGTAGGTACGTCCCGAATAAATATTTGATTTTTCTTCCATGGCAATATACTGCAACGCAATATATTCCGGAATACTCATTTTCATAAAAATATCTTTTCTGTATTCACGATTGAATAAATGTCTCTGATAAGTCAATTCATTGGATAGTTTGATGATATCTGTTTTATCTGCATCCTCTGGCATTTTGCTTCTCCTTTATCCGTAACTAATTTTTTCCTTCCCTCTATAAAACAGGGGAAGCAACAAGACTGTCACTTCCCCCGATAGGACAGAATGGAAATCATTTAATATCCCATATCCGGCTGTTCCGGCATGGCAGGTGCAGCTTCCTTAATATCAGCCACAGCAGCCTCTGTTGTTAATAAGGTTGATGACACACTAATCGCATTGGAAAGTGCGCTTCTTGTAACCTTAACAGGGTCGATGATTCCGGCATCAATCATATTGACATACTGTTCGGAAACAGCATCAAATCCTATGCTATCATTGGATTCCCTAACCTTATTAATGATAACCGCACCCTCTAATCCTGCATTTTCTGCAATTGCACGAAGAGGAGCCTCCAGGGCTTTGGCTACAATCTCTGCTCCTGTTTTTTCGTCACCCTCCAGATCCGGTATTATGTCATATATTGCGCTTTGTGCGTGAATATATGCAGCTCCACCACCACTGATAATGCCTTCTGATACAGCAGCTCTGGTTGCATTCAATGCATCCTCCATACGATACTTGGCTTCCTTCATTTCTGTTTCTGTTGCAGCACCAATTTTAATAACAGCAACACCGCCACCAAGTTTAGCTACCCGGTCTAACAACTTATCCCGATCATATTCAGATGCATCGGCAGCCTGTCTCTTAATCATTGCAATTCTGTCTTCAATATCCTGCTTTTTGCCCTCGCCATCAACGATAGTTGTATGCTCCTTTGTTACTTTAACTGATTTTGCCTGTCCAAGCATTTCAATTGTAATATCCTTCATCTGCATGCCCAGGTCATCAAGCACTGCCTGTCCGCCTGTTAAGATTGCAATATCCTTAAGCATTTCCTTACGACCATCGCCATAGCCCGGTGCCTTTACTGCTACGACCTTGAGTGTGCCTCTTAATCTGTTTACAATCAGTGTTGTAAGTGCTTCACCCTCTACGTCATCTGCAATAATCAGCAATTCTCTTCCCTGCTGCATTATCTGCTCCAAAATTGGAAGAATATCCTTTATATTGGAAATCTTTTTATCTGTGATCAGAATGTAAGGCTGATTCATATTGGCAATCATCTTTTCTTTATCATCACACATGTAAGCAGATAAATAGCCATTGTCAAACTGCATTCCCTCTACAACCTCTATCTCTGTCTGCATCGTCTTAGATTCCTCTATCGTAATAACACCATTCTCTCCAACCTTTTCCATTGCATCAGCGATCATTGTTCCGACTTCATCATTGCCGGCAGAGATTGCAGCAACCTTTGCAATGTGATCCTTGCCGGTTACAGGTTTACTCATATCAGCCAGTGCATCCATAGCGGCATCTGCAGCTTTCTTCATTCCCTTTCTTAAAATAATGGGATTTGCACCGGCAGCAATATTCTTCATTCCCTCTCTTACTAAGGCCTGTGCCAGAACTGTTGCGGTTGTCGTGCCGTCTCCTGCAATATCATTTGTCTTGGTTGCCACCTCTTTGACAAGCTGTGCACCCATATTCTCATAGGGATCTTCCAGCTCAATCTCCTTTGCAATCGTAACACCATCATTGGTAATCAAAGGAGTTCCGTAAGATTTTTCCAGGACAACGTTACGTCCCTTAGGTCCGATTGTCACCTTAACTGTATCTGCCAGCTTATTAACGCCTGCCTCCATCTTTTTTCTTGCATCAATATCAAATGAAATTTCCTTTGCCATGTTAATTCCTTCTTTCTGTACATTAAATAACCATTTTTTTATTCAACTACTCTACAATCGCCATAATATCTGACTGATTTACAATGATATATTTCTCATCCTCCAGCTTTACATCTGTACCGGAATACTGAGAATAAATCACTCGATCGCCTTCCTTTACCTGTATTTCTGTTTTCTTTCCATCCTTTTCCTTTCCGGGTCCTACTGCAATGACAATAGCTGTCTGCGGCTTTTCTTTCGCACTATCCGGTAAGATAATTCCGGACTGGGTCTTTTCTTCTGCTTCCTGTTGTTTTAAAACAACACGATCTCCTAATGGTTTTAACTGCATATTCATTACCTCTTTTCTTTTTTGTTAGCACTCTTTTTTATTGAGTGCTAATGTTTTTGTAAAAAATATATGCTCCATTGGAAGCATATTGTACTAGTTTGTTTCCAAACTATTTGTTTTGAAACGATTATATCATATAAAAAACAGATGTCAACCGTTTTTTATAAAAAAAAAGAAACTGCGCACGAATTAATCAGTGCAGCAGTTCCTGATCATTTTCCAGTAATCTGTCTATATTATGACTAATCTGCTCAGACACATGGTTAAATACTGCCAAAGATCTTTCATCAATCCCTTCCACCACTTTGGCAGTTAACTCAAACCAAAGCGTCTCCATTTCCTGACAGATCTGCTCCGATGCGTCCGTCAGCTCGTATTTCACATATCTACGATCTTTATCATCTCTTCTACACACTACATAGCCTTGTTTAACAAGATTGTCTAAAATAGTAGACATATGCCCTTTATTCATCTGCGTGTACCGGCAAATATCTGTTAATGTTGTTATCTCATCATAATGAGACAACAAATAGATGGCCTCCAGCTCCATTCTGTTTAGATTTGTCTTATTTTTTACATCTACCATCGCTTTTTCGAGAAGCCGCTTAAACTTTCCACCCCTCAAATTTTTCTCAATATTCATCCAATTTTGTACCCCTGTTTTGTTTTCAAACCATTATAACAATTTTCAAACTAATATAGCAAAGACTTTGTTATGAGAATTTTCATTTTTCATAATAGCATAACGGCTACATTATTTCCACCAGAAAAGCACCCGGACCACAAGATCTGAGTGCCACTATCCTTATTAAAACAATTATTTAGTTTCCAAAGCGGTCAACCATAAATAATGGTTCTCCTGCCCTGACTGTTCCTTCTGCCAGAAGCCGGATTTTTTCATTCTCCTGAAGTTCCGTACAAAGGACCGGGGAACACAGGGATGGGGCATGCTCTTTCACATAATCCAGATCAAGTTCCATAAGCTTATCGCCCTTCTTTACACTCTGTCCGTTTTCAACAAAAACTGTAAATCCCTTCCCTCCAAGACTTACCGTATCGATACCGACGTGAAGAAGCATCGGAATACCGCTGTCTGTAGTAAATCCTATCGCATGCTTTGTATCAAATACAAAGTCGATGGTTCCGTCTGCAGGTGCAGTAATCACCGGTTCAGCAGGAGTAACAACAGCACCATCTCCCATCATTTTTCCCGCAAACCCTTCGTCCGGTGCCGTATCCAGAGCAGCCGCGCTGCCGGTTGCCGGACTGTAGATCACAATACTTTCTGCCACATCTGTTTCTTCTTTCACAGATTCCATATAATCCTCTAAATTGGATTTAATCACAGTAACTTTCGGACCATAGATAATTTGGACACCATTCCCTTTCCTGATGACGCCACTGGCACCGGTTGCCTTCAATGTGGCATCATCAACCAGTTCCGGCCGGTGAACGGTACAGCGAAGTCTTGTCGCACAGCAGTCCACATCAGAAATATTTTTCTTTCCACCGAGCCCCTTTAAAATTCCTGCAGATATCTGATCTTTGGAATCCGCCTCTGTGTGAGCATGTTCTTTCTTTGCATCAACATCTGCCCTTGTATAAAGCTTCACCTCATCGGAATCATCCCTTCCGGGTGTCTTAAGATCCAGTTTCTTTATCAGGAACGAGAACAGGAAATAATAAATGATAAAATAGCCAATTCCCACAACTACAATCCACAGCCAGTTTGTCTTTGCGTTGCCCTGCAGAATACCAAATAGGAACAGATCAATCAGTCCGCCGGAAAAAGTCATCCCGACACCAACATTAAAAAGATGCATCAACATATATGCCAGTCCGGCAAAGATACAGTGAATACCATACAAAAGCGGTGCCACAAACAGGAAGGTAAATTCCAGTGGCTCCGTAATACCGGTCAGCATGGAAGTCAGCGCTGCTGAAAACAGCAATCCCTCCACCTTCTTTTTCTTATCTTCTGATGCTGTACGGTACATGGCAAGGGCTGCTCCGGGAAGACCGAAAATCATTAAAGGGAATTTGCCGGACATAAATCTTGTTGCCGATACAGCAAAATGCTCCACCGTCGGGTCGGAAAGCTGGGCAAAGAAGATATTCTGTGCACCTTCGATTGTCTGTCCCGCCACATCCAGCGTACCGCCAACACCGGTCTGCCAGAACGGCAGATAAAATACATGATGAAGACCGAATGGAATCAGCAGACGTTCCATAAATCCATAAACCCATGTTCCAACATAACCGGAACGCAGTACAAGATCACCCACTGCATAGATTCCTGCCTGAACCGGTGGCCAGATAAAATACATCAGGATACCAACGATAACATAGACAAGACCTGAAATAATCGGGACAAATCTGGTTCCGCCAAAGAAAGAAAGCACCTGCGGAAGTTCTATCTTATAAAACCGGTTATGCAGTGCTGCCACCCCAAGTCCCACAATGATTCCACCAAAGACACCCATCTGTAAGGAGGTAATGCCGCAGACATCTGCTGCCGCGCCGGATAAAAGATTGTCCGTTCCACCATTGATTGCAATCAGTGCACCAATGGAAGCATGCATAATAAAAAAGGCGATTGCAGCCGCAAGTGCAGCAACCTCCTTTTCTTTTTTGGCCATGCCGATAGCAACACCGACAGCAAAAATAATCGGCAGATTGGCAAATATAATATTGCCTGCAGCACTCATAACCTGCAGGATTGCATTGATGACAGTTCCCGGTCCCATAAATTTCATCAGCCCATAGGTCTGTAACATCATCTCATTGGTAAAGGAACCACCGATTCCCAACAGCAGTCCCGCCACCGGCAAAATGGCAATCGGCAGCATAAAGGATCGCCCTACACGCTGTAATACTCCAAAGATCTTACCTTTCATTCTAATATTTCTGCTCCTTTTTCATAAAAAGATTTTTTCTTAGTATGTCTGATTTTTGCAGAAATATGACTGATTATTTATCACAACACTTCCCCTCTATTAAGTTTAGAATTCTTTCTTCTGTCCATAACTCATTTGGAAAAATTGAAATATCTTCTTTATGTTTACGTATAATTCTTATAGGCTCAATTGTATTATCATAAACATGTAGAATATCACAAATCTCTAAAAGATTTTTTATATTATTCAGAGATTTATAATATCGGCTAATTATTTTCTCTTTGTCTACATCATGCCCACCAGAGGCTACTCTTGCCTCTACACGTGCTATATTGATATATGGATTGACAGTAAGAACAAATATACATTTAATAAAATACCCTTCTTTTTTAGCCTTTTCTAAAATCTCAAGTTTATATTTTGAAGATAGAACCGTTTCAAATGAAAAATCTTCCCTCGACTCAATTGAATGATATCTTTTAGCATCAACAAATTCTGCAGCTTCTTTATTATCCATACCTGTAGCCAATACAACATCATCAGCATTTGTATATACACCGATTTTTTCAAAAAACTGTGTAATTGTACTTTTCCCAGAGCCATTAGGTCCTGCCAGGACAAGAACCATCGGCTTTTTATTCAACATATTTTTTTTCTCCATTTGCATATTTTACATATACTTTCTGAGTTTCTAAATCATATCCTGCTACCGGTTTTTTGCAAAATTCTGCTTTCGCCACAGCTGATCTGACCGCCTCCGTTGCTCTTTTATCCATTTCTTTATCGGACAATGAGATATAATGACTTTGATCCTTGGAAGAAATTACTTTTACTGAATGATTTCGTATTTTTTTTACTTTAACAATACTCATATCATGCTCTCCTCCTTAAATGCTTGATTTATCATAATTTAATATCCAATTACAATCTTATTATTTTATATATAATATCATATTTCCTATTAAAAAAACACCCCGGAACCTATATTCCGGGATGTGAAACCTACTATTTCTACCAAAGGTTACTTATAACTATAAAACTTCCGACGCTCATACATACAATTCTCAAGCATCTTCCTATTACTCCCTCTGATATACGCACTCATAACCTTCTTCGGTGTATTCTTTTGAATCAGAATAAAAATATGTCATGGTAAAAGTATCTTCATCGGCATTGTAATATCCCTCAAAAGTAGATAGCAGTACCCAATCTCCTTCAGAATTATAATAAATATCGAAGTGATATAACCCCGTCTCAGAATCATATGTATAGCAGTTTTCTGGAGAATTTGTGTAATATGACGGAACGGTGTATAAAACTGGTTTGCCCATATAATCTTTTTGAAGATATACCTGTCCCTCTTCATGTTCCGCATCATAATCTGCAAAGAAACCACTAATGAAATTATTGCCACTTGCATCTGCTACTCGATAAAGTCCCGCCGGTAAGATTCCCTCCGGATACTCCGCTTCTAGTTCCGCTTCGTGCTGTTCTTCCTCCGCTTCTACCATCTCCTGGTATTCTTCGTCAAGCTGCTCCAGAAATTCCTCCGCACTCTGCTCACTACCCTGGGTGCCGCCGGTGCTGCTCTCCTGTCCTCCGCACCCACTAATTGCCACACATATTACTCCTATAGCTACAGATATTATTGCTGTTTTCTTTTTTGTTTCGTTCTCTTGTTTCATACAAAATGCTCCCTTTTGACCAATCTTATTTTTATCTTTTCAGTCGTGAGCACTACTGTTTTTCAAATACAGTATCATTGCATGCGCCACCATTGACAATCAGATTGCCATCCTCCAGCTCAGCCTCAAAAATCGTGCTGGCATAGAAGCCGGAACCAACGATTTCAAGGACATAGACCTCTTCGTCTTCATCATATTCATAACTGCCCTCAAAGAATGTGCCGCTCTGATACCAGGTACAGGTCTTGTCCGAGTTAAATTCAATAGTGTACTTTCCGTCCACACTTTCATAAGTTCCTTTGAGTGTGTTTTTGCCACAACCGGACAAAAACAGCATAACCGCCATTACCATGATCATTGCCAGTGTTTTGTTTCTCTTGTTTTCTTTTAACATTTCATTTTCTCCCTTCATTTTCTTTTCTTTCTTATTTTTCCTTATCCCCAGATAATCTGCTACGTCCTGTTGACGATAGCCGTAAAACTCCCGACGCTCATACATACGATTCTCAGGCATCTTCCTATTACTCCCGGTAATATACCTGTTCATAGCCGTCCTCGGTTGGTGCAAAGCAACCGGGGTAATCAAAAAATGTCAAAAAAAAGGCATCATCCTCTGCATTATAGTAACCTTCAAATACACATGATTGAATATATTCTCCTTGCTCACGGCAATATAATTCAAAGTGATACAGACCGGTTTCCGAATCGTACCGGTAGCTGTCAGCATTACCGCCCCATGCTTCAAAGGTCAGTGTTGTAAGATACTCTCCATGAAGTAGAATGGTTCCCTCTCCTGTTTCAGAATCGTACTGGGCTACCATTCCGCCTATATAATTAGGATCATTTCCATTCCGTAATTCTGGCGGTAGCATATATGTTCCCGCCGGTAAGATTCCCTCCGGATACTCCGCTTCCAGTTCCGCTTCGTGCTGTTCTTCCTCCGCTTCTACCATCTCCTGGTATTCTTCGTCAAGCTGCTCCAGAAATTCCTCCGCACTCTGCTCACTGCCCTGGGTGCCGCCGGTGCTGTTCTCCTGTCCTCCGCACCCCATGAGTGCCACACACACCAAGCCCACTACTGCCATGAAAATATTCTTTTTCATAGAATCTTTCTCTCCTTTCTTTCCGCATCGGACTATTCCTCTGTTTTTTCAATCGGTACAGTTTTTCCTCTTTTGAGCAATCCCATCACCACAAATACAACCGCATCCAGAAATACAAAAACATCCCATACAAAAACCAGATACATCAATGCATTCATTTTTTCGGAAAAGATGAAAAAAGCAAAGAACCAGGCATTTCTTAAAAACCACATAATGACCATATCCATCAGCATATCTATCAACGGAACAATTGTACTGCTACGGAATAGAATCCAAAGGATACTGGATACCAGTACAAATATTTCAATTATGATCAGTTCCAAGAAACCTTTTGACTGCCCGAACAGATTCCACTCAAACTTCACGCTCATAAATTCAGCCGCAACATACAGTACGCCCGCCACAACGCATGCTACAGCGCAAATCATTGTAAATAAATATTTATCGTTTCTGCATTCTCCTTCTTTCACTAGCTGCCGAACCGTTCTACGCTCGTAGGTCTTCATCCGGATAAAATTCATCAGTAAAAGAAACGGTGTGACAATCCAGCCCAAAAGCAAGGTTATTACAAATTTGATTAAGAAACCCTTCCAGGTCAAAGCCATGTAGCCAAATGTGCGCCAGGTATATGGTATTCCGGACAGCAAAAGGGCAAAGACTATAATCGTCATAAAATTGTATGCATTCCCCGGCATAGACAACGTCATCAGATATCCAATGCTTCCACCGATTACCATACCGATTAAAACAGAGAAGAATACGCTCCGTAGTTTCTCCCTTGCAATCAGGTATGCTTCCTGTGTCATTTCCATATGTTCCATTTTTATCCCCCTCGTTTTCTCTGGTAGTGTCAAATTTACTACCTTTTTTTCTTTCTAAAACCTTTATTTTCGGGAGTTTGCAAATAAAAAGAGCATTGACCTCCCTTTTTTGATATAATGTCCGTGACCAAACTTCCAAAAATCAAAAGGAGTCAATGCTC
>JBJELZ010000086.1:0-2609 GCA_051879415.1 Lachnospiraceae bacterium
ACCAGAAGAAGCACTGCATTTTCCTGCTGTTTTCTGATTTCTGCAAAAACCTCCAACAGAAATTCATGATTTTTGGCATAACGGAAACTTCCCACATGACCGATTACCAGACGGTCTTTTAGATGATACTTCTCCCGTAGTTTCCTGCCTGTCTCTTTCCTATGCTCTGACGGCACGTATTTTTCTACATCAATTGCATTTGGCAAAACCTTTACTTTACCGTTCTGATACAATTCCTCACCATACACTGCTTTAGCAGCCTCTGTAGAACAGGCCCACATATAATCTGTCTTTTTTGCCAGATTTCTACGCAACAGCTTTGTTAATTTCCCTTTCAGTCCCGGATCCACTCCGGCACTTCTTGCATGGGCTATGGTTGCCTGCACACCACATTTTTTAGCAATGGGAAGATAAATCGCAGCTGTACTGGTCATGTGTCCCTGTACAATATTAATTTCCGGATGTTCACTAAAAAACTGCTTTAATACTCTTTTGTAAGCAGCATAGTTATATAAACGGAATCGTGGCACCCTGTAAACCGGACATCCAAGCTTTTTAGCCTCTTCCTCATAAAAATCAGGTCCTTTATCATGTAACAGGAAGGCATACTGCACCTCTGTATCTTTCATCTGCCGACAAAGATCCATTACCCGGCTCTCTGCCCCGCCAAGCTCCAGACCGCTTAATATCTGTAAAACTACTATCTGTTCTCCCAATTCTGATACCCTTCTTCTACACTTTCCTTCCAAGCAATTTATCGCAGGAAGCCTATGACTCCCCCGAAAGCATCCTGCCTCGCAACCCCTTCATGAAAGCCAATATATATTCTGTTCCACGCTGAAAACAGTTCTGCTTTATTGGCTGATACTGTAACATCTCACCATAATTTACAAAAAATTCCCGTTTTTCTTTAAAAAGCTTGTCCCACGCAGCAAAATCCTCCTCCCGCATGGTAGCGGTGTGTACAACAAAGGTAGAAATTCCCTTTTTCTTTCCAAATTCCCTGCTCTTTTGTACTGCAATGGGAAGATAAGTCATCCGGTTCCGCTCAAAGGGAGCCTCTCCAAATCCATCCGTAATATAATGAAATCCGCATGCCTTCAATGCCTTTACGGTATTCCGGTCAAAGGAATGTGCCGGTGCCATGAAGATATCCGTTTCCAGTCCCAGTAACTTCATTGCTTCGCAGCCTTTTTGCAGCTTATTCAGCTGTATTTCATAGGCAACTCCTGCAAATTCCGAAAAAGAATTTAATGGAAAAAGACCACCTTTTTTGGTTGTATAGATATGATCATGACCGTGCATGGCTATGACCCAGCCCTGTGCCTGTTTTTCCAACAGCCATGCGGCATAATCTTCTTTTATATTATCCTTCTTTAAAGTCACATCCTGATTGCACGGAATTACACCAATCAGCGGGGCAATCCCATATTGATCCAGCAGTGCTTCAAAACGATGAAATTTTTCCCAATCCATGTCCTCAGTGACATCATCAATCCGAACGGTAATCTTTCTCATTCTCTTTCTCCGTATTCCCTGCACTTCTTTCTTCCGGATGTCAGTCTTTTCATCTGATTCTTTCTTCTCCACTTATTTGCTGCTTCGATCCCTACTTAAGATTCTCCTTGTACCACTCAATTGCCAGTGCAATTCCGGATGCAAAATCATATTCCGGATCATACCCAAGAAGCTTCTTTGCCTTACTGATATCCGCATTGGAATGCTTGATATCTCCTGCACGATCCGGGCCAAAATTGGGTTCTACCGATACCCCTAATGCCTTACAAAGGTCATAATAAATATCAATCAGAAATTCCCGTCCACCATATGCAACATTGTAAGCTTCTCCCGCAGCTTCAGAGGGTGCCAGGCATGCCTTCAGGTTTGCTTCGATAACATTATCAATGTAAGTAAAGTCCCTGGACTGCTTTCCGTCACCATTGATGGTAGGCACTTCTCCATGAAGGAGCTGACGGATAAATTTAGGAATTACTGCTGCATATGCCCCATCCGGATCCTGTCTGCGCCCAAATACATTAAAATATCGAAGTCCATAAGTGTCCAGTCCGTAAAGACGCTTATATAATTTCCCATATTCCTCATCTGCCCGCTTTGTCAGGGCATAGGGGGACAACAGATTTCCCTCCTGTCCTTCTACCTTGGGAAGCACCGGATGATCCCCATATACCGACGAGCTGGAGGCATAAACAAATTTCTTTACGCCCTGCTGTCTTGCTGCCTCCATCATATTCAGGGTTCCGCGGATATTATTTTCCTCATAAAACAACGGCATCTCGATACTTCTTGGTACACTTCCCCATGCCGCTTCATTCATGACATAATCTACCCCTTCGCATGCCTTCATGCAGGTATCAAGATCCTTGATATCCCCCTTGATAAAGGTATACCCCTTTCTTCCCTGAAGGAAATCAATATTTTCCTGTTTTCCTGTAGAAAGATCATCCAGACAGCGTACTTCATATCCCATATTAAGAATTGCTTCGCAAAGATTGCAGCCGATAAATCCTGCACCTCCGGTTACC
Organism: Lachnospiraceae bacterium; assembly: GCA_051879415.1. Lineage (GTDB taxonomy): Bacteria > Bacillota > Clostridia > Lachnospirales > Lachnospiraceae > NK4A136. The sequence continues at coordinate 2,544 of JBJELZ010000086.1, forward strand.
AGAAATACACTTCCCTCTTCAAATTTCAGATCCTTATAACCCATGATGTCATATCCTCTTTTCTTT
>JBJELZ010000087.1:0-2595 GCA_051879415.1 Lachnospiraceae bacterium
TAGGTCATAACGGGGCAGGGAAAAGTACAACCATTGACTTGCTTCTTGGACTGAAAAAGCCGGATCGGGGCAGCGGAACAATATTTGGGGTGGATCCGGCTAAAAATCGTAAGGCAGTATTTGAACGGGTTGGCGTGCAGCTGCAATCCTCCCACTATCAAAACAATATCCGGGTGGATGAACTTTGCGAAGAGATGTCAGCTTTATATGAGGAACCGGAGGATTATCACAGGCTGTTGCAGTTTTTCTCCTTGGAAAAGTTTGAAAAGTCGCAGGTGAATAAGCTTTCCGGAGGAGAGAGACAACGATTATCTGTTGCATTGGCACTTATAAACAAGCCGGAAATCGTCTTTCTGGATGAGCTGACAACAGGTCTGGATACAGCAGCAAGAAGAGAGGTATGGAGACATTTAAAGGAATTAAAAAAGCAGGGAACTACCATTTTTCTGACGACACATTATATGGAAGAGGCAGAAAGCTTGTGTGACCGGATTTTTCTGATCAAAGATGGCAGGAAGGTTACGGAAGGGACGGTAAAAAGTGTCATTGAAAGCAGTCCTTATGAAAACTTAGAGGAAGCATATCTTTGGTATATGGGAGAGGAGGTTACACAATGAAACGATTTTTTAAATTATATCTCATTGAACAGAAACTGGCACTGCGGTCCGGTGATATGTTACTTTTTGGTGTAGCAATGCCGGTAGGAATTATGATATTGATTAATATGATTGCAGGACAGAAACAGGCTGCAGAAGGATTGACTTATCTGGAAAGTTCGTTTGCTTCCTTGATAGCAGTGGGTATTTGTGCAGCGGCATTTATGGGAATTCCTCTTACGATTGCGGACTATCGTGATAAGAAAATACTGAAACATTTCTTTACCACACCATGCAGTCCCATATGGATTTTAGGAAGTGATCTGTTATGCGCCGGGGGAACGGCACTTTTGTCTGCTATCTCTGTTGCCCTGGTCTCAGTTGTGTTTCTGGGTTATAAAATGCAGGGAAATGTTCTGGCATTTATGGGTTCCTGGCTGTTGACACTGGTGTCTATGTTCAGTATTGGCCTATTGATGGCAAGTCTTTGTCGAACGGTAAAATCCGTGAATACTGTTACTACACTTGTGTATTTTCCCATGTTATTTTTATCCGGTGCGACCATCCCGTTTGAATTATTTCCGGGTGGACTGCAGAAGGTTGCGGGTGTATTGCCGCTGACACAAGGAATTAAGCTTATGAAAGCAGTTTCAATGGGAGTAAACTTAGAAGATGTATGGAAAATTGTTGTGCTGCTTGTGGGGATTACATTGATCTGTACAGTTGTTTCAGTGAAAACTTTTCGTTGGGAATAAGGTATTGAGTATTTGAGTATTGGGGACGTTCCTTCTGTCACGAGGAGTGTGACAGGGGACACTCCTCGTGACAGAAGGAACGTCCCCAAAGAAAGGAGAGGATATGAGAGATGATATTATAATCAGACCGGAAACACAAAAGGATTACAAGGATATTGTTTCTTTGGTTTTGCGTTCGTTTCAGGAGGGGACGAATTATTCCGATGGTACGGATATTGTAGCGTTGATTGAAGAAATCAGGGTTTCTAAGTATTATATTCCGGAATTGTCATTTGTGGCAGAACTTGATGGAAAGATTGTCGGACACTTCCTGTTTTCTCATTTTCCGCTGTCACCGACAAAAGAAGGCGGACATGGCAATCAGGCAGAATCGGATATTGTCATGCTGGCACCGGTATCGGTACACGCAGACTATTTTCACAATAATATCGGAATCACCATGTTGACGCTTGGAATTCAAAAGGTAAGAGAAGCCGGCTATAAGGGAATCAACGTGGAAGGAGATTTTCATTTTTATAATCGTGTGGGATTTAAAACCTCCTCAGAATATGGGATTTATCCGACCAGTGGAATTCCTATGACGGAGCCAAGATGTATGATGTGTCAGGAAACCTATCAAGGTTCCCTGGAGGGAATAACAGGCTATGTGGTTTATGATATGTACTATAATGCATAAGGATTTAATGATATTTCTTGCTGTTCTCTATGTTGTTTCCTAAGCAAAATACGGTCGAAAAAAGCAATTGAATTATAAATATTGGGTTGAAAAATGCAATTGGATTACAAATATTGGGTTAAAAAACGCAAATCAATATGGAAGCGAGCGAAGAATTAGGATAGTAAGAAGTATTGTCACAAGTATTCCGATCAATAATGCAATTCCGGAACAAATGATACCGGCCCAGGCAAAATAGCTGTTTGTTTTTTTCTTACGCAATGCAACGATGCCAAGTGCAAGAGCAGTACCACCAAAAAGTAAAGAAATAATTGGAATCCAGGCCACAAATAAGGAAATCATTCCCAAAACCATTTACTCATGGTTCATCCCCCCTTTTTTAAACACATTATACATTAGACAGTTGAATTGGTAAAGGTTTGCTTTGGGGAGTAGATATGGAATAAAGATTGGGTAAATGATATAATACATTTTAGAAGCTCGAAATCCGATTTGTGGAACTGAGAGGATGTGTAAATCGTTAAGGAAAGAATCGAAGATGGTGCAAACGAAAAAGCAGCATTGAGAC
>JBJELZ010000088.1:0-2587 GCA_051879415.1 Lachnospiraceae bacterium
AAATTATTTCGTAAACAATCGGCGTCAGGACAGAGGAAAAAGCAGACTACATTTAGAATGTATCTGCCCATTCCTCTGGACTGCACACCGATTTTTACCAATTGAACCAAATCGCGTCAGGTTATCCAAGATACTATGGAATTTCAATGTGTTTTCTCTTCCCTGATTTTATCAAAAATAATCGGTTTTGAAAATCTGTAAATTCTTTTACAGACACTTTTGTGGATTGATAGCACGACAAATAGACCTTCCTGGTCAGAAGGCTTTCCAGACATATTTAATTGTATTTTCTACCCCGTAAGGGAATAGGAACCACGGAGTCTGAAGGATGAGAGCTTTCCACCACATACTTCACATTTACAGATATCTTTTTTATACAGAATCAGAAGCTTTTCGGCAACTGTCTTATTTCTTAACTGAGAGAGATATTGCATACTGTTTAAAAGCTTTCTGCATAAATCCATTTTCTCTTTTTTGCTTCGGCAGGAAAGAATACCATAGTGCCGAATACGTACAAACCCTTTAGGGAGCACATGCATAAGAAACATACGTAGGAATTCTGTCCCTTTCACAGTGTAAGGAATCATTTTTCCACCATTTTTGTAGTCCTTGGCAAGATAAGTGACTGTTTCGGATGTCATACTGATAATCCGGCTATTGCTGATGGCAATCCGATGTGTGTATCTGCCCAGATATTTAATCACCGAGTTTGCACCATTAAAGGCTTCTTTGGTATATACAACCCATTCCCTTGCATAAAGCGTATCTAATAGTTCTTTGAAAGTATAATGATTTTGAAATTTTTGTGATGTTCCAGAGTATTGCAGTTTTCCTGATTCACGAAGCAGTTTGAGTTCTTTCAGGTAATGTTTCTTAAATACAGCTGACATCACTTTTACTGGAAAGAAAAACTTTTTTCCTTTATCTTTCCAATGATTAGTGGAATCCAGACCACCGCCAAGAACTATAGTGTGAAGATGGGGATGATAATTCATTCTTGAACCCCAGGTGTGAAGTACACAAATGTATCCGATTCTTGCTCCAAGATGTTTTGGATCAGAAGATAGTTCAGTCATAGTCAGATGTGCTGCATGATACAGTGCATCATATAAAAGCTTCTGATTCGAATACACTAAAGGATACAGTTCTTCCGGAATTGTAAATACGGTATGAAAGTACGGAACATCAAGTACATTTTCCTGCTGTTTATCAATCCACTCATCGACTTCCATACCCTGACACATCGGACAGTGTCTGTTCTTGCAGGAATTATAATGAATGTACTTCTTGTGACAGGATTCACATTCACTGATATTAGCTCCCATTTCGGCAGTTTTGCATTTGGAGATACATAGTGCTGCCATATGCTGTTCGGAAGAAAAAAGATGTGTTTCACTGTATTTCGGAAGGAACTGATGAAAAACATCCTGAATGGTGATTACATTACTCATTAGAATCACCATCCTTTTTCTTAGGTTTGCGACCGCGTTTTTTCTTTTGTGGATGATCTAATGGGCTTTTAATTCCCATTACTGTTTTGTTGGAGATATGGATATAAACCTGTGTCGATTCCAGACAGCGATGTCCAAGCATAGACTGGACATAATTAATGGGAACACCCTGTTCAATCATGTGACTGGCAAAGGAATGACGGAGAGTGTGAGGATGAACGCTTAATCCTGCATCTTTTCCAACAGCTCGAAGCATAATCTCAACACCACTTACTTTTAGTGGTTCATGAGGTTCATCCAAAGAAACAAACAGATAGTCTCTTTTAATAGGGTAACTTCTCCAATACTCTTTTAAGAGTTCAAGTGCCCGGTATGAGAGTATTGTCCAGCGGTCACGATGATTTTTGCTTTGGGGAACATAAACCTGCATCCTGCTCATGTATATATCTTCAGCCCTAAGCTTCACAAGTTCTCCGACTCTAAGTCCTGATGAATAAAGCAATGCAATGATTGCTTTGTTTCGGATGTGTGAAGCAGTAGCAATCAGAGCTTCCACTTCACTAAGTGAAAGAACTTCTGGAAGACGTGCATCAATTCGCATTCTGGGAACAATGTCCTGATCCCAAGGTATATGAAGTACATGTTTATATAGAAATGCGATGGAAGAATTATAAAAGTTACATGTGGAAGCAGATACTCCACTTTTCCTTTTGAAAAGAATAAATTCTCTGGCATCCTGTAGACAAAGTTCTTCCATAGGTTTATTACCTGTCCATTTCATAAAAGAAGTGATATTTGATATATAAGTTTCTGCAGTTCTAGAAGAACGGTTACGAATCAGACATTCCTCTTTAAGCTGTTCAAAATATTTTTCGTACATAATAAATCCTCCATGTAAAAGTCAGCAATTCAAGGTATCACTGCTTACATGGAGGTGCATTGGAATAATAAAACCGCTTGCTAAAAGAACGGTTTGGTGTTAATCTTTTCATAGGCAGTGGTAATGTCGATCCTGTTTGATTGTTGGTTGTGGTGACTTAACAATACTACTTGTAGGACTTGGTTTCCACTGCTTTTTTATGGTAAGTAGGTAATCATCCGTACCTTGATTTTTCAAAAAGAGCCACCCATTCACA
>JBJELZ010000089.1:0-2587 GCA_051879415.1 Lachnospiraceae bacterium
GGGAGTTATCGGAAGGTGAAAGGCAGTTATCAGATACTGAGAGGTAGTGGACAGAGAGTAAGTGCCGGCTGGACAGGCAGTTATAGCAGAAGCAGTTTTCGTGGCCTCTTTGGAAGTTATCTTGGAATAACCGGCAGTTACCGGCGGAACAATAATAATAATAACGGCGGAATTGGCAGCTACAGAAGAGGCAGTTACCACAGTCTCTTAGGAAGCTATCTGGGTTGGACAGGCAGTTACAGCAGAAGCAGTTTTCGCAGCCTCTTTGGAAGTTATCTTGGAATAACCGGCAGTTTCCGTGGTATGAATGGCAGTTTCCGGGGTATCACAGGAAGCGGACATAGAAGAAATGGAAGCTATTATGGAATTTCAGATGCACATAAAGATTTTTTGAATATGGCAGAGAATGAAATAACCATATATGAAGAGGGGAATGAAGTTCCGGATATTGGAGCATTGGGATATGGCTTGGACCTGATCTGAGAACATATTCCGGATCAGAAAGCCTTTTTATAGTCTGACAGGGAAAGAGATTACGAGAATGAATGGGTTTTATTCCATCTGGTCAAAACCATATTTAAAACAGAAAAATACAAAAGAATATTTTATGCAGGATTTTGAACGCCTTACTCTTCTGCTTTCTGCAGAAGAATGGAAGAAACATAATGGTTCGGTGCAGATGATTGCAGACAGACAGGCAGCGGCATTTCTTGAGAAAATGGGATTGGTGCCTGTTTTTAATGATGGTATTAAGATTATGGAAGTGGATGAACGGATCAATCAGGAGGTATTCTGGGCAGCGGGAAAGCTGGAAGCATTGAAAATGGTACAGGCTCCGATTGCAATGATTGATTTGGATCTGATTGTCTGGAAGCCGCTTGAAGATTTCTTTCGGGAGCAGGATGTTTGTGTTATTCATGAAGAACCGATTCGGGAAGAAATTTATCCCGGAAGGGAATTTTTTCATATGAAAAGGGAATATGAGTTTGCTTCGGATCTGGATTGGAGTGTGCTTCCGTGCAATACAGCTTTACTTTATATCAGGGATGAAGAACTGAAGGAACAGTATGTTTTGGAGGCAATGCGTTTTATGACAGGATGTGCAGAGGAGCATGAGAATCTGTGTCATATGGTTTTTGCAGAACAACGTTTATTGCCCATGTGTGCAGCAAAAGCACATCAGAAGGTAACACCTTTTGTACCGGCGATGGAAGTGCTGGATCTTCAGGAGGTCTTTACCCATATCTGGGGGCATAAAAATGTATTAAGATTTAATTATGATGAGCGGGAGCGCTTTTGTATCAGATGTCTGCGAAGGCTGAAAGAAGATGCCCCCAAAGCCTATATGATTGCAGCCGGCTGGGAGGATATGCAGGAATATATCAGACAGTTATAAAGAAACAATAAATTTTGGACATTTTATCAAGTGGAGGTACAATTGTGGTTAAAGTCACACACCTGACAAAAAAATATGGAGATTATCTGGCAGTTGATGATCTTTCGTTTGAAATAGAGCCGGGGCATGTTTATGGATTTTTAGGACCGAATGGAGCCGGAAAATCTACGACAATGAACATGCTGACAGGATATCTTGCACCTACCGGAGGGACAATTCTGATTAATGATATCAATATGATGAAACAACCGGAGAAGGCAAAGAGGTTTATTGGTTATCTTCCTGAAATTCCGCCTTTATATCAGGACATGACAGTTAAGGAATATCTGAAATTTGTAGCTGAGTTAAAAGGGATTCCCGGGTATGACAGGGGTGATCAGATCAATAAGGTAATGGAAGAAACCAAACTGGCAGGTGTGGAAGAACGTCTGATCCGCAACCTCTCAAAGGGATATAAACAACGCGTCGGTCTGGCACAGGCATTGCTGAATAATCCTGAGATTATTATTCTTGATGAACCGACGGTTGGTCTGGATCCGAAACAGATTGTGGAAATCAGGGATCTGATTGCAAGATTAGGAGAGGAACATACCGTGATTTTAAGTACGCATATCCTCAGTGAGGTTAGTGCAGTATGTGATAAGGTACTTATTATATCTAAGGGGAAACTGGTTGCCAATGACAATATAGATCATCTGGTAAATAAGTATAATGAAAAGCAACAGCTGACACTTGTGGTGAAAGGCAATGCCAGTAATACAGAAAAAGTGATCCAGAAGATTCAGGGAATTGAGGAGAAGAAGGTATTAGAGGAAAATGCAGATTCCTGTAGGATATTTATTACAGCCAAAGCCGGAAAAGATATCCGGGAGGAAATTTCTGCCGGATGTGCAGCCAATGGATTAACACTTTTGGAATTGAATGTGCATACGATTTCCTTTGAGGATGTGTATCTGAAGCTGACCGGAGAAGATTATCATGGAGAAATATCCGGAGAAGGGAAGGAGGATTCGGCATGCTAGCAATATTAAAAAAAGAATTGTCATCTTATTTCCACTCAATGCTTGGCTGGCTGTTCCTTGCTTTAAACCTTTTCTTTGCCGGATGGAATTTCCGCTATTACGGAATGACAGCGGGTTATCCGTATGTGTCTTATGTGATCAGCGGAATCCTGATGATTTTTCTGCTAAG
>JBJELZ010000090.1:0-2571 GCA_051879415.1 Lachnospiraceae bacterium
CTCAAGACCATTCCCTCGCATCCACTTTAAGTCACCCAGTGTATTCTTGCTCCCGGGCAGTATGACCATATCCGGTTGGTGAAGCTCTGTTACAGAAGTTACATATCGTACAGATACTTCTTTCCTCTGTTCAAAGATATTGAAGTCTGTAAAATTGGAAATTCTTGGATATCGGATGACTGCAATATCGATACAGCTTTCTTCCTTTTTATCAAAACGCTCTGTCAGACTATCCTCATCCTCCAATGCCAGGTCCATATAAGGAACCACACCGGCTACAGGAACCTGTCCCTTCTCCTCTAACATTACAATACCGGGATCAAGTATTGTCTTGTCTCCTCTGAATTTATTGATGATAAGTCCCTTTACTCTCTTCTTTTCTTCCCCGGAAAGTAACATCAGTGTCCCTAAAAGTTGTGCAAATACTCCTCCTCTGTCAATATCACCTGCCAGTAGTACCGGTGCATCAACCATTTTTGCCATGCCCATGTTCACAATATCATTTTCTTTTAGATTAATTTCTGCAGGACTTCCTGCCCCTTCTATTACAATAATATCTGCATATTCTTCTAATTTTCGAAAAGCCTTTTTAATATCCGGAATAAGCTGCTTTTTATATTTAAAATAATCTCTTGCACTCATATTCCCCAGTACTTCGCCATTCACAATAACCTGAGATCCCGTATGATTGGTTGGCTTTAATAATATAGGGTTCATACAGACCATTGGTTTTATACCTGCTGCTTCTGCCTGCATGACCTGTGCCCTGCCCATTTCCAGCCCTTCTTCCGTAATAAAGGAATTAAGTGCCATATTCTGCGATTTAAACGGAGCTACCCGGTATCCGTCCTGTTTCATTATTCTGCAAAGCCCTGCCACAAGAAAACTCTTTCCTGCACCTGACATTGTTCCCTGAATCATAATAACCTTTGACATGCTGACCAAGCCTTTCCTATGTTCCGTCGGACTACTGTTTAAACAGTTTCCTGCTCTGCTATTTCTGTTACTTTTCCATTTCTGTATGCATATTCAAGAAGTTTTTTATTTGCTATTTCCAGACTTCCGAATTTTTTTCTGCAGCATATTACCTTACTGCAGGAATCTATCGCTTTCTGTGCCTGCTCTAAAGCAGCCTTGTCCACAGGTTCAAATGCTTTCACTGCAATCACTTCTGCCGCCAAAGCTCTCGCAGCAGGAAAATCCAAATCATTCTCATAGATAATTCCTGTTCTAAAGGCTTTATTTTCCCGCTGCAATTTGCGGTATATGCTTCTTCCACTGCCTCCACCCGCAATCACAAATATGTTCGCTGTTCCCTTTGCCGGCTCAAGCTCCATACTTCCATTTTCTTCGTCAAAGCTGCCTGTCTCTATTCCGAAAAGAGATTTGATATAGCCGGCCTGAAAAATCTCTTCCGGCTTTCCAAAGCGGTCTACATACTCTCCATTTATGCATAAAATTCTGTCCGAAACCCGCTCTGCCAGCTCCAATTCATGAATCGACATTATGACAGTGAGACCCTTTCGAATCCGCAATTCCTGTAGTACTGATAAAAACTCCAGCTTATATTTCACATCCAGAAAGGATGTAGGTTCATCCAGAATAATAATCTCCGGCTCCTGACAGATTGCTCGGGCAAGCATAACCCGTTGTCTTTGTCCGTCACTGATTTTAGTAAAATCCTGATTTCTGATTTCCGTCACATGAACTAACTCCATTGCTTCTTCAATCGTGGCATGATCTTCTTTCGATAATATGCCAAAATGTCCGGTGTAAGGATATCTGCCTGTGGCAACCACATCTTCACAGGACATTAACTCTGTCTTTATTTTTTCTGTAAAAACAACAGCCATTTTCTGTGAAAGTTCCAAACCGGACATCTGATTCAATTCTTTTTTCTCCAGATATACTATCCCCCCAATGAGTTTCAGCTGCTTTGCAATGCTCTTTAATATCGTTGATTTACCCGCTCCGTTGGGACCAATTAATGTCAATATCTCTCCTTTATGAAGATCAATTCTTATATCATGAATCAATGGCTTACCATGATAACCAACACTCATCTGCTCTGTTTTAAAATAATATTCCATTATACGGCCCTCTCTTTTCTATGCGTCACCATTACCCATAAAACAACCGGAGCTCCGAAAATTGCCGTAACAGTACTGATGTTCAGTTCCGTTGGTGCAAGAATCGTTCTTGCAAGCAAATCACAAAACAAACAAAATACACTTCCACCCAGGAAACAGGCAGGTATCATCAAAAGCGGCATTGTTGTCCCAAGCAATTTTTTCACCAGATGAGGTGTTGCAATTCCAACGAATGATATCGGTCCTGCAAAAGCTACAATACAGGCAGATAAAATACTAGATAGAATCACAAGGCATATTCGCAGGTAACGAATATTTACACCCATGTTCTGTGCATATACTTCTCCGAGCTGATATGCCGAAAGGGGTTTTGACAGCAGGAAAACTGCTATCAATGTAACGGTAACAACAATTGCCATAACTTTTACATGATCCCATGTCATTCCGGAAAAACTACCCTGTGACCAGTTATGAAGATTTA
>JBJELZ010000091.1:0-12348 GCA_051879415.1 Lachnospiraceae bacterium
ATACAGTGAGGAAAATGAAATGAGTGATGTGATATTAAGGGCAGTTGCCGGGAATGCAGAAGTCAGGATTTTTGTGGCAGATACGAGAGAACTGGTACAGGAGGCATTTGAGAAGCACAATACGTCACCGGTAGCAACGGCAGCACTTGGGCGGCTTCTGACAGCCGGAGCAATGATGGGAGCAATGCAGAAGGGAGAGAAGGACCTTCTGACATTGAAAATCAAGGGAGATGGGCCGATCGGCAGTATTACCGTAACGGCAGATGCTGCGTCCAGAGTAAAAGGCTATGTTGGAAATCCTTCTGTTGATATTCCGCTGAAAAGCAATGGGAAACTGGATGTGTCCGGTGCAATTGGCGCAGGAGACCTTACAGTAATTAAGGATCTGGGATTAAAGGAACCTTATATCGGAAGAACAGAATTACAGACAGGAGAGATTGCTGAGGATCTGACATATTATTTTACTTTATCGGAGCAGACACCTTCCTCAGTGGGGCTGGGTGTGCTTGTGGACCGGGATTACAGTGTCCGTCAGGCAGGTGGATTTATTATTCAGCTGATGCCGGCTGCAACGGAAGATACGATCAGCAGACTGGAGAAAAATCTCTCCAATATCACCAGTGTAACATCATTGCTGGACAGCGGGAAAACACCGGAAGATATTCTGGAAATTCTTACAGAAAGCATGGATGTGGAAATCACAGATCGTATCAAGCCATCTTATTATTGTAACTGTAGTAAAGAAAGGGTGCAGAAAGCATTGGTCAGTCTTGGAAGGGAAGAACTTACTTCGATGATTGAAGAAGGAAAGACGATAGAGGTTCATTGTGATTTCTGTAACCGGTATTACTATTTCACAGTTGAGGAACTTGGGACGCTGATGGAAGAGGCTGATTGTTAGAGATAAGAGAAAGAAAGGAATTTGTCATGCATCAGGGATTTATTAAAGTAGCAGCAGTTACACCAAAGATAAAACTGGCAGATACAGAATATAATGCAGGCGTTGTGATTGCACAGATGAAGCAGGCAATGGAAAAGAAGGCAAAACTGATTGCTTTTCCGGAACTCTGCCTGACGGGATATACCTGTAATGATCTTTTCTTTCAGGAGACTTTATTAAAGGGTGCTGAGGAAGCATTACTGATGGTTGCGGAAGCATCAAAGGGAAATGATGCCATAGTGTTTGTAGGCCTTCCGTTAGAGCAAAGCGGTAAGCTTTATAATGTAGCTGCAGTGGTACAGGATGGCAGGGTGCTTGCATTTATTCCCAAGAAAAATATTCCGAATTATGCGGAATTTTATGAAGCAAGATATTTTACACCGGGCCCTGCGGCGGTGACAGATATCAGCTTTCATGGACAGATGGTTCCCTTTGGAACGAATCTTTTACTTACGTGTACGAATATGCCGGGGCTGGTTGTAGCTTCTGAAATCTGTGAGGATATCTGGGTTGCTGATCCGCCAAGCACAATGCATGCGATGGCGGGTGCCACGATTATTGTAAATCTTTCTGCTTCGGATGAGACAATCGGCAAATATGATTACCGCAGACTTTTAGTACAGTCCGTCAGTGGCAGACTGCTTGCAGGCTATGTTTACTGCAGTGCGGCTCAGGGAGAGTCCACACAGGATATGGTATTTGACGGTCATAATATGATTGCGGAAAACGGATGTATACTCAGGGAATCAGGAAGGTTTACCTGTGAAACAATCTATTGTGATCTTGATGTTAACCGTCTTCAGATGGAGCGGCGGAAAAACAGGGTATATACAGATCAGTCTGAAAAATATGATAAGGATTACCGTCAGGTGCCGTTCCTTCTGACGAAGGTAACAACAGAACTGGAAAGAACATTTGATCCGCTGCCGTTTGTGCCGTCAGATCAGACCAAGCGGGAAAAAAGATGTGAGGAGATTCTGTCCATTCAGGCATATGGTCTGGCAAGACGATATGAGCATACCGGTTGTAAAAAGGCAGTGATTGGGCTGTCGGGCGGGCTGGATTCCACATTGGCTTTGCTGGTAACGGTGAAAGCATTTGATCTCAATGGATTGGACCGGAAAGATATTATTGCGGTAACAATGCCCTGCTTTGGCACCACAGACAGAACAAAGAATAATGCAGTTGCATTGTCTGAAGCACTGGGTGTTACGCTTCGTGAGATTCCTCTGAAGAAGTCTGTGCTGCAGCATTTTGAAGATATTGGACATGATGTGGAAGTGAAGGATGTGACCTATGAAAACAGCCAGGCAAGAGAGCGGACACAGGTGTTGATGGATCTTGCCAATCAGGAAAACGCTCTTGTAATAGGAACAGGTGATATGTCGGAGCTTGCACTGGGTTGGGCAACGTATAATGGAGACCATATGTCCATGTATGGTGTCAATGCCGGTGTACCAAAGACGCTGGTACGTCATCTGGTGTCGTATTTTGCAGATACCTGTGGTATAGAAAAGCTTTCCGCAGTATTACAGGATGTGCTGGATACGCCGGTCAGCCCGGAACTTTTACCGCCGGAGGATGGTCAGATTTCCCAGAAGACGGAGGATATCGTTGGACCTTATGAACTTCATGATTTCTTTTTGTACTATATGCTCAGAATGAGCTATGAGCCTGCCAAAATATACAGAATTGCCAGAATTGCATTTCATGGAATGTATTCTGAAGAAGAGATCAGAAAGTGGATCAAAGTATTTTATCATCGCTTTTTTACCCAGCAGTTTAAACGTTCCTGTCTTCCAGACGGACCGAAAGTAGGAAGTGTGGCTTTGTCTCCCAGAGGGGATCTGAGAATGCCGTCAGATGCATCAGCCGCATTGTGGATGAAAGAACTGGATAATATCCTGACGGGGAATGGAATATAACCGATTCGATAGGGAAAATCTATGATTCATATGGAGGGGTTCACGTATGAAGAAAAATTTTATTTTTGGAGTTTTGTTGGTAATCTCAATTGTAATATTAATTACCGGTGTCATCTTTATGGCGAGCACCGGTATTCCCATTCAGGATCCGGAATATGCACCGGCCAGTGTACTTGCCCGATCCAGAATAGATATGATTGTTGGCAGAGTGTTGTTTTTGAGTGGCATTTTACTGTTCTTAAGTTCCATTATTTGGAGAATATTTTTAAACCGGAATAAATGATGCGCAGAGGTAGAGAATAATGAAAATTGTAATGCTGAATGGACAGAATCATAAGGGGAGTACGTATCATATCGGTCGTCTCATTGCGGATCAGATGGAAGGAGAAAATGAAATCACGGAGTTCTTTTTCCCGAAAGACTTAAATCATTTTTGTATGGGATGTTATCAGTGTATCGAAGATTTTACAGCCTGCCCATTTTATGAGGAAAAGAAGATCATTTTGGAAGCAATGGATGCGGCAGATGTTCTGATCGTTACGACACCAACCTATTGTATGCATATGTCTGCGCCATTAAAAGCGTTTTTTGATTTAACGTTTGATTTGTGGATGGCACATAGACCTATGAAATCAATGTTTGGAAAGCGGGCAGTTATTGTTTCGACATCCGCAGGAGCCTCTACGAAGTCGGCAATGAAAGATGTGGAAGACGCATTGTTTTATATGGGAGTGCCTGTAATTATGAAGTATGGTCTTGCAGTGCAGGCAATGAATTGGGAAGGCGTGTCTGAAACGAAGAAGGCAAAGATCGATAAAGATACGAAAGCAATCGCCGGAAAGCTTAGTGTGACTTCTAAACCAAGGGTCGGAATTAAAACGAGATTTATGTTTATGATGATGGGAATGATGCATAAAAAAGGATGGAATTCCTCGCCGTTAGAGACAGCCTATTGGAAAGATTCCGGCTGGTTTGACGGAAAGAAACCATGGAATACATAAAGAAAATTCCGGAGTATTTTTATCAGATACTCCGGAATTTTTACTGGGACTTATTTTGAATCAGGGGTAACCATGGCTTTTTCCAAAGAAAGCTCAATTGCATTGAGCAATATTTCTGTGGTGTAGCGATTGTCTTCCAGATATGTAATGCCGTTTAAAGACTGCTTTTCTATGATCTGGGAAGCAATGTCATTTAAAGATGGCTCAATCAGGGGATACATGGTAGTGACTGCCTCATCAAGATTGACAATACTGATACTGTTAATATTGTTTTCATCCACCACAACAGCAATATCAACCGTCTGGTCTTTTAAGATCAGAGTGGTTGTATAGACGCCCGGAACATAGGATACTTCTGCCGGTTCAATTGGTTCTGCAGTATCCTTGTCTGGCAGGAACATAATCAGCAGTAAAATAACAAACAATATACCAAGAAGGATAAACAGACCGGTATAAATAATCTCTTTGGAACGAAGGACAACAATTTTTGTTTTTGAACTCATAGGATTCTCCTGAAGGATAGATTTTTCGCTTTTTTATAAAGTATGAATGCAAAAGGTGTGATATGCCTAATTGAGGAGTAAAATTTTTCGTAATAAAAATTTTTGCAAAAAAGAAAAAGGAAATGACAAAACAAGGCAGAATATTAAAAAAGGGTGCGAAAAAAGGGAGGAAGAATAAAAATGATTGTCCGGGAACAATTGGAATTGTTGGAACGGGAATCCTTAAGTCAATATGCTACGCTGAGTGAGAACTCCAAGGGACGCCTGCGTCCGGAGGAGCAGTGTGATATCCGTCCGGTATTTCAGCGTGACAGAGACAGAATTATTCATAGTAAATCCTTCCGGCGTCTGAAAGATAAGACGCAGGTGTTCCTGACACCGGAAGGTGATCATTACAGAACACGCCTGACGCATACGCTGGAAGTTTCACAGAATGCCAGAACGATTGCGAAAGCATTACGGCTGAATGAGGAACTGGTAGAAGCGATTGCACTTGGACACGACCTTGGGCATACGCCATTTGGACATGCGGGAGAGCGTGCATTGAACAGGGTTTGTCCCGGCGGCTTTAAGCACAATGTGCAGAGTGTGCGTACAGTAGATGTATTGGAAAGAGACGGAGCGGGGCTGAATCTGACGATGGAGGTACGTGATGGTATCCTGAATCATCAGACAAGCAGTATGCCGTCTACATTGGAGGGCAAAATTGTACGACTGTCCGATAAGATTGCCTATATTCACCATGATATGGATGATGCGATCAGAGGCGGTATTTTAAGAGATTCTGATGTTCCGAGAGAAATCGGGGATGTGATCGGTTATACCACAAAAGAGCGGTTAGACTGCTTTATTCATGATATTGTAAATACCAGCTTTGACAAACCGGATATTATGATGTCAGAGCCGGTGGCAGAGGCAATGAAAAAGATGCGTGCTTTCATGTTTGAGCGTGTTTATCAAAGCCCGGTTGCCAAAGGAGAGGAGCATAAAGCAGAGGTTCTGATTGAAACACTGTATGATTATTTCATTAAGAATAAGGACGCAATGCCTAAGGAATTCTTATATCTGATTGACAGAGGGGAGCCGGTAGAACGGGTGGTGTGTGATTATATCGGAGCTATGACAGATCACTTTGTCATATCCCTGTATGAGGAGATTTTCATTCCAAAGTCGTGGCATATATAAATCATGAGAGGGTATTGGATGCGCTACCGAAGATGTATCGTCCCAAAACAAACTCATCGTTAATCGTTTTGGGACGATACATCTTCGGTAGCACAGCAACAAATTGCAAATGGGCTTTTGCCCCTGTATGGTATCTCCGGGAATCTATCATCCTCCCAAAACGATTAACGATGAGTTTGTTTTGGGAGGATGATAGATCCCCAGAGATACCAATACAATTACAGAGAAGCCAATACAATTACAGAGAAGCCAATACAGTTACAGAGATAGTGGACAGGAGAACAATGTATTATCCAGAGGAAGTCATAGAAGAAATACGACAAAAAAATGATATTGTGGATGTGATTTCGGGGTATGTCCGGTTGAAACGTCAAGGTAATAATTATTTTGGATTGTGCCCATTTCATAGTGAAAAATCACCATCCTTCAGTGTGTCGCCCGGAAAGCAGATGTATCACTGCTTTGGCTGCGGTGTCGGGGGATCTGTGATTACCTTTGTTATGGAATATGAGAACTTTACTTTCCCTGAGGCCGTGCGGTTCCTTGCGGAACGGGTTAATATGCAGCTTCCGGAGATGGAATATACGGAAGAAATGAAAAAGAAGGAAGGGCGGAGAGCCCGGCTTCTGGAAATTAATAAGGAAGCTGCCAAGTATTTTTATTATATGTTACGAAATGAGCAGGGAGCTTTGGGAAAACGTTATCTGACGGAGCGGAAGCTGACAGAGGAAACGATGAAGAAATTTGGTCTGGGGTATTCTCTGCAGTATAGCGACGATCTGGTGAAATACCTGAAGAATAAAGGATACGATGACCAGTTGATCCGGGATTCCGGTCTTGCCGTTTATAATGAAAAATACGGCATGGGAGATAAGTTTTATAACCGTGTAATGTTTCCGATTCAGGATATTAACCATCGTGTGATAGGCTTTGGCGGCAGAGTCATGGGAGATGCAAAACCAAAGTATCTGAATTCTCCGGAAACAGAGATATTTGATAAGTCAAGAAATCTGTACGGTCTGAATTTTGCAAGAACCTCCAGAAAAAGCGGCATTATATTGTGTGAGGGCTATATGGATGTCATTGCAATGCATCAGGCGGGATTTTCACAGGCTGTGGCATCTTTGGGAACTGCATTTACACCGGGACAGGCCGTGCTGCTGAAACGATATACCCAGGATGTATATCTTGCATATGATAGTGATGAGGCAGGAGTGAAAGCGGCACTGCGTGCAATAGGAATTCTTCGGGAAGCTTCCATAAGTGCTAAAATCATCAATATGCAGCCGTATAAGGATCCGGATGAATTTATTAAAAATCTGGGAACAGAGGAGTTTGAAAAGCGGATTGAGAATGCGGAAAACAGCTTCCTGTTTGAAATCCGTATGCTGCAGCGTAATTATAAGCTTGAGGATCCGGATGAAAAAACCAGATTTTATACAGAGATTGCAAGAAAGCTCTGTCAGTTTGAAGAGGAGATGGAGCGTGAGAATTATCTGGCAGCAGTGGCAGAGCAGTATCAGATCAATCCGCAGAGTCTGAGAAAAATGGTAGCCGGTATTGCACTCGTGTCGCCCGGTGGTGTACAGCAGGTGAAACCGCAGGAAATACGTTCCGGTATTCAGAAGAAGAATACGGCGGATGATGCTGTGAAGAAAGCACAAAGGGTGATGCTGACATGGCTTTCGGAAGAGCCCGGATTATTTGCGAAGATTGAAGGATATATTACGCCGGAAGATTTTACAGATGAGCTTTATCATAAGGTAGCAGAACAGCTCTTTGAGCGCCATGCAAAAGGAAATGATAGTCCGGCAGGAATTATTGATATGTTTGAGGATACGGAAGATCAGCGGGTTGTTGCAGAGATTTTCAATACACCGCTTGAAAGGATTGAGACAAAGGAAGAAAAGGAACAGGCTGTTCATGATATTATTCTGAATCTGAAAAAGAACAGTTTTGCATATTATTCTTCCAGACTGGGCACAGATGTTAATGCAATTCAACAGGTGATTGCCGGGAAAAAGGCATTAGAAACATTAGAGAGACTGCATATATCTCTTGATTGATTAGGAAAGGAGCCAAAATGAAAATGGACGAAAACACACAAGCAAAATTTGATGAGAAACTGAAGGTTCTGTTATCATCTGCAAAAAAGAAAGGGTATGCAAAGTATCAGGAGGTTCTGGATACCTTTGCAGAATTTAATCTGGAGGAAGAGCAGTTTGATAAGATCTGGGACGCTTTGGATAAGAATAAGATTGTGCTCAGAATAGAATCCATGGAGGAGGATGACATCCCTGAGGAAGAACTTGCCATGGAGGATGCAGCTGAGATTGACCTTGATCTTGATATGGATAATCTGGAGAGTTCTTTAGGAGATGGTGTCAGTATTGAAGATCCGGTAAGGATGTATCTGAAAGAAATCGGTAGAGTTCCACTGCTGAGTGCGGATGAAGAAATCGTACTGGCAAAGAAAATGGAAGCAGGTATAGAAGCCGAGGAAGAAAAGCAGGAACTTGAAAAGAAGCTTGAGAAAGAGACTTCAGAAGCAAAGAAGAAAAAGCTGTTAAAAGAAATTGAAAGTAAACAGGCGGTGATTGACGAAGGGAAAAGTGCTTCTCAGGATCTGTCAAAAGCTAATCTGCGTCTGGTTGTCAGTATTGCAAAGAGATATGTGGGCAGAGGCATGCTGTTCTTGGATCTGATTCAGGAAGGAAATTTGGGTCTGATTAAAGCTGTTGAAAAATTTGATTATCGGAAAGGGTATAAATTCTCCACCTATGCTACATGGTGGATTCGACAGGCAATTACAAGAGCCATTGCAGATCAGGCAAGAACTATCCGTATTCCGGTTCATATGGTAGAGACAATCAATAAGATCATCCGGATCAACCGTCAGCTGCTACAGGAGCTGGGCAGAGAGCCTTCTCCTTCCGAGATTGCAGAGCGGATGGATATGCCGGAGGATAAGGTAAGGGAAATCTTAAAGATTTCACAGGAGCCTGTATCTTTGGAGACACCAATCGGTGAAGAGGAAGACAGCCATCTGGGAGACTTTATCCAGGATGATAATGTTCCCGTACCTGCTGAGGCAGCAGCATTTACCATGTTAAGAGAGCAGCTGGATAAAATCCTGGATACGTTGACAGAACGTGAACGTAAGGTGCTTACGCTACGGTTTGGACTGGTGGATGGACGTGCAAGAACGCTGGAAGAGGTTGGCAGGGAATTTTCTGTTACCAGGGAGCGAATCCGCCAGATTGAGGCGAAAGCATTAAGAAAGCTTCGTCATCCAAGCAGAAGTAAGATTATTAAGGACTATTTGGATTAATGGAATTATCAAAGCGCCTGGAGGCAGTTGCCTCCCTTGCTGACCCGGGTGGGATTGTGGCAGATGTAGGATGTGATCATGGCTATGTGGGAATATGGCTTATACAGCAGAAGCTTTTTTCCAAAGTGATTGCCATGGATGTCAGACCGGGGCCGTTAGAAGCAGCAAGAAAGAATATACAGTTATATCAGGTAGAAGATCGTATAGAGATCCGGTTATCTGACGGGTTGGATATGCTTTCACAAGGAGAAGCTGACTGTATGATCTGTGCAGGCATGGGAGGAGCACTTACCTGCAGGATTCTGAATCATCATCTGCAAAAAGTCAGAGCGATGAAGCAGGTGATTTTACAGCCACAATCGGAGATCCATCTGGTGCGGAAATTTTTGCGCACTAACGGTTTTCATATTCTCCGTGAGGAAATTGTCATGGAGGATGGAAAATATTATCCAATGATGAAGGCTGCATTTCAGGGGGCCGAAGCTTTGGAGAACAGGTATGGCAGCCCTTCCCCGGAGACTATTTCGGATGAGTCGCAGGAAGTCTATGATTATTATGGACAACTGCTGTTGGAGGCCAAACATCCGGTGCTGAAGGAATGGCTTTTGAAGGAACGTCAGATAACTGAAAATATCTGTATGGAACTTCAAAAGGCAATTGCTATGGGAAAGGAAAAACAGCAGCCCATGGAACGTCTGCTTCACCGTCTGGAAGAAGTTAGCAATAAAAAGAGCAGAATTCAGAAAGCACTAGTATTCTACAATAATTAAATGATGATTTAATAAATCTAAGAAATATTCAAGAGAGGAGATCCCGATGCAACTGGAGGAAGTCATACAGCAGTTAGAGCTTCTTGCACCGCCGTCCTTTGCAGAGAGCTGGGATAACAGCGGATTGATGTGCGGTAGGAAGAAGAAGGAGATTGAAAGGATTTTAATCTCTGTGGATGCAACAGATGAGGTTGTCGAGGAAGCGGTATTATCTGATACGGATCTTTTGCTGACACACCATCCGTTGATTTTTCCGAATATTTCGGGATTAACCGAGGATCATATTGTAGGCAGACGGCTTTTGAAGCTGATTCAGGCCGATATCTGCTGTTATGCCATGCATACCAATTTTGATGTGATCGGTATGGCAGATGAGGCGGCTGACAGACTGGAGCTTTTAAACAGGGATGTTCTTTATGTTACTTATGAAGACAGCTTATCCAAGGAAGGAATCGGACGGGTCGGAAAGCTTCCGCAGGAAATGAGTTTGCGGGAATGTGCAGAACTTGTGAAGGAAGTTTTTTTGGTGGATAGTGTGCGAATTTACGGAGATCCGGATATGAGAATCAGGAAAGCAGCTATTTCACCGGGCTCCGGAAAGAAGATGACGGGATATGCCTTAAAGGCAGGGGCAGAGGTTCTGATCACAGGGGATATTGACCATCATGAAGGAATTGATGCAGCAGCATCCGGTATGGGAGTCATTGATGCAGGACATTATGGTATTGAAAAGATCTTTCTTCCCTATATGAAGCAGTTCTTTTTGAAACAAATGCCGGAAATGACGGTGGTCTGTGCTTCCCAGAGGGAACCATTTATTACAATCTGATCTGTTTTAAACTATATTATAGAGAGAAGGGAGCAAAGATGGAAACAGTTACATTGGTGATTGAGGGGGAAACAAAGGAGTATCCGAAGGGAATACGGTATGAGGAAGTTGTTAAGGAATATCAGGCAAAGAACGATGGAATGATTGCGGTTGTTGCGGAAAATGGTAAAATCCGTGAACTGATGAAGAAGGCTGAGAAAGATGCTGAGATTAAGCTGATTACGGTAAAGGAATCCATTGGGCATAAGACCTATGTCCGCACAGCGATTCTGACGATGGTGAAGGCTGTTGCCGATATTCTGGAGACACAGGAAAAAGGTTCTTCCAAAGACAAACAGGTTAAGGTAGAATATACCATAGGAAATGGATATTATATCAGTCCCAAAGGCGGATTGATCATGGATGAGGTATTTGTCAATCAGGTGAAGTCCAGAATGCAGGAGCTGATTGATAATAAGATAGAGATTAAGAAATACAGCATCAATACGGATGAGGCAAGAAACCTCTTTGCGGATGCCGGAATGATGGATAAAAACCGATTGTTCCGTTATCGCAGAGGTTCCTATGTGAATGTTTATGAGATGGACGGATATAGGGATTATTACTATGGTTATATGCTGCCGGATGCAGGTTATATCAAAGCCTTTGATCTGATCCAGTATCATGATGGAATGCTGTTATTATTGCCGGATCAGAATGATCCGTTGACAGTCAAGGCATTTGAACCGAGAGAAAAACTGTTCCGTACGCTGATGAATGCAACAGACTGGGGAGAAAAGTTAGGAATTGATACGGTTGGAGATCTGAATGATAAAATCTGTGCAGGGGAGTTAGGTGATATTATCCTGTTACAGGAAGCTCTTCAGGAGAGAAGAATTGCGGAGATCGCAAAAGAGATTGTGGAACGCGGTGGAATCAAGTTTGTTATGATTGCAGGTCCGTCCTCCTCCGGTAAGACAACATTTTCCCACAGACTTTCTGTGCAGCTGGCCTCTTATGGACTAAAGCCTCATCCGATTGCAGTAGATGATTATTTTGTCAACCGGGAGGATACACCAAGAGACGAAAACGGGGATTACAATTTTGAATGTCTGGAAGCGATTGATACAGAGCTGTTCAACCGCGATATGACGGAGCTTCTGGCAGGAAAGACTGTGGAACTGCCGACCTTTAACTTTAAGATTGGTGCCCGCGAATATAAGGGAAATTACAAGACATTGGGACCGGATGACATTCTGGTCATTGAAGGAATTCATGCGCTGAATGATAAAATGTCATTTGCACTGCCGGCAGACAGTAAATTCAAAATTTATATCAGTGCACTGACCAGTCTGAATATTGATGAGCATAACCGGATTCCGACAACAGACGGCAGACTGATCCGGCGGATGGTGCGGGATGCAAGGACAAGAGGAGCTTCAGCAACGAGAACTATTCAGATGTGGCCGTCGGTACGACGCGGTGAGGAGGAAAATATCTTCCCGTTTCAGGAAAGCGCAGATGCAACCTTTAATTCGGCACTGATCTATGAACTTGCAGTTTTGAAGCAGTTTGCTGAACCGCTTTTGTATTCTGTGAAAAAAGAAGAACCGGAGTATTATGAAGCCAAGCGGCTTTTGAAATTCCTGGAATATTTTCTGGGTGTAAGCAGTGAAAATCTGCCAAATAACTCGATTGTCAGGGAATTCGTGGGAGGTTCCTGCTTCAACGTCTGATAATTGGGATAAAAAGAGATTAAAAATATGATAAGTGGGACGGATGGTCGCGCGGGATATCCCGTGAGGAAAGTCCGGGCTTCACAGGGCAGGGTGCCGGATAACGTCCGGTGGAGGCGACTCCAAGGAAAGTGCAACAGAAATGAACC
>JBJELZ010000092.1:0-2538 GCA_051879415.1 Lachnospiraceae bacterium
TTAATACCAATCGTGCTTTTCTCCCCTGTCAAGCGCACGAATCTGATCCATCTCATCGTCTGTCAAAGCAAAGTGATACAGTTCCGTATTTTCCCGGATGTGATCCGGATTGCTGGAGCCTGGGATTACCACAACGCCTTTCTGCAGATTCCACCGCAGAATTACCTGTGCGGAAGATATGTTATGATTCGCTGCAATTTGTGTAATGACCGGATCGCCCAGCAGCTCTGCGGTATGTCCCCTGCCTCCCAGCGGATACCATCCCTGCATTACAATCCCCATATTCTGAATAAATGGAATAACCTCATTTTCCTGATAGTAGGGATGAATCTCATTTTGTACGAGTGCAGGCATAGTATCTACCTGAGGGAGAAAATCAGACAATTCCTCTATGTACCAATTAGACAATCCGATGGAACGGATTTTCCCTTTCTCCACAAACTGCTCCATCATTTTATAGGCTTTTACATCGTTGTCATCTGGATGGTGCAGAAGCATCATATCCACATACCCAATATCCAGCCTGTCCAGACATGCCTGAATAGACCGATCCGGATTTTCCATTTCACTGCCAGGATAAAGTTTTGTGATTACAAAAACGTCCTCCCGCAGCACAATGCCCTCACTGATTGCCTCCCGGATTGCCCGCCCCACAGCTTCCTCATTTCCATATGCGGAAGCGGTATCGATCAGGCGTACTCCACTAGACAGGGCGGTTTTTACCGAATTGACACACTCGTCCCCTTGAAGGCTGTAGGTTCCTAATCCATTGAGGGGCATTTCATAACCGCTGTTAAGCATCACTGTCTTTGTATCAAAATCAAACTCTGCTTTCACATTATTCTCTATATCCACAAATAATTTTGCTTCTTCATTTCTCTGTGTGTTTCCTGCTTTTTGTACACTAATGTCTTTTGCCTCATCTGCGCTTATTTTATCTTTTCCATATACAGCCAGACCAAACAATAACAATACAGCAAGTGCCACTTCAAGTGTTTTCTTCATTTCCAACCTCTCCGCTGTACTGCCTTTTCCTATAGCAACTTTCTTCCCAGCTCATACGCCTGCTCCGGAAATTTTGATTGTTGTGTCATATAAGGCGTCCCACATCCCCTTCCAGAAATAATTCCCATATCTTTCAGGTTCAGATATCTGACCAGTGTTTTGTAATGTGCTTCCAACGCATCAAATGTCCAGTCATCGTTATTCCATGCAACTGCAAGCAATGCTGATTTCATATCCTTTTTCTGTATACTTCCATTAAAAGCACAAAACCTGTCAATCAGAATTTTAAGCTGTGCGGACATCCCATAATAGTAAAGCGGTGTGACAAATACCAACATATCCGCACTTAATATTTCCATTTTTATCCATTCCATATCATCCTGCTGCACACATGGACCATCATATCCGCAGGCAATGCAGCCTTTGCACGGACTAATCTGGCTGTGTGCGGCATCAATGATATGCACTTCATGCCCCGCTTCCTGCGCACCTCTTGTAAATTCCCCTGCAAGCAAATTGGATGACCCTTTTCTATTCGGACTTCCTTCCAAGATTACTATCTTCATTTTTTGCCTCTTTAACAATAAATCTTATTTCATTTCTTTTTCCCAATAACGAATAGTTGAAAGTTTCAATGCATCTGCTGTACTTTCCATGCGAGATATTTCTTCTTCGGAAAGCCTGATTTCTGCTGCTTTTGCTGCATCTTCAACATGACGAACCTTTGTTACACCAACAATCGGAAGTGTACCTTTTGCAATAGCCCATGCGATAGCAATCTGTGCAGCACTTGCATCATGAATATATCCAATTTCTGTCAGCACATCTGTCAATTTCTTTATTTCCGGCATTATAGGATTGTATACTTTTGCACGGTCACTCTCTTTGGGTAACAGATGATCCGCATCATATTTACCTGTTAATGTGCCCTGCTCCAGCACCATATAGGCATAAAAAGTAATTTCATTCTCCTTACAGTAATCAAGAATCCCGCTATACTCAGAAGAACGATTCAATAAACTGTAATGATTTTGAACCGCTGAAATTTTCAGTCCATCTTTATTTAAAATCTCCTGTGCCCGCTTCAGTTCTGCAAGGTTATGGTTGGATACACCTATTGTCTTGATCTGCCCGCTCTTTGCAAGAGGAATAAGCATTGGCGTATATTTTTCTACATCCATTGGGTTATGTATCCAGTAGATGTCAATCACATCCGTGTGCAGACGCTGTTTACTTCCATTGAGCATATTCTGCATGGCAGACGGTGTTCCATCCTCGATCTGTGGTGTAAACTTTGTGGAATAAATCAGTTTCTCTCTTTCTGTGTTCTTAGCCAGTTCACCAAGAGTTTTTTCTGATGTTCCCATACCATAAACAACTGCTGTATCCCATAAATTCAAGCCATTTCTCATTGCAGTTTCATATACTTCCTTTAAATCTGATACATCGTAATGATTACCGAATGTCCCATCATTACCCCATGCCCATGCTCCCATTGCTACTTTAGGTAAATTATTCATTTGAAAAGCCTCC
>JBJELZ010000093.1:0-2518 GCA_051879415.1 Lachnospiraceae bacterium
GGACCTATATTACAGGCGGTTTGAAGGTTACCATGCAGGTAACCATATATGCGTTGCTGCTTGGTATGGTAATCGGTGTTCTGGTTGCCATTGTCAGAACGGCACATGACCAGATCGGAAAGAAGAATCTGCGGGGAGTTCCCGGTGCAATATTACGTCTGTTGAATGCCATCTGTAGATTATACCTTACGGTCATCAGAGGAACGCCTTCCACAGTGCAGCTGATGATTATGTATTTTATCATCATGGCAAGCAGCAAGAATGGAGTTCTGGTAGCATCGCTTTCCTTTGGTATTAATTCAGGTGCGTATATTGCGGAGATCATGCGTTCCGGAATTATGTCCATTGACAGAGGGCAGATGGAAGCGGGAAGATCCTTAGGACTTGGGTATGCCAAAACAATGCAGAGAATTATCCTGCCGCAGGCAGTTAAAAATGTACTTCCTGCCATGGTAAACGAAATGATTACCTTGTTGAAGGAAACCTCCATCTGTGGATATATTGGATTAAATGATCTGACGCGAGGCGGTAATATTATCCGTACCCAGACGTATGATGCGTTATTGCCGTTGACAGTTGTTGCATTGATCTATCTTGTGATCGTCATGTTCTTTACCTGGATCATGGGATTGGTAGAAAGGAGGCTCAGAGAAAGTGATATCCGTTAGAAATTTGTGTAAGGATTTTGGAGAACATAAGGTTCTTAAAAATATTAATTATGAGATTGGCAAGGGAGAAAAGATTGTAATTATCGGTCCCTCCGGTTCCGGAAAGTCAACTTTTCTTCGTTGTATGAATTTGCTGGAAACTCCAACCTCCGGTCAGATCTTTTTTGAAGGTGTTGATATTACGCAGAGGGATGTAGATATCAATAAGATCCGCCAGCAGATGGGAATGGTCTTTCAGCATTTTAACCTGTTTCCGCATCTGAGCATCATGGATAATCTGATCCTTGCACCGGTGGATCTAAAGCTGATGAAAAAAGAAGAGGCTAAAGAAGAGGCTCTGAGACTGTTGAAGCTTGTTAATCTTGAGGAGAAGGCAGACAGTTATCCCGGTCAGCTTTCCGGTGGACAGAAGCAGAGAATTGCCATTGTACGGTCCCTGGCATTAAAGCCGAAGATGATGCTGTTTGATGAACCGACCAGTGCATTGGATCCGGAGATGGTTGGTGAGGTTCTTGAGGTTATGAAAAATCTGGCTGAGGATGGAATGACCATGGCAGTTGTAACGCATGAGATGGGCTTTGCCAGAGAGGTTGGAACAAGAGTTTTATTTATGGATGAAGGAGTAATCTTGGAGGAAGGAACACCGGAGCAGATCTTTGGTGATCCGCATAATGACAGAACAAAGGAATTCTTGTCAAAAGTGTTGGTGTAGACATAGTTGAGAATTGAAGCATAGGAAAAAGAAAGGTAGTAGTCATTTGGAAGAATCCGTTTGACTACTACTTTATTATGTTAAAAATTAAAGAGGAGCCGGATTACTCCGACTCCTCCAAGTATGTGTCCGCAAACACATACCCCAATTACTCTCTATAATATACAATAAGCAGGAAGAATATGCAAGTATTAAATAGAACTTAAAAATAATCAAAAAGAAAAAATAATACTTTACTTTTTGTGCAAAACGATGTAATGTAGTATTAAATACTACATGATGCAACAATAAATAACACAAGATGTGTATATTTGATAATAATGTGGATAAAATAGAAAAGAAACTTTTATAGAATCAGTTTGGAGAGGAGCGATTATTATGACAAAGGTAGAGAGCTTTAATGGACAGAGTGTTTTGGAAGAGGTAGCCAATTCCATATCTCACGGTACAGGTGCATTGCTTGCGGCAGCAGGAACATGGATTATGCTTGTTTATGCATCCATGTATTCCGATACCATAGGAATTGTCAGTGCGGCATTGTATGGAGCCAGCCTGATATTGCTGTACAGTATTTCATCCTTATATCATGCAATGACAACCTATAAGGCGAAGAGGGTATTCCAGATTATGGATCACTGCTCCATCTTCCTGCTGATCTGGGGAACCTATATTCCTGTGGCTTTGTCACTGGTCGGCGGACTGAAGGGATGGATTATATTTGGTCTGCAGGCTGCATGTGCCATTACAGGAATCATATTAAATGCAATTGATTTGAAACGCTGGCATAAATTTTCTCTTGCTTTATATGTAATCATGGGTTGGGGAATTGTTGTGTCGGCAGAGACTGTACTTTCCATGATTGACGGAACCGGACTTGCTCTTTTGCTTGGCGGCGGCATTGCTTATACGGTAGGAATCTATTTCTATGTAAAGAACAATCATAAGTATATGCATTTTATCTGGCATCTGTTTGTGATTGCAGGAAGTGTACTGCATTATTTCTTTGTGCTGATGTATTGCCTGTAAAATTTATCTTATATATCAAATATACTAACAATAGACTTGTATCAGCTTTGCGGTATGTGTTATACTTACCGCAAAGCTGATTTTCTATGTCATATCTTTTGCACCGGTAATG
>JBJELZ010000094.1:0-11941 GCA_051879415.1 Lachnospiraceae bacterium
ATTGGTCTGTGAGAAGAGCATTTACAGCTCAGATTATTATTAATCATGTGCAGGCACGTGATGGAGAGTACATTGATAATATGGATCAGGCATTGGAGCGTGCAGTGGCAAATGGTGTTAAGAATCTTGTCATTCAGCCTACACATTTAATGCACGGAGCAGAATATGACGAGCTGATGGAAGCTGTTGAGGCATATCAGGAACAGTTTGAGACAGTAAAAGTTGCTGAACCGCTGTTAGGTGAAGTGGGAACAGATGCAACAGTAATCAATGCCGATAAAGCAATCGTTGCAGAAGCGATTACTACAGAAGCAGTGAAAGATGCTGGTTATGAAAGTCTTGATGCGGCAAAAGAAGATGGTGTTGCATTTGTCTTTATGGGACATGGAACCTCTCATACTGCAAAGGTGTCATACAGTCAGATGCAGACACAGATGGGAGAACTTGGTTATGACAACGTATTTATTGGAACAGTAGAAGGAGAACCGGAAGAAACTTCGTGCGAGGCAGTGATTGATGCTGTAGCACAGGCTGGTTATACAAAAGTGATACTTCGCCCTCTGATGGTGGTTGCCGGAGATCATGCAAACAATGATATGGCCGGGGATGATGAGGATTCATGGAAAAGTATGTTTGCTGCATCCGGAAAGTTTGACAGTGTGGATACACAAATTATAGGTCTTGGATCCATCGATGCCATACAGCAACTTTATGTGGCTCATACAAAAGATGTGATAAATGAATAGAGGTTAATAATAAGATGAAAAGAAAACTGATAACTATATTGAGCACATCTTTGCTGGTTTGTTCTCTGCTTTACGGTTGTGCCGACAATAGCAGTGTACAGGAAAACGAAGTAAAAGAAGAAACTGTTACGACAGAATCCTCTGCTGACATAGAGACAGAGGAACCTACCGTGCAAGAAGAAAATGTAACGGAAGAAGAAAATGCTGTTATTCCGGATGGAACATATACGGTAGACTTTGATACGGATAGTAGCATGTTTCATGTTAGTGAGGCATGCAATGGCAAGGGAACATTGACAGTAAAAAACGGAGAAATGACAATCCATATCTCATTAATGTCAAAAAAGATTATAAATCTTTATCCGGGACTTGCAACGGATGCAGAAAAAGACGGTGCCCAGCTCCTTATGCCGACAGAGGATACCGTTACATACAGTGATGGATTGACAGAGGAAGTGTATGGCTTTGATGTGCCGGTTCCGGCGCTGGAGGAAGAATTTGATCTGGCACTCATTGGTACAAAAGGGACATGGTATGACCATAAGGTCAAAGTTTCCAATCCGGAATCATTGGAGGAAGAAGCACAGTCTGACAATCCCCTTTTGTTAGAGGATGGTATCTATAGTATTGAACTTGCCTTTGAAGGGGGAAGCGGTAAAGCAAAGGTTTTATCACCGGCAACGGTTACAGTATCCGGAGAAACTGTGACTGCAACGATTCAGTGGAGCAGTCCAAATTATGACTATATGCTTGTAAATGGAGAAAAGTATCTGCCAATCAATACAGAAGGAGACTCCGTATTTGAAATACCAGTTCTCATTTTTGATGAACCTATGGATGTCATTGGAGATACTGTAGCAATGAGTAAACCACATGAAATTGAGTATACTCTCACATTTTATTCTGACACAATGAAACCGGCAGAATAAGAGGTGCTTGGGAATGAGAAAAGAGACAATCATTGGAATATGTCTGATTTTGATGGGACTGCTGGGGCTGCATGGCTGTAGCAGTCCTTCTTCCGATTATGGAAATACTCTAAATACAGATAATTTGCAGGAAAATGAAACAGAAGCTTCACTTGTTTATGAAAGCAGTATGGAGCTTCAATATGCTGAGAATTTTTCCGTAGATTATTATAAAGGCGGCTATACAATCCTTACAACGACAATGGACGGACAAAGGTTTTTGATTGTTCCGGAAGAGAAAGAAATACCAAAAAATTTGGAAGAAGATATCATAGTGTTACAACGTCCGATGAAGAATTTGTATCTGGTAGCATCAGCCGTAATGGATATGTTTCGTGAATTAGATGGCCTAAATACCATTGCTTTTTCAGGTCAGAAGGAAGAAAACTGGTATATTGAAGAAGCAAAAGAAGCAATGGCAAATGGAGATATGATTTACGCAGGTAAATACAGCAAGCCGGATTATGAATTGCTTGTTTCAGAGGACTGCACGCTGGCAATAGAAAACAGAATGATTTCACATTCGCCGGAGGTTATTGAAAAACTGGAAGATTTTGGAATACCGGTTATGATTGAATATTCCAGTTATGAATCGCATCCGTTAGGAAGAGTGGAATGGATTAAGTTTTTTGGCGCTTTACTTGGAAAAGAAGAGGATGCAGAGAAGATATTTGAAAATCAGACGGCAATTTTAGACAAGGTATCAGCTGACGAAAAGACAAATCAAACAGTTGCCTTCTTTTTTATTACATCAAATGGGTTGGTACAGGTGCGACAATCTTCTGATTATATACCAAAGATGATAGAACTTGCAGGTGGAACGTATATTTTTGAAAATCTTGGGGACGACGAAACAAAACGTTCTACCATAAATATGCAGGTGGAGGAATTTTATAATGGCGCAAAGGATGCAGATTTCCTGATTTATAACAGCTCCATTGACGGAGGAGTTTCCAGTAGGGAGGAGCTTCTTGATAAATGCGAGGTTTTGGCTGATTTTAAAGCAGTACAGGAAGGAAATGTCTGGTGTACTACAAATGACATGTATCAACAGTCCTTGTCAATCGGATACTTAACGGAAGATATACATACCATGCTGTCAGGTGAAGGAGAAGATAATATGCACTATCTCTTCCGTTTGAAATAAAAAGAAAGGTGATGTGATCACTATGCAGAAAAACAGAAAATACAGATATATTATAGCGTTTATTTTTCTTGCTATCGGAGTTGTAACTTTTTTGACACTCAATATCTGTATTGGAAGCGTAAGTATTGCGTTACCGGACATATTAGAAACAATGACAGGACATGAGAGTGATGAAACGATGGCGAGAATTTTGTGGGATATACGATTGCCCAGAACGCTGGCGGTTATCATACTGGGCGGAGCGCTTTCACTTGCGGGATATCTTTTACAGACTTTTTTCCATAATCCCATAGCTGGTCCGTTTGTTCTCGGTATCTCTTCAGGAGCAAAAATGGTGGTGGCACTGGTGATGGTTTTTTTTATGGAAAGAGCAATCCGAATTTCTTCAGCAGATATGATTTTAGCTGCATTTGTGGGTGCCATATTGTCTATGGGATTTGTACTGTTGTTATCACGCAGAGTAAAAGGCATGTCAATGCTGGTAGTCAGCGGAGTTATGATTGGATATATTTGTTCGGCAATAACGGAGCTGGTTGTAACGTTTGCAGATGATGCAGACATTGTAAATCTTCATAATTGGTCGCAAGGTAGTTTTTCCGGAATGACATGGGAGCACGTAAAAGTTATGGCAATTGTTGTTATTGTTACATTTATAGCTGTTTTCCTGTTATCAAAGCCCCTTTCTGCATATCAGCTTGGTGAAGTGTATGCACAGAATATGGGAGTAAATATCCGTTATCTTCGGGTATGTCTTGTGATTCTATCCAGTATTTTGTCTGCCAGTATTGTAGCTTTTGCGGGACCGATATCGTTCGTTGGAATTGCAACCCCTCATTTGGTGAAAAAATTGCTTGGGACGACAAAGCCTATTTTAATGATACCTGCCTGTTACCTGGGTGGAAGTGTGTTCTGTTTGTTCTGTGATTTGCTTGCAAGGACGATTCTTGCACCAACAGAACTGAGTATCAGTACGGTTACGGCAATTTTCGGAGCTCCGGTTGTTTTGTGGGTAATGGCGACGCATAGAAAAGAGAGGACCATATAATGGAATACTATTTTAAAACAGAAAAGATGAGCGTTGGTTACCAGGGTAAAGCGTTAATACATGATATAGAGATTGGTCTTCATAAAGGAGAGATATTGACCTTGATTGGGCCAAACGGAGCCGGTAAGTCAACGATATTAAAGAGTATTGCAAAGCAACTGGAACTCATTCATGGAGTAGTGTATCTGGATAAAAAAGAATTGAATCATATGTCTGGTTTGGAACTTTCGCAAAGAATGGCTGTTGTCTTTACAGAAAAAATAAAGACAGAGTTATTGACCTGTGAAGATGTTGTGGCCACAGGCAGGTATCCTTATACCGGACATTTCGGCATATTATCAAAAGGAGATTATGCCATTGCAGAAGAAGCAATGGAGTTAGTCCATGTGACAGAAATCAGAAATCAGGATTTTACCAAAATCAGTGATGGACAAAGACAACGGGTTATGCTTGCACGGGCAATCTGTCAGGAGCCGGAAATCATTATTCTGGATGAACCAACTTCTTTTTTGGATGTGAAATACAAACTGGAATTCTTATCGGTATTACAGGAATTACGGATAAGAAAAGGATTGACAGTCATAATGTCGATGCATGAGCTGGAGCTGGCAGAGCGGATCTCGGATAAAATTTTATGTATCAATGGAGAGTATGTGGATCGATTCGGAAAGCCGGAAGAGATTTTTCAGGCGGGCTATATCAGATCTCTTTTTGAAATAGAAACAGGAAGCTTTGATGAGGAAAACGGAAGTATGGAGCTTGAGCCGGCAAGTGGAACAGCGGATATATTTGTGATTGCGGGTGGAGGCAGTGGAAGAAGTATATACCGCAAATTACAGCGGGAACGGAAAGCCTTTAGAACAGGAATTATCTATGAAAATGATTTGGATTTTCCTGTTGCAAGAGCTTTGGCGGCAGAGCTGATTGCAGCAAAAGCATTTGAACCTGTGGATAAGAGGACTTTCGAGCATGCAAAGAAAGCAATCGATTCCTGTTCTAAAGTAATATGTTGCAGAAGAAAATTCGGAAGTCTGGAAAAAGCTAATAAAAATCTTTTGGAATATGCAAACAGAAGTAAAAAAATAGTTGAGATAACGGAGCAGGAAGCAGAGAATGACCGGTAACTGCTATACAAGAGCATATATTGGACAGGAAAGGCATGGTTTAATATGTCAAAAGTGATTATGATTCAGGGAACGATGTCAGGTGCAGGAAAAAGTATTCTGGTAGCCGGACTTTGCAGAATAATGAAGCAGGACGGATACAGGGTAGCTCCGTTTAAATCACAGAATATGGCACTCAATTCCTTTATTACACAAGAGGGACTGGAGATGGGCAGGGCGCAGGTTATGCAGGCAGAAGCAGCAGGTATAAAACCAATGGTCTGTATGAATCCTGTTTTACTAAAGCCGACCCATCATACAGGATCGCAGGTCATTGTAAATGGAGAAGTGATTGGGAATATGAGTGCAAGGGAGTATTTTGCATATAAAAAACAACTGATTCCGGATATTAAAAAGGCTTTTCAAAAACTGGAAGAGTATGCAGATATTATTGTGATAGAAGGTGCAGGAAGCCCGGCAGAAATTAATCTCAGAGAAAATGATATCGTCAATATGGGAATGGCCCAACTGGTTGATGCACCGGTACTATTGGTAGGAGATATTGACAGAGGAGGAGTATTTGCTCAACTGTTAGGAACACTTTTGTTACTTTCCGAGGAGGAAAAGAAAAGAGTAAAAGGCCTTATCATCAATAAATTCAGGGGAGATAAGACAATACTTGATCCGGGAATTTTAATGCTGGAGCAAAGGGGACAGGTTCCCGTAGCCGGTGTGGTTCCATACATGGAATTATCATTGGAGGATGAGGACAGTCTGACAGAACGCTTTGACAAAAAAGAAGAAAGTTATATTGACATTGCAGTAATCCGATATCCGAGAATCTCTAATTTTACAGATTTCAATATATTTGAACAAATGAAAGAAGTATCTGTACGATATGTGACTTCTGTATCTGAACTTCATCAACCTGACATGGTCATATTGCCCGGAAGTAAGAATACAATGGGTGATTTAAAATGGATGCGTCAGAATGGTTTGGAGGCTGCAGTGAAAAAACTCGCAGAAGATATTCCTGTTTTTGGAATATGTGGTGGGTATCAGATGCTTGGAGAACAAATTGCCGATCCACAAGGAGTTGAAGGCGGAGGCGTTCTGCGGGGAATGGAACTGCTTCCGGTTGTTACAGAACTGGGAGAAAAAAAGGTTCGATGTCAAATGGAAGGTAAGCTTCCTAAGTTAGATGGAGTTTTTTCTAATCTTTCCGAACTTGAATTTGCAGGATATGAAATCCATATGGGTAAAACGGAATTATCAGGAAATGATGCATTGGATGAGAAAAAGATGATTGTGTCCGGCAGAAACAAAAATGTATATGGAACCTATGTGCATGGGATTTTTGATAAAGGATGTATTGCCACGGCAATCGTGCAGAATCTGGCAGAGAAGAAGGGAATTTTGATAGGAGATGGTGTTTTTGAAGACTATCAGAGTTTTAAAGAAAAGCAATATGATAAATTGGCGGATACACTAAGGGAGTATCTGAATATGGAGGAAATCTATGGAATGCTTAGAGAAACCCATTGGTAATCGATATACCAGAAATGAATTGGAAAAACTGACTGTGAAAGTCCCGGATGAAGCTATGCGCAAAAAGGTATTAAGCAACTTAGATCATGTTGCAAAGCCACTTGACGGTTTGGGAAAATTTGAAGCATATACAGCACAGATTGGAGCGATTCAGGGAACAGCAGAGATTGATATATCCAAGAAAGCGGTTATTATCATGTGTGCTGATAATGGGATTGTTGCAGAGGGTATCAGTCAGTCAGAACAGGACGTAACACTTGCTGTTGTAAAAAACATGGCAAATAAGCAATCTTCTGTAGGAAAAATGGCTGAAGTTATTGGAGCAGATACATTTGTGGTAGATATAGGTATCAATGATAAAGAAAAGATACCGGGCGTATTGGATAAGAAAATACGTTGCGGAACCAGAAACTTTAGAAATGAACCGGCTATGACAGAGGAAGAAGCAGTTAAGGCTATTTTTACCGGAATAGAAACAGTACTGGATTGTAAAGAAAAGGGTTATAAAATTCTTGCAACAGGGGAAATGGGGATTGGAAATACGACGACCAGCAGTGCAGTGACCGCAGCGCTGTTACATTGTGAGGTTGCAGAGGTCACCGGAAGAGGTGCGGGGCTGAGTGATGAAAAACTGCTACATAAGCAGAAAATTATTGCAGAGGCTCTTGAAAAGTACAAGCTGACAGGGGCTGATGCATTGAAGATACTGGAAACCGTTGGTGGACTTGACATTGCCGGACTTACCGGAGTGTGTATCGGTGGGGCCTTATATCATATTCCAATTGTTCTGGATGGTGTTATCAGTATGGTGGCAGCTCTGTTGGCAGAGCAAATTGTGCCGGGAACAAAAGATTATTTGCTTCCATCCCATAAAGGGAAAGAACCGGCAATAGAACGCCTTGCACAGAAATTGAATATGGAACCTGTTATTGATGGAAACATGGCATTAGGGGAAGGAACCGGAGCTGTTATGATGTTTTCACTCCTTGATATAGCACTTTGCGTATATCAGAATAGAACCACTTTTTCAGATATTCATATAGAGCAATATGAAAGGTTTTCACAATGATGACGTTAATTATCGGGGGAAGCGGCAGCGGTAAGTCTGCATATGCAGAAGATTATGTGGTTTCTCTTTCAGAAAAAAAGAAGAAATACTATATCGCTACCATGCAGATTTATGATGATGAGGGCGAAAAGAAAATGGAAAGACATCGGATGCTGAGAAGTGGTAAGGGATTTTTTACGATTGAGCAGCCTGTTGATATTAAAAAAGCAGTGGAGAAAATGGAAAGTGGTGAAAAGACTGCATTATTGGAATGTGTCTCGAATCTCACAGCCAATGAGATGTTTTCAGAAGAAGTGCCGGGAACAGAAGAAGTGATAACAGAAAAAATTGTAGGTGGGATAGTAGCCTTGAGCGAGCAATTGTCTCACCTTGTTATTGTGAGCAATAACATTTTTGAAGATGGAAAAGAGTATGATGAGACAACGATGGCATATATCCGGGCAATAGGACGGATTAATCAAAAGCTGGCTGAGTTGGCAGATGAGGTTGTAGAAGTAGTCGTTGGGATTCCATTAGTAGTTAAATCCGGGCGTGTTTAGTATTTCGAAAGGACGGGAAACAGAATGCGGGTTTTAAAGTCGTTGGCAATTGCATTTTCAATTTATTCCAAAATTCCGGTCCCGCAATTTGAGTGGAAGGAAGAGGAGATGAAATACATGCTCTGTTTCTTTCCATGGATTGGAGCAGTTATTGGTGGGTGTGTTTATTTATGGGATTTCCTTTGTGTAATATTTGATATTGGAAAAATATGTCATGACCTGATAGGAGCTGCTATTCCGCTGATAATTACCGGTGGATTTCATGTAGATGGTTTTATGGATACAATGGATGCATTTCATTCTTATCAACCAAAAGAGAAGAAACTTGAAATACTAAAAGATTCCCACATTGGAGCTTCTGCCGTCATAATGCTTGCATTGTATGGAATCATTTATATAGGAGCGTTTTCAGAAATAGCAGACAGAAACCTGTTAAAGCTTGTATGCTTTGGTTTCTTTTTTGCACGATGTCTCAGTGGAATCAGTGTTGTCTCATTCCCACCAGCTAAGAAAGATGGAATGCTTTATCTTTTTGCAAGCAGATCAGAGAAAGTGATTGTGAAATGGGCCTTATATCTGCAGGGGATAGTCTGTATTTGTTTTATGCTCTGGCAATCCCTGTTTTGGGGCATTTTTGTGGTGTCAGCTGCATTATTAACATTTTGCTATTACTATCATCGGACAAAAAAGGAGCTTGGTGGAATTACAGGAGACACAGCAGGTTATTTTGTTCTTATCTGTGAGGCGGGCATGATGATTGTGGCAGCAGGAATCAATGCTTTGATGTGATGGAGGAGACAAATGAAGCTGGTAATAGGTGGATGCGCACAAGGAAAATTAGACTATGTGCTTCAGAAGTATGATATGGATGCAAGTAAAATCTGGGATGGAGAAATACCTAAGAACATAGGTGAACAAAAAGAGCCAGTGGTTATCAATCATCTTCATAACTGGGTTAAATCACGAATTGCTCAGGGTGGGTGTCCGGAGGAGGAAATCCGTACTTTTGTGGAGCATTATCCGGATTGTGTAATCATCAGTGATGAGGTTGGTAACGGTATTGTACCGATAGAAGCATTTGAACGGGAATACAGGGAGCGTACAGGAAGAATACTGGTTAATCTTGCAAAAAAGGCAGAAGAAGTGGAGCGGGTAATATGCGGGATAGGTCAGAAAATCAAATGACGTTTGTCCTAATCAGGCATGGGGCGACAAAAGCAAATATCGAACACCGGTATTTGGGACAAACGGATGAGGTTCTTTCTATAGAGGGTGAATTGCAGTTAAAGGAATATAAAAAAAGATATTTCTTTCCGGATATTGATATTTTGTTTTGCAGTCCTATGAAGCGCTGTATCCGGTCAGCAGAAATATTGTATCCGGAGTTAAAACCGGTGCAAATTGAAGAATGGAAAGAGATGGACTTCGGAGTGTTCGAAGGAAAAACCTATTTGGAACTTCAGGCAGATAAACGGTATCAGCAATGGATTGATAGTCATGGCATGCTTCCTTTTCCGGAAGGAGAAAGCAGAGAAGTCTTTATCGCACGCTGTGACAGAGGTTTTTGGAGAATGATAGAGATATTAAATTCAGTAGAACCGGAACATAAAACAATCGGAATGATTGTACATGGCGGTACCATTATGGCACTTTTAAGTAAGTATGCAAAAAAAGATTATTTTGATTATCAGGTGGCAAACGGAAAAGGATATGTTTGTACCATGAAAATTCTGAATGGAAGACCGGAGATTATTGAACTTAAAAAGCTATAAGCTATGAGAAAGGCATGGTTATGGGAATGAAATATCATATCATAGCATTTTTTTCAGGCTTTCTACTGGATTTGCTGTTTGGTGATCCTTATTTACTGCCGCATCCTATCCGGATAATCGGAAGTTTAATTGCAAAAGTAGAAAACTGTTTTTTGAAAAAAAAGAAAGAGCGAGATGAAAAAAAAGAGTTTTTGCAGGGAGTTTGTATGGTAATCATTGTGCTAATTAACACGATGACAGTAACTACAATCGTTCTGTTTCTGGCCTATTCCGTAAATTGTTATTTTGGAGTTGTAATAGAAACCATCATGACATATCAGATTTTAGCAACAAAATGTCTAAAGGATGAGAGCATGAAAGTTTATCATTGCCTTAAAAATAAGACATTACAGGAGGCAAGAGAAGCTGTTTCGATGATTGTTGGAAGGGATACGGAAGCCTTAAATGAGGAAGGGGTTGCAAAGGCGGCAATTGAGACAGTGGCGGAAAATACTTCAGATGGGGTAATTGCACCGATGCTATATACAGCACTTGGAGGCCCGATATTAGGATTCTTATATAAAGCAGTAAATACGATGGATTCCATGATTGGTTATAAGAATGATAAATATTTGTATTTTGGACGTGCTGCCGCTAAACTGGACGATTTCGTAAATTATATTCCTGCCAGAATCAGCGCCTATTTGATGATAGCGGCATCCTTTTTAGGTGGGCAGTGCTTTTCGGGTAAAAGAGCCTGCGATATTTATAAAAGAGATAACAGAAAACATGCGAGTCCCAATTCTGCACAGACGGAAAGTGTATGTGCAGGAGCGTTAGGAATTCAGCTTGCCGGAGATGCCAGCTATTTTGGAAAAATAGTCAAGAAGCCATATATTGGAGACCGGATAAGGGCAGTGGAATACGAAGATATTAAAAGGGCTAATCATTTAATGTATCTGACAGCATGGATAAGTGAAATCATATGTCTGTTTGTAATGGGACTGATATATATGCTGCAGGCAGGAAAGGTCTGATGAAAATGAAAGGAATTCATGGAGGCGATATTTACAGAAATCATGTGAAAGTGGATTTTTCCGTCAATGTGAACCCGCTTGGCATACCGGAAGCAGTAAAAAAGGCTTTAAATGAAGCGGTAGAACACAGCAGTCAATATCCGGATATATCGGCAGAAAAATTGAAAAAGGCAGTAAGTGGGATGCTTCATGTGCCGAAGGAATATTTGCTTTTTGGGAATGGCGCGTCTGAACTTTTTATGGCAATTATTCATGGTTTCAAACCCCAAAAAACAGTAATTCCGGTTCCGTCCTTTTACGGTTACGAATATGCTGCCAAGGCTGGAAATAAAGAAATTGTATACTACGAAACAAAGGAAAAGAATGATTTTTGCATACAAGAGGATTTTTTGTCAATGCTGACAGAAGATGTTGATCTTTTGTTTCTTGCCAATCCCAATAATCCTGCCGGAAATCTGATAAGTCGAAAAGTGTTAATCAAAGTGCTGGAGCATTGCAGGGATAAAAAAATTATTGTGGTGCTGGATGAGTGTTTTATAGAGTTTTGTGACAGAGCATGTTCTATGTTGCAGGAAATCGATAGTTTTACGAATTTGATACTTGTCAGAGCGTTTACGAAAATTTTTGCAATTCCGGGAGTTCGCCTGGGATATCTGGTTTGCAGTAATCCGGAGTTATTAGAGAAAATTGACAGGCAATTACCGGAGTGGAATCTTTCCGGTTTTGCGCAGGCAGCAGGATATGAATGTGCTATGCAGACAGCATTTGTAGAAAAAACTGCTACCTATATTGCGAAAGAAAGACAGTTTTTAGAATCGGGCTTCAATCAGGCGGGTTACCGGGTCTTTCCCGGAAAAGCAAATTTTCTCCTGATTTATTGTGAACATCCATTATATGAGAGATTGTTAGAAAAAGGGATTTTGATTCGCGATTGTGAAAATTTCAGGGGATTGTCAAAGGGATTTTACAGAATTGCAGTAAAGAGCAG
>JBJELZ010000095.1:0-2487 GCA_051879415.1 Lachnospiraceae bacterium
TGCGGTTAGGCGTGGTTTTTTTTGGGCAGCCACGGAAAAATCCGGGTGCGCCGGTCAGACCTGTCCCTCTGATTCAAAGTTAGCACCAATCCTTCCACATTCCCCAATATGGTTTGTATCTTCTCCACATTGGTTTGTAAAAAGAAGGACAGGGGACAGTCCCCTGTCCTTCCTTTTTAAATCAATTTTTTAACAATTAATTATCTTTTTATTTGTATTTTGAATAACGCAGGCCATTTCTCACAAGGTCTGAGCCTTGTATCACATAAATATCTCCATTTTCGAGAATTAGTTTTCCGTCATATTCCACATAAGAAGCGGTACATTCGGAACCACGTTCGACATACCATCCTGAAGCTCCGGGGACGGCTATGCCACCTTCCCAATAATTACTATTGTTAACTCCAGCGGATTTGTAGTATGTCACCATGTTTTTACTGACAACTATAAACCATCTGAAGTTTTGCTTAACCAATTTGTCATACTCGCTTGGTGTTGCATAAGTACCAGTGATTCCAGAACCTGTATCATTATTATCGTCGTCATCACCGCATGATGTAAATGCTATCGCACAAAATATCATGGCGAGCATCAAGACAATTTTCTTTGTATTCATTTTTATCTGTTTAATCGTTTATTTAGTTCAGGACCGTAGTAAAGCCAATACCCCAACTTCCGTTCTTAAACAAGTCCGTTGTCTTAAACTCGTAAGCATCCAGATAATATCCAACTGTGATGAAAGTTGAATTTCCTTTTTTGTTTCCCATAATTTAACACCTACTGCAAGATTAGCATTTGCACCATATATGAATTTGTCTTCTTCGTTGATGCTTCCATATCCAGCATAAGGACCAATCTTTCCTTGAATAAGCAGACTTTCACCAATTTGGTATCTCTTGCTTAAACCAAGGCTAAGGATTGATTGGTAGGTGTCGAATCCATCTACGTCAGCTGCAAAATGCAAACCCATGTACAGAAAGTCATTTAAGTCTGACATAAATGACAAACCCGCAATTTTTGAATCGCCATTGTAGGACACGTTCAGGTCAGTTCCCTTGACAAAACTGTTTGCATTGTCGTTACTCTTCGTCTCGTTAAGAGCTGAAATAGGAGACTCGTAATTGTTTGTGATAACAGTCTGTGCATTCATGCCCAGACTTGCAAAGATGGCAAATGCTGCCGAAACTAATAATTTTTTCATAATAAAACTTTTTAATTAATAAATAAAACTATTTTAAATCAACCTTGTTCAAAAGAATGGTAGTAAGACTGTTTTTCCTGTCCCCCACTTTCCTTATTTCATATTTCACAAAACCGATACCTCTTGCAAGCCACCAAGTATAATTATATGAAATAGTGGCAGCACTTGTTTCTGTGGCCTTTCCCGTAAGCTTAATGCAGTTGAAAGTTCCTGCCGGAGTCGTCACGCTTTCCTCGCCGACAACTGTAAAGTCCGAATATTCAGCCTTTGCCTTGACAGTGCCGCCAAATAAGTTTTTTGCATCGTCATTGATGGTTGAGCAATTCAGCCTGTCGCCAACAACGACTTTGCCGGGAACTATCATCGCATAACCATTCCTTTTGGACAACATGATAAAATCACGGGAAATATCATGGGTGAGATGGTAGTTGCCTGCTGTATCTATTTCTGTTGGATAATAATATGACTTGAATTTTGCGTTAATGCCCTTGGAAGGCTCGTGTTTCTTGTTGAATAGCAACTGTTGTACGTATGACACCAACAGTCCGTTTTCAATCTTTTCATCTACAACCACTTGCTGTACATAAGTAGGACCACCAAAGAACTGTGCTTGTTTTCCATTCAGATAGATAACATATTCAGCTACCGAACCTTTGCGGAACAGGGTGTATGGCATAATGCTATTAACCTTGTTTTCCAGTTCCACTGCAGAGAGTTCCGGAGCTGGATAAAACTGTTTGGGAAGGGAAGTGGCAGAGGTTGCGAGCAACCCAGGCGCTGAACCACTGGATGCCTGAGCAGAAGACACCGAAGCCGGGGATGCGGGAACAGCTGCCGTAGGGGGTTGCGCTTCAGGAGTTTTCTTTTTGCTATGGTTCTTGATGTATTTGTCATTGAACAATGTCGTTGTCCCGTCATTGTTTCTGAGCATAAATACTTCGTCCTTGCCTGATTTGTAATAAGGGGCTTTTTTCTTGTCTTTCAACTGATATATGAGTTCATCTTTCTTGACCGACAGGTTATATATGGGGAAATAGCGTCCGTCGTTCATAAATAGATAGGTCTCTTTTTTCTCCAGTTCACGGGCAGGTTGAGTGGTTTGGTTTCCTTCTTCGTCAAAACAGATATTATTACCTTTCTCCTTCATTATCATAAAGACATAATCAGCAGGAGCTTTCAGTTCACCTTTTCTGCGATGGTCTAAATCCAGAAAACATTTAGATACATTTCCCCTTTATAAGTCTTCTTTCCCCGATAATAATGGTCGTAGTATTATCTCGTAAACA
>JBJELZ010000096.1:0-11864 GCA_051879415.1 Lachnospiraceae bacterium
CTTCGTATAGAAGACAAGATCTCCGGGCTTAATCTCAGAAAGTGCTACCCGCCTTCCGCAATTGGCCTGTGCTCTCGACGAATGAGGAAGCGTAATACCGTATTTTGCATATAAGCTAAGTACAAATCCGGAACAATCAGCACCATTGGTCAGGGATGTTCCACCCCAAACGTAAGGATTACCAATAAACTGTTTTGCATACTGACAGATGTCTACACGTACATCGGATACGCCTTCTCCATAAAGAAGTTCTGTCATGGTAATGGCCGTCGAAAGCTTTTCAGCTACAGTGACATATTCAGCCGAAACATAAACCGGTTCACCATCCATGTCTACCTCGACCCATCCATCAAGAACATTCAGCACTTCAAGTTCTTCTCCGTAAGGGACTGTCGTAATAACCGGGCAATCCACATTCGGCTGTTCACGGACACGCAGTACCTCTGTGGTTACTGTTGCCATCGGTTCTACGACCTCCGAAGCCCTTACAATTGCCTCCGGCCCTGTCAGGAGATAATCCATGCTCACATATCCATCCAGTTTTCCTGATGTAATATGTGCCCACCCATCTGAAATTTCCAAAATCTCACAGGCGGCATTATTACTCATTTTACCAATCAGCTTACCATCTTCTCCGGGAGTTTCCCGGATATTCAGATGATTCTCAACATTGGCAATTCCAAGATTTTTATATCCCCAGTAATCGGAAGGACCTTCCCACTGCTCAATATTCTCCAGTCCTTCCTGAAAATCCTCTTCTATACCTGCAACAACCATATCCTCTGTTGAAGCTGCCTGGGTATCATCTGTTGCGGTAATATTCCATTCCACAACACGGACATCTTCAATCCGTTCTTCTGATACACTTCGTACCATAATATCCATTTCGCCAGAAGCAATAACTTCTTCTACTGCATCCATCTGTGCACTGTCGTTCTGCGGTGTTTCTGCAAATGCAACAGAGCCAAGAAAAACAGTAGCCAGCATAATCACAATACTACAATATTTATATCTCATAAAACAACCTTTCCATATTTGCCTATAGGGTATATTATTTAAATGTTACAAATTTGTTACATAATTATTACACCCTATTATATCGGTCATCCCTCAATACGTCAAGATTTGTTTCCTTCCAGATTCTGACAAAACCTTTGCCTTTCCTATGCTTCCGCAGTGTCTTCCATGTCTCCTTTTGTCATATATGCTGCAATATTCAGGGCATGATCAGCAACCCTCTCAAGCTCCGATGCGATATCGGAAAAGATCATACCTGCCTCCGGCGTACAGCTTTGTCTTGTCAATCGTTCAATATGATTCTGCTGCAGTTCCTTTTCCTTATCATCCACCTTATTTTCAAGTTCTAATAATTCCGTCATCAGTGTATCAACACTTGCAGCACTGCCTGTCCCAGGAATTACCTTCAGGGAACGCTCCAGCATGGCATTCACCAGTTCCAGCATTTCTGTCAGTTCCTTCTGTGCCTCTGCGCTGAAGGAAACGCCTGTTTCTTTCCTGCGTCCGGCCATCTCAGCGATATTTTCTGCGTGATCGCCAATTCGCTCAATATCATTTGCCACATGGAAAAGTGCACCCAGTCCCTGTAAATCTTCAATTGGAAGGGTTGACTGGTTGATCTTGACCAGATACCCTGTAATTGCATGATTCAGGAAATCAATATTCTTTTCCATTTCATACACCTTCTGGATATCATCCTCATCCAGCGTTATCAAAGCATTCATGGCCCTGTTTAAGTTATCATCCGCCAAAGATGCCATACGCTCCAATTCCTTTAACCCATTGACAACAGCGGTGGAAGGGTTTAACAATACCTTGTTTCCGATATATTTCAACTGGAAGGTA
This sequence comes from Lachnospiraceae bacterium, assembly GCA_051879415.1. Classification (GTDB taxonomy): domain Bacteria; phylum Bacillota; class Clostridia; order Lachnospirales; family Lachnospiraceae; genus NK4A136. The sequence continues at coordinate 1,864 of JBJELZ010000096.1, forward strand.
TCTGTATATCCTACCTTCTGATCCTTGCCGGGCACAATCAGATAAGTCAGTTTAACAATCCATCCGGAGAATGGCAGCAGTACAAGTACCTGTGTTACTTTAAACAAGGAATGAGCATTTGCAACAAATCGTCCATCATCCGTTGAGAACGCGCGAATCAGTCCTGATACTCCCGGCATAGCAAGCTGCAGTACGATAAAGATCAATATTGTTCCGATGATATTGAACAACAGATGAATCAGTGCTGCCCGTTTTGCTTCCTTATTACCTGCTAAAGATGCAATCATGGCTGTTGTACAGGAACCGATATTGCATCCAAGAATAATATAGAGGCATATATTGATATCGGCAAACAATCCCTGCTGAGCCATCAGCAATACAATAGAAACCGTTACGGAAGAACTCTGCAGGACTGCCGTAATCAGCATTCCCACAAGAATAGCCAGTGCAGGATTGGTTAATCCTCTTAATACCTCTATGATCTCGCCTGATTCCCTCATGCTTTCCATGGCTGATGACATCATGGCAATTCCCATAAAAAGAATACCAAAGCCAACTACTACATCACCTATTTTTTTAACTTTCTGATTTTTGGAAAACATAGTGGCGATTACACCACCCAAAAGAAATAACGGAGCATATTTAGATAAATTAAAAGAAACCAGCTGTCCGGTAATTGTTGTACCGATATTAGCACCAAAGATGACACCCGCTGCCTGATACAAACTCATCAGACCGGAATTGACAAAACTGACTACCATTGTAGTACATGCGGAGGAAGACTGAATAATCGCGGTAAAAATCACACCTACAATCATGCCCATAACACGATTTGATGTAAATATTTCCAAAATGCTACGAAGCTTTGCGCCCGCTGCCTTCTCTATCCCTTCACTCATCTGTGTCATTCCTAAAAGGAACAACCCCAAACCACCTGCCAATGACAATACTTCTGCGATTCCCATGGTCTTCTCCATATCTTATATTAATCTAATTTTATCTGCCTAAACCGTTTCAATTTGCAATAATATCCTCAAATATTTTAACGAAGTTTAGATTCTATTACAAGTATGATAAATTATTTTCTATAAATCCATCAAATTATTTGGTAATTTTTAGTTTTTTTTGTTCAAATTAAGAAGTGGCAAGTCCATTTGCTCCAAAAAACTGTTCTGCACATTTCACATCCTGATCAATCTGGTGCTGTAATTGTTCCTGATCCGCAAATCTTTTTTCCGGTCTGACAAACTGCAGCAATTCCACCCTGATCTTTTTTCCATATACGTCTCCATCAAACTGAAATAAAAAGGTCTCAACCGTAATATCTTTCCCCTGATGTACTGTTGGTTTTCTGCCAATATTTGTTACTCCTGCATAATGGTGTCCGTCAAGTGTAACAATACTATGATACACGCCAAATGGCGGAAGCAGCTTCTCTTTTTCCGGAATCAGATTCACCGTTGGAAAGCCCATATTTCTTCCCAGCTTGGCACCATGCCGGACAATTCCGGAAACAGAATACCAATTTCCAAGACACTGCTCTGCTTCCTTCATATCCCCTCTTTCCACAGCCGCACGCACCCTGGTAGAACTGATCTCTTTTCCATCTTTACAAACCTTGCCAATCTGTCTTGCTTCATAACCACAGATTTCACTGTATTTCTTTAAAAGAGCAAAATCCCCTCTTCCCTTCGCTCCATAAGAAAGATCCGGTCCTGCCACAACCAGTTTTACCTTCATCTGCTCCACTAAAAACTTCTGAATAAACTCCGCCGGATCTACTGCTGCGGTTTTCAAGTCCAGCGGATATTCCACAAAGTAATCAATCCCCGCTTCCTTAAGGAACTGTCTTTTCTCTTCCCTTGTGCTGAGGGACTGAAATCTTGGTTCCATCACTGTTCCCCGTAACTGTTCCTCTCCCCCTCCAAATACTACCGCAGGAGAAGGATAAAACGTAAAAACAGCCGCCTTCAGGCCCTTTTTCTTCGCCTTAAGGATTTCTTTTAACAATGCCTGATGTCCCAGATGGATCCCATCAAATTTTCCTATGGCAACTGCTGTCTCTTCTTCTATATGAAGCTGTTCCAAGCTGTCAATAATTTTCATTCTTTACCTTTCACATTTCCGGAAACATTTTATCCGGCAGTAACATTTTCTTTGTTTCATCATAACGATAAATTCCTGCCAGATGTTTCTTTGCATTATACATCCAGTATCTCTGTCCGTCAGAAAACAATTCCTGCTTTGCATTCATGCAGCATTCTGTTTCCAGAGGATTCCCATTATCAATTTTCTTCTTTGCTTCAGGGGAAATATATAATTTAGGAAAATCAAACGCACTCTCTATTGGCAGTATGATCTCTTCCAGCCTTCCCTGATCACGTGCTTCTTCGATCTCCTGCAAGGTAACAGCATTCTTTATCACATAATTACCTGATCTTGTCCTAAGCAGATGTTCCATACAGCCGCCGCATCCCAGCTGTTCCCCGATATCCTGACACAAGGTACGGATATAGGTGCCCTTGCTGCAGCAGACCCGTAAGGTTACTCTGGGCAGTTCTATGGAAAGAATCTCTATGGAATGAATCTGTACCATTCTCCCCTTACGCTCTACCGTCTTTCCCTCGCGTGCAAGTTCATAAAGTCTCTTTCCGTCTACCTTCAGTGCAGAATACATAGGTGGAATCTGCTCATAAGATCCGGAAAAATTACAAATAACCTTTTGAATGTCATTCTCACTGCAGTCAACTTTTCTTTCTTCTAAAATTTCTCCGGTTGTATCCTGGGTATCCGTCATACATCCAAGCAGCAGAACTGCTTCATATTCCTTTGTTTTTTCTGTCAGAAGCTCACACAGCTTTGTCCCATTACCCAAACAAACCGGAAGCACTCCCTCCGCTGCAGGGTCAAGTGTTCCGGTATGTCCGATTTTTTTTTGTTTTAAAATGCCTCTAAGCTTCGCTACCACATCAAATGAGGTATATCCCGCTTCCTTATATACATTGATTATTCCATGAAACATAATTATTCTTTCCCTGAGATCTGCTTTGCAATTTCTTCTATCAGTCTGTTCTCCAGTAAATCCAGCACCATAGAAGAATCAAATCCGGCTGCCCTGACATGACCGCCACCACCAAATACCATTGCCACCTTAGCAACATCTACCAGATCAGAAGATGCCCTCAGACTGCATTTAAAAAGCCCTTCTTCTTTTTCATAGAGAAAAACTGCACATTCTACTCCTTCGGTAATACGCAGCTGATTTACAACACCCTCAAAATCATTTTTGGTTGCTCCGAACTTTTTCATAAACGACTGATCTGCAGATCCAACAATGACTTTTCCATCCAGATAAAGCCTGCTGTCTAATACAATCCTGCTCTGTGTCTTATTCTGAAGATATGTCTTTTCATAAAAAGTTTCATCAATCAATTTGGGAAAATCAAAAGAATACTCCAGCAATTTCGCCGCAATCCGCATAGTTTCAGGCGATGTATTGGAGAAATGAAAAACACCGGTATCATGCACAATTCCCATATATAAAAGCTGTGCAATCGTCTCATCCAGATAGGCCGGATCCATTACATTGTAAATCAGTTCACAAGTTGCACTCGCTTTTGGAACAACATAATTCACCATAGCTGATCCATTGGCATTACTGATATGATGATCAATATTCAGCGTCTTTTCTGCCTTCTGGAATAATTCATATGCCGCACCCATACGCTCCGGCACCGTATCCAATGCTATAAATACCTCCGGAGCCGGACAATTGCTATTATTCGTCAGAGACTGAATATAGGACAAGCCCGGAATATTTCGGAAGGAATATCCCGGCTCCTCTAAAAAGACCTGGAGCTCTGATTCCGGCAGCCTCTTTTTCAGATAGAAATATAAAGCCAGACATGCACCAATACAGTCACCATCCGGCTTAATATGTCCGCTGATACCAATTCTTTGATAGGCTTTTACTTCTTCATAAACGTCCAGTGTCATTCCTCTGAATCCTCATGGGACAATCCACGGTTTGCTTCTTCAATCAGCTTTGCCATATGATTGCCGTATTCAATACTCTTATCCAGGAAAAACCGAAGCTCCGGTGTATTTCTGAGATTCAGCTGTCTTGCCAGCTGACTTTTCATATATCCCTCTGCGCTCTTTAATCCCACAAGAACATCTTTTTCCTGCTCCGGAGAACACAGGGTACTGACCCATACCTTGCAGGTCTTCAGATCCGGAGCAACCTCAACATCCACAACAGATGTAAACTGGGGCACTCTGGGATCCTTGATGCCACTTCTTATAATCTCAGCTAAAACCTTTTGTACTTCCGCATTGATTCTTGTGTTTTTGACGCTGTTCTTTCTCAAAATGCCACCTCACACTTTTATCATTCCCATAGGCATCTATGACCTATGGTATTTTTTTATGAATCTTATCAGGTTCTCGGCACCTCAACCATAATATATGCCTCAACAATATCCAGCTCCTGCATCTGGTCAAAGTCTTCAAAAACAAGGCCACACTCATAGCCGGCTTTTACTTCCTTCACATCATCCTTGAAACGTTTTAAGGATGCAAGAGCGCCCTCGTAGATCTGCTCCCCTTCTCTGGTAATTCTGATCTTACAATTCCTCTGGAATTCACCATCCAGAACAAATGCACCGGCAATATTACCTACATTAGATGCCTTGAAGATCTGACGGACTTCTGCATGACCAATTACCTTCTCCTCAAAGACAGGATCCAGCATACCCTTCATGGCAGCCTCCACATCTTCAATGGCCTGGTAGATTACTTTATATAATCTGACATCAACGCCTTCCCGTTCTGCTGTCTGTTTTGCCATCACATCAGGACGTACGTTAAATCCGATAATTATCGCATTGGATGCACTTGCAAGTATAACATCAGACTCATTGATTGCACCAACACCACCATGAATTACCTTAACGATAACCTCTTCATTGGACAATTTCAACAATGACTGTTTTACTGCTTCCACACTACCCTGAACATCCGCCTTGATAATCAGATTCAGTTCCTTCAGATTACCCTCCTGAATCTTGGAGAACAGATCCTCTAAAGACATCTTAGCCTTTGTCTCCTCAAGAAGCTTCACTCTGTTCTGTGCAATAAATGTCTCTGCATAAGACTTTGCTTCCTTATCATTATCATGACAGATAAAAATCTCTCCTGCATTCGGTACATCATTGAGTCCTAAAATTTCAACAGGCGTAGACGGAAGAGCTTCCTTTACTCTTCTTCCCTTGTCATCAATCATGGCACGTACTTTACCGTGAGAAGCACCTGCAGAAATAAAGTCGCCCACATGCAGGGTTCCCTTCTGAACAAGTACCGTTGCCACAGGTCCACGTCCCTTATCCAGCTCAGCTTCAATAACAAGGCCTCTTGCCTTACGATCCGGATTGGACTTCAGCTCCAGTACATCTGCCGAAAGCAGAATCATTTCCAAAAGTTCTTCAATACCTTCGCCTGTCTTTGCTGAAACATTGGCAAAGATCGTCTGTCCACCCCAGTCTTCCGGAATCAGCTCATATTCGGACAGTTCCTGTTTCACGCGGTCTACATTGGCACCCGGCTTATCAATCTTATTCACTGCAACAAGAATTTCAATTCCTGCTGCTTTGGCATGATTAATTGCCTCAACCGTCTGTGGCATAACACCATCATCAGCTGCAACGACCAAAATGGCAATATCCGTAGAATTAGCACCACGCATACGCATGGAAGTAAATGCTTCATGACCCGGTGTATCCAAAAATGTAATCTGACGTCCATCAATCGTTACCGTATAAGCACCAATGTGCTGTGTAATACCTCCTGCCTCACGATCCGTAACATTCGTTTTACGGATTGCATCTAACAGGGATGTTTTACCATGGTCAACATGACCCATAACACAGATAACAGGAGGTCTTGGAACCAGATTCTCCGGTGCTTCCTCTTCCTCTTTTAAAAGCTCTGCGATGACATCTACCTTTTCCTCGTGCTCACACATGATTTCGTAATCAAGTGCAATCTCTTCCGCACGTTCAAAGGAGATTTCCTGGTTAACCGTTACCATTTCTCCCTGCATAAACAGCTTCTTCACAATTGCTGAAGGCTGAATCTTCATCTTATCGGCAAGATCCTTAATGGTAATTTCATCAGGAATAACAATCGTCTTAATATCTTCGACAACTTCTTCCTTCTTCTTTTCCGGTTTGATAAATCTTCCCGCCTTATTATTACGGCCTTTTCCTAATGTAAAATCGCCATCCTCTTCATAAAGCTGGTCTTTTTTGCTTCTCTTATCCTTATCCTGGCTGTTATTTCTTCTTTCCTCACGATGCTTTTCTGTGGAATCAGCAATCGGTGCCTCGGCTGTAAATGGTTTCCCGCCGGGTCTTGCACCTGCTCTCTGTCCTCCCCACTGATCGCCGGAACGTCCTGCACCAAAACGATTGTCTGGTCTTCCACCATCACGTCCATCTCTTCTGGGAGCACCTTCGCCGTTTCTGAAATCATTTCCTCCATATCTGGATCCGCCTTCAGAATTTCCACGATAACCACCTTCACCACGATTTCTGTCATTTCCTCTTGGTGCATTGTTATTGCGGTCTCTATAAGGTCCATTTTGTCCCGGACGTCTGTCAGACTGCTCCCCTCTGCCCGGAAAGGGTCTGTTATTTCTCGGATTCTGCAAAGGTCTGCCCTGGGGCTGGTTTGCATTATATGGTCTGTTCTGATTCTCCTGTTGTGCCACTGTTTCTGTACGGTTCACGGCATTCTGATTCTCTGCAGCACGTACTTTTTCTTCCCGTGCAGCCTCCTGTTCTTCCTGCAGTGCCTTCTTTCTTTCTTCCTGCATTCTCTGATTTGTGGCTGCAGCAGCATAATCCATCATGTTTTCTCTTGGCTTGATCGGTCCGTTGGAACGGCCAAAGCGATCTGTACGCTGACCTCCATTCTGTGGACGATACGGATTCTGACCACGTCTGTCTCCCTGAGGTGCCGGACGTGCTCCCCCCTGCCGGTTCTGGCTTTCACTGCCAACAATAATAATATTTCTTTTCTTTAATGGACGGTCCTTACCCTGTTCTACTCTGGGAGAGTCTGTCGCTTTCTGTTCAGCTGCAACAGAAGCATTTTCTTTTGTATTCTCTGTAGACACTGTTTTTTCCTCACGTACTGTATTTTCAACGGATACCTTCTTCTCTGTATCACCTTCCGTCATGCCGGTGCGTCGGTACCCCATTGCTGCCAGCTTTTTATGCAGGAATTCTTCTTCCTCTTCTGTAAGACCGCTCTGGGCTTTCTTATTTTCAATCCCATGCTCCTGCAATAATTCAATTACCTTGCTGTTTTCCAGTCCATCATATTCCTTGGAAAAAACACTGATTCTTTTTGCCATATATACTACTCCCTCCCGTCATTTATGGAATCAACAATCTGTTTCTGAATTGCCCCGGCAAGACCGGAGTCGGTTACCGCAATGGATACACGCATTTCTTTTCCGATTGCACGCCCCAATTCTTCCCTTGTACCGATCACTGCCATCGGTATATGACGGAATCTGCACATATCACTAAATTCTTTTCTAGTGTTTGCAGATGCGTCCACTGCAACAAGAACCAGACGGGCATTTCCATCTTTGATACTGTTTTCTACCATAAAACCGCCGCTTACCAGGTTGCCGCCACGCTGTGCAAGGCCCAGCAGCGAATAAATCTTATTGTTTGCCACTCGATGTTAACTCCTCCATAAATAACTCATATACCTGATCAGGGATTGCCATCTGAAATGACCTCTCCAATCCTTTTGTTTTTTTTGCTTTTTCAAGGCATTCTCCATTCTTACAAAGATATGCACCTCTGCCATTTTTCTTTCCGGTAAGATCCAGGGAAAACGCACCTGATGCATCTCTTATCACACGCATCAGTTCTTTTTTATCTTTCATCTCTCCACAGCCAACACATTTACGCTGGGGAATTTTTTTAGTTTTCATCATCTGCTTCTCCGTCTATAGACGCTTCAGAAGCTGCCGCATACTCTGCACTTTCAGCCTCCATATAACTATCATCGGAATATTCTTCATCATACTCTTCGTCATATTCCTCATCATACTCATCATCGCCCATATAATCTTCGATACGGAATCCGTAAGCATCCTTTGCCTGTGTTTCTGACTTAATATCTATTTTATAATTGGTCAGCTTTGCAGCAAGTCTTGCATTCTGTCCTGCCTTTCCGATTGCAAGGGAAAGCTGGGCATCCGGAACAACAACATTGGCTGTTCTTTCTTCCGGATCAGCAAATACATTGATAATCTCTGCCGGTGAAAGTGCATTGCGGATCAGATTACCCGGATTTTCATCCCAACAGATAATATCGATCTTCTCACCATTCAATTCATTTACGATTGCCTTTGCACGGTCTCCCTTGACACCAACACATGCACCTACCGGATCAACATTCGGGTCCTTGGAATAAACTGCCATTTTTGTACGGCTGCCCGGTTCTCTGGCAATACTCATAATCTCAACGGTACCATCCTGAATTTCTGTTACTTCTGCTTCAAATAATCTCTTTACCAGATCAGGATGTGTACGGCTTACGGTAATCTTGGAACCCTTAGATACATTACGTACCTCTAATACATATACCTTGATTCTGTCGTTCGGTCTTAATACCTCACCCGGTACCATCTCAGACTCCATTAACAGGGCATCGGCTTTTCCAAGATTGATGCTCCAGTTTCTGCCCACACGGCGCTGAACCACACCTGTTGTAATGTCCTTCTCCAGTGAATGGAACTGGTTATAGATTACGTTCCTTTCTTCCTCACGAATCTTCTGGGTAATAACATTCTTTGCATTCTGCGTTGCAATACGGCCAAATTCCTTGGAATTGATCTCAACATCTACCGTACCACCCACTTCCGCATTGGGATCAATCAGTCTTGCTTCCTCCAGAGAAATCTCGATAGCCGGATCCATAACATCCTCTGCCAGTTCAATAATTTCCTTGGTGGCAATTACATGATAATCACAGGTATCATAATCAATATCAACCCTGATGTTATCAGCACTCTTAAAATGATTCTTGCATGCGGTTACAAGGGAATTACTGATTGCTTCAAATAAAGCCTCTTTACTGATTTCCTTTTCTTTCTCCAGAATCTCCAATGCATCCATTAACTCTTTGTTCATTTTACTTTCCTCCTGAATTAAAAATCTAACGTCAATCGTATTTGCGCGATTTTATTTCTTTCGATCTGTCGTTCCTGATCATCTTCGTCTGTAATCACAATTACTTTCTTATCAAATGAGTGCAATGTACCGGTCAGCTCCTTCTGTCCGTTCTCTGCTTCATACAGCTTGACAATAACTTCTTCTCCGATACTGTTCTGTAAATGTCTGTCTTTTTTTAGCTGTCTTCCAAGTCCCGGACTGCTGACCTCCAGAATATATGCATCCTGAATCAGGTCTTCCTGATCCAGTGCTGTCGAAAATTCCCTGCTGACATTTTCGCAGTCATTGATATTTACGCCACCGGGTTTATCAATATAGGCCCGTAAATACCATTCTTTCCCTTCCTTAACGTATTCCACATCATAAATTGATACCTGATGTGCCTCGGCAATGGGCTGCAGAAGTTCTTCCGCCCTTGACTCATAATCTTTTTTTCCGGCCATTTCCTCACCTTTTATACTATTTTTTTACTATGAATAAGAGTAGGCTCTCGCCTACTCTTGTCAAACACTTCATACACCTTTTAGATAGTAACATCTTTTTTTAAGAAATGCAAGCATTTTCCAATAATTCTTAGGGTTAAATAAATGGAGATCTGTAAAAAGCCATACCAGAAAGATCTTCTTCAATTCTAAGAAGCCTGTTGTATTTTACCACCCGGTCACTTCTGCAGGGGGCACCGGTCTTGATCTGTCCTGCATTTAATGCCACTGCAATGTCTGCAATTGTAGAATCCTCCGATTC
>JBJELZ010000097.1:0-11757 GCA_051879415.1 Lachnospiraceae bacterium
GACAATGGATATTTCAACTGTCATGTTGAAGTCCATCATCTGGGTATCAGTTTAAGCCGACTCCTGGATGAATCACATGCCGTATATAATTCGTCTAAAAAGGGATGAGTTCTCCTCTAAGCAGAGTTCCTCATCCCCCACGTCTCCTATCTACCTCCCCTTCCAATCCTCATATGCTTTCCACAGCCTTTCCTGTTCTCCGCCAAGCCTCAATATCTCAGCCAAATCTCTTTCCATAGCCTCTATATTGGCATCAAGCGTTTCCATGGTTCCTATACGCATTTCTGCACTTATCTCACACTGCAAGTCTTCCTTTGAATACTGCACCTTCGTTTCCACATTCATATATCCGCATACGGAGTAGCTGTATCCGTTATCCGTATCCCGAAATACAGGTGTAACCTCGCCAACGGAAGTTTTCCACCTCATCAGTCTCGGGAACCAACACAAACCTTCCCTTATCAGTTCTTTAAACCTCTCTAACAGCTTCCCAAGTTCATAAAGTATCCCTCTGAAACTGTTACCAGCATCAAGTCTGCCGTCCCTTTCCACGGCAGTTGCATATTCTTCTATAGTGGGTGCAAGTAGATGAAACATTCCAACAAACCGCTTCATCTGTTCCAGAACCTTTACCGCCCTGTATGCCTGATGCTGTTTTTCCTCCAACTCATCCTTCGTATAATCAAGAATTGCACTCTGAAGCTCAATGGAACCCTTTATATCGGCAAGACTCTTCTCCTTCCTGTCAATATCATCTCCCAGAAGCTCCAATTTCTCTGTTTCCTTTGCAACCTTGTACTCTGCAACTGTTAGATCGTGATTTCTTCCTTTTGATTTCTCCTTTATCTGTTCTCCGAAAACAACGGATACTTTCTCATCGATAAATTCACGCAAATCTCCTTGCAGAATCTTTGACAGCGTATAAGGCGTAAACACTGAGCGTTTTGACACCTGTTTACGCAGACTCTTCTTAAATCCCGTTGCAACAGGCACACCGACCACATGCATATGTGGACTTTCTTCATCAAAATGGATGACTGCATTTGCTACCTTAAAATCCGGCATTCTGTCCCGTAACTCATCCAGCAGCAGTTTGAAGATTCTTTTCATAAAAATCTTGTTGTCCCCATGTTCCTGCCAATACTTCATGTCTCCCACCTGAAAGATAATCTCCACCGCCATATCCTGTGACTTCTCGGATACATATTCATAATAATCTGAAATCTTTCTGTCTTTTCTGGTCTGTTTGTCATTGTATTCCTTCAGAACCCAGTCAAATTCATCATGATATACTTTTTTGACATCCTTCACCAGATTTTCCGTTCCGTACAGCAGCATAATATTTTCTGCACTGTACTCGTCGGATTTATATTTCCTGAGATTGTGCTTTGCCACTCCTTCCAGTTTTTGTTTCGTGGTAATTGCACTTTTCCCATTGCTCACATGAGCGACATAAGAAATACCTCCCATGCAACTCCTCCTTATCTGTAACTTCTCCCGGAGATGCTGTTATCATCTTTGCTCCGCCACAGATGATAACCCCCTAGCAGTTTTGGCAAGCCAAAACATCGGGGGCTCTCCGAGGGTAATATATATCTGCGTATTTTCATATAGGTGCGTCAAAAAGTGACGCACTTTTACGAAAAGTACTCCAAAAAATGACGCACTTTTTCAAAAGGTGAGTCAAAATGTGACGTACCTCATAAAATACTCTGAGCACAGGTGAGTCACTTTGTGGAGCACCTTTTCGATTCTGACTCCACTTTTTGACGCACCTTTTGCATTTTGACTCCCTTTTGTCGCACCTTTTATAAACGGATATTCCGACGCTTAATGATACTGCCTTATCACTTGGTACAGTACAGCCTCCTCAGCCATCATCCTCGCCTGTGTCCGCAACTGATACATCTCCCAAAACGATTGCCTGTTCTTTGGCTTATGACTGCTCAACCACTTACTTTCGATTGTCTCCAACAGCTCATATGCCTCCTCACCAATCTCCGCTGCCTTATCCCACAGTCGTCCGAACCTCACAAGATTTCTGTATCTGTCCGAATGTTCCGTTTTCATAAACTCAATCCACATTCGTCCGTATTTTCCTATATGAATCGGCTTAACAGCTTCCTCACTTACGGATAAAACAGGATACAGCAATCCGTCATACTCTTTATATTCAATTCCAAGTTTCTCAAATGTTGTCATAATAATCCTTCCTTTCCGGCTTAAGACCGCAACATCGCAGTGTCTTTGTATTTTGCAACCTTGCAGTCTAAGAATGCAAAGTCTGACACTCTGCAATGTTGCGGTGTTACTTTATTCACTTTTGTGCAGATCCCAATACCAGCTTCCGTTAATCCGCTTTGCCTTAATTCCAAGCTCCTTTTTTGCGGTTTCCAGTGTTCTCTTTGATATCCCCTCCTGTGCCGCCAGTTCAAGAATCTCATTACTCATTATCAGATTCTTGGAATCCGCAAGCTCCTGAAGAAATTGCTTTGCCATATCAAGCTTGCATGCTTTGGGTGCTATGCCTCCAAGAATCTCATCAGCAGTTATTTCATAATCTCCAATCCACCGTAAACCTTCCTCCGTCAGCTCAAATGCCTTGGAATGTCCGAATGCCGAGAGGTTATTTTTTATCTGCACCACGGCACGCATGTTTGGCTGACCTTCAATTCTTCCCACAAGTAACACACTTCGTGCCACAGCATAAAAGTCGATGGAACCCATACCTCTGTATGCCGCCTTTGCACCGGAGCCCTTATTCATATGACCGATAAGAACAATGGCGCAGCCTGTCCTCTCTGCAATGCTCCCAAGCTTCTTAGTCATCTCCCTTGCCTCATTTGCCCTGTTCATATCGGTGCCACATCCAAGATATGCCTGTATCGGGTCTAATATCAGAAGCCCTGCATTTTCCTTTCTGATTGCCTGCTCCAGTCTGTCATCTGTCATGGATACCGGCTTTTCACTCTCATCTATGATGGATATTCTGGTGCAGTCCGCACCGGCTGACTCCAGTCGTGGCTTTACCGTGTCTGCAAGTCCGTCCTCTGCCGTCTGGTATATGACATTCACGGGATTTTCCTGCTCCATGTCAGCATCAAATCCCTGTCCTTTCGACAGCATTGCGGCTATATTTAATATAAAAGTTGATTTCCCGTCTCCCGGATCACCCTGAATAATGGTGAGTTTTCCATATGGGATAAATGGATACCACAGCCATCTGACCATCTGTGTTTCCACCTGCGACAGCTGTATCATCTTAAGTTGTGTCTGTTCCTCCATGTTCTTCCTCCGCTAAAATTATTGTGTAAATTTGCAGAGCCTTCTGTTATACTGTAGTTGCGAAGTACATATAGCAAAGGCTCTGCTTTTGCCTATGGCTTACAGCCCTGTGTTTATGCATGGGGCTGTTTTTCATCCGTGTTTTCCCACAGATATTTTGCTCCGTCAAGCACTGCAATGACAGCATTTAACATTGCCACATAATCAAATGCAAGTTCATCCAGATCATCACATTCTCTGCCGTCCACGGGTGAACATTTTCCTTTTATCCGTCCATCCCTATATATTTCTTTAGCCAGAATATGCATGTCCTCCTGCATCTGCCTTACGCATTCCACAAGCCGGTAAACCGTTTCTTTCTTACCCACCACACATATCCTGTTATAAATGCAGGAACGGGTAAAATAATCCTTTTTAAGCATCCCGCTTGCTTTTATCCTTGCTTCAATTTCCCTTCTGTCCCTGTCAGATATGCGGAAACTAATGGTAGGATATTTATGAATGTTGCTCATTTTACGTCAACTCCTTTCTCCAAACTGCCTGTTCTTTCGCAAAATTCACGGTTAAGTACTGCAGCCATCTCCTGCTGTTCCGTTGGAAACATATGGGCATAATGAAAGGTAATACTCTGACTTTCATGTCCTACCCTGTTGCCAATGGCAACCGCTGAAAAGCCTCTGTTAATCAGATATGAAATATGCGAATGTCTTAGTCCGTGGATTGTAATACGCTTTACACCTGCCTTTTTTGCGCCTCTGGTCATTTCCTTGTGCAGATAAGATTTGGTAATCATAAATATCCTGTTGTCCCTTGTAAAACCATACAGGCTTGAAAGATACTCTTTCATTTCCTCAGCCAGGAAATCCGGCATCACAATATCCCGCCTGCTTTTCGGTGTCTTCGGATCGGTGATGATATCCTCTCCGTCAATTCTCTGGTAGGATTTATTAATGTGTATTACCTTACCCTCCACATCAATATCCGCTGCAGTAAGTGCAAGCAGCTCTCCACTTCTTAATCCACACCAGTAAAGCACCTGAAACGCATAATAGGATACGGATTTATCCTTTACCTGTTCTATGAATTTCAGATATTCCTCCTCCGTCCAGAATTCCATTTCATCCGCTTTTCCCTTTCCGATGGTTCCCGCTTTCTTCACGGGATTATCCGGCAGATTATAAAATCTTATGGCATGGTTAAACAGTGCCGAAAACTCCGACTGAATGGTTTTCAGATAAGTGGGCTTAAACGGTTTTCCATCCGGTGTTTTAAGCTTCATAATCGCATTTTGCCATTTGATAATGTCAGCCGGACTGATTTCATTCATCTTCTTATCCTTGAAATAAGGTAAAATCCTGTTCCTAAATATGGTGTCCTTTGTCTTCCAGGTATTCAGTTTCAGCTTGGGCTTAAGGTCATCCTCATAAATCCTGTAAAAGGAACCGAAATCCATATCCAGACTGGTTGACTGCTGGAGTCGGAACTTCTGCTCCCACTCCAGTGCCTCCTTACGGGTCTTAAATCCTCTTTTCAGCTTCCTTCTGTTCTTGCCTGTCCAATCATTGTAGTGAAAGGAAACATACCATGTTCCCCTCTCTTCATCCTTGTAAGCAGCCATTTGCTTCACTCTCCTTCCTTAAGCTGTCTGCAAACCATAGAACTTCTCGTCAAAATACTTACAGCTAACCTTACCCGTAATGGTTCTGTATCCCTTTTCCTGAAGCTCATGGTTTAACTCGCGGATAATCTTGTATCCGTGTGAACGGGATATGGACAGCATTTCTGCCACCTCGTCAACATTGTAAAAAATTTTCTTTTCCATAGGTGGTTCACCTCCTTTCCCCGGCTGTACCGGTATGTATCTCAAATTTGCCTTCTGCAAATATGATAACGCATTTCAAAACTCCCTTCTCGACTTCGCAGGACGATCTTTTCATAAAAAGTAGCCTTTGCAGGACTATTTTTTGCTCCATGGTCTTTTACACCACTTCCATGCTCAGATTATAAAGCAGCCACCGCTTCAATTTTAGGAACTATCTGTTCTCTTTCACCGGCAAAATGCAAACAATATGTTCTCATGCCTCCTCTGTAAAGCTTACCTCCCAATCCAATGATTGAGAATGCACTCTCTGGCTCCCTTTGGGGACAAGATACGCTCCCTTAACATAATATCTGTTTCTATATCTGCATTTTAGGTGTATACAGCAGGAGTTACTGCCCAACTTAGTGGCAGTTGATTTCTCCCACACCTAAAATGATAAATTATCAAAAAGCTGAATAAAACCGAGAGATATTCCGAATTTCAAAATAAAAGTCGTAGTATTATTACGAATTTTTATAAAATGGGAAATTTTGAAAAGAAAAAGATTTGTAAGAAATAGAAATACCTTAAATACCTTTTGCAGTATTCCAAAATACGTCTGGTACTGCCCAAACAGGTATCATATAGGTATCAATGAAAAGAAAAAAGCTCCAGAAACGGCTTGTTTTCGCTGTTTCTGAAGCTGTGTTTATTATTCAAACTCAATCGTCCCGGGCGGTTTGCTCGTCAGATCATAGAACACTCTGTTCACCCCTCTGACCTCATTGATAATCCGGCTCATCACCTTCTGGAGAACTTCAAACGGAATTTCCGCACTCTCGGCCGTCATGAAGTCTACGGTCCGGACTGCCCTTAATGCTACCGCATAATCATAGGTTCTTTCGTCACCCATAACACCTACGGAACGCATATTGGTAAGGGCTGCAAAATACTGATCCGGCATCCAGTCGGGACGTTTGCCGGACTGTGCGCGGTATTCTTCTGCCGCCTTGTCCACTTCTTCACGGTAGATAAAGTCTGCATCCTGAACAATCTTTACTTTATCTGCAGTCACATCGCCAATGATACGGATTCCAAGTCCCGGTCCCGGGAACGGCTGGCGAAATACCAGTTTTTCGGGGATTCCCAGTTCCAATCCGGCTTTTCTTACCTCATCCTTGAACAGATCACGAAGCGGTTCAATGATCTCCTTAAAATCAACATAGTCAGGAAGACCTCCGACATTGTGATGGGATTTGATCACAGCGGATTCACCACCCAGTCCGGATTCTACTACATCAGGATAAATAGTTCCCTGTGCCAGGAAATCTACCGCACCAACCTTCTTTGCTTCCTCTTCAAAGACGCGGATAAATTCTTCTCCTATGATTTTTCTCTTAGCTTCCGGTTCTGTTACACCGGCCAGTTTTGTATAGTAACGCTCCTGTGCATTGACACGGATAAAGTTAAGGTCAAATTCTCCCTTCGGCCCGAATACCGCTTCAACTTCATCCCCTTCATTTTTCCTGAGGAGTCCATGATCTACAAAGACACAGGTAAGCTGTTTTCCAATGGCTCTGGATAGCAATCCTGCTGCCACAGAAGAATCGACACCGCCGGAAAGTGCCAGCAACACCTTTCCGTCACCGACCTTCTCACGGATCTTTTGAATGGCATCCTCCACAAAGGTATCCATTCTCCAGTCACCGCAGCAGCCACAGACAGCACGCACAAAGTTATAAAGCATCTTGGTTCCTTCGGGAGTATGCAATACTTCCGGGTGGAACTGGATTCCATACAGCTTTTTATCCACATTTTCCATTGCTGCAACCGGCGTATTATCGGTGTGTGCCACAGAACGAAATCCCGGTGCCAGCTTGGAAATATAATCAAAATGGCTCATCCAGCAGCTTGTCTTTGAAGGCATATCCAAAAGGGCATCTGCGTTCAGAACACCGGCAGCATTACCGCCAAACAGTGCAGACGTGGTATCCAGCGTAATTGCTGTCTTTCCATATTCTCTCTGGTCTGCCCGTTCAACCTTGCCGCCAAGCAGATGACTCATCAGCTGCGCCCCATAGCAAAGTCCCAGCACCGGAATGCCCAGTTCAAACAGTTCCTTGGAATAACTTGGTGCTCCCTCTTCATAACAGCTGTTGGGTCCACCGGTCAGAATGATTCCCTTCGGATTCATCTTCTTGATCGTCTCAATGTCTGTCTTATAAGAATAAATCTCACAGTACACATTGCACTCTCTGACACGCCGTGCCACAAGCTGGTTATACTGCCCGCCAAAATCAATGACAATGACCAATTCGTTTTTCATCATTCTCCTCCATGTAGTCTATTTTTCTTTCTTCTTCCCTGCAAACATATCTTTCCAAACAGCCGGATGGAACAGGATCAGGAGCGGGAACAATTCCAGTCTTCCCGCCAGCATGTCGAACATCAGCACATATTTAGAAAATGCAGAGAAAAATCCAAAATTCTTTGTCGGCCCCACCAGTTCCAGTCCGGGACCAATATTATTAATCGTAGCCGTAACTGCAGTAAAATTTGTCAGAAGATCATTTCCCTCAAACGAGATCAGAAATACCGAAAGGGAAAAAATAATCATAAACGTGATAAAATATACATTAATCGCCCGCACTACCTCATGCTCCACAGGCTTTCCTTCCATCTTAATTTTTTTGATACTCTTGGGATGAATATAGGAATTCAATTCCTTTCCCACTGTCTTAAAAAGGACAATAAATCTTGATACCTTAATACCGCCGCCGGTACTTCCGGCACACGCACCCACAAACATTAAAAGTACAAGCACCGTCTTACAGGTCTGCGACCACAGATCAAAGTCTGCCGTTGAAAATCCTGTTGTTGTGATAATGGAGGCAACCTGAAATGCCGCATGCCGTAAAGAATCTGCAACATTAATCCCCGCACGTAACAAACTGGTAAAAATAATCACAATGGCACCGAGAATGACAAGGAAATAATATCTGACTTCCTCCATGGCAAATGCCTTCTTTATTTTGCCAAACAGCAAAAGATAATATGCATTAAAATTAACGCCAAACAATATCATAAAGATTGTTACAACCCATTGTACATAGGAAGAATATCCCGTAATACTGTCATTTTTGATTCCAAATCCACCGGTTCCCGCAGTTCCAAAACTTGTTGTAACAGCATCAAATACCGGCATTTTTCCGATGATCAGCAGCACCATCTCCAGAATCGTCATTCCAAAATAGATCAGATACAGAATCTGTGCCGTATAGCGCATTTTGGGAACCAGCTTACCAACAGAAGGTCCCGGACTTTCCGCACGCATCAGGTTGATATTGGAACCACCACTCATAGGAATGATGGCAAGCAGGAATACCAGAACACCCATACCGCCAATCCAGTGGGTAAAACTACGCCAGAATAACGATGTATGAGACAACGCCTCTACATCACTTAATATACTTGCACCGGTTGTTGTAAAACCGGAAATTGTCTCAAACAGTGCATCTGTAAAATCAGGAATCTCTCCCGTCAGGCAAAACGGCAGACATCCCAAAAGACTTAAAATAATCCAGCTTAGCGCTGTCGAAACACATCCCTCTTTCAGATAAAACACGGAATTCACCGGCTTTTTCCATGTAGCAAGAACACCAAGAAGCAGCCCTCCGGCTGCCACAGCCAGATAGTACCACCCCTCCTGCTCGCGATAGATCAATGCAACCAGGCAGGGAAGAAGCATCAGGGCTGCCTCTATTTTTAGCACATATCCGAGTATATATCTGATCATTGAAGCATTCATGATTTCAGTTCTGCCCTTCCTTATTTCAAAATATCTTTGATTCCGTTAAATCCTGTGTGTGTTGTTACGATCATAACCGTATCACCAACCCTGATGCAGTCATTTCCACCGGGGATAATGATTGTACCATTACGATTAATAAAGGAAATCAGCAGATTCTTTTTCAGGGAAAGCTCCATTAACGGAATATCCGTTACCTCTGACTGTTTCTCTACGCGAAATTCAATTGCTTCCACACGATGATCAAACATATGATACAGGGTTTCAATATTGCTGTTCTTGGAGTCCTTCTTGGCACGGACATAAGCAATAATTGCCTCCGAGGTAATATACCTTGGATAGATAACACTTCCAAGATCCAGTTCTCCGATCACATTTTTAAACTGTACCCTGTTCAGCTTTGTAATAACCTTTGCATTCGATACCTGTCTTGCATGAAGGGTAAGCATGATATTTTCTTCATCTATTCCGGTCAGTGGAACAAAGGACTGTACTGTTTCGATTCCCTCTTCCTTCAGGAGTTCCTCATCCGTACCATCGCCATTGATAATAATTGCCTTGGGCAGAAGAATACTCAGTTCTTCACAGCGCTCACGGCTCTTTTCAATGATCTTCACGGAAATTCCCATGTGAAGCAGCTGCACTGCAAGATAATATGCCGCTTTGCCGCCGCCGATAATCATGGTATCCTTTACACGTCTTGTCTTAAATCCAATGTCAACCAGGAAAGATTTGACCATCTTTCTGGATGCAACCATGGAGATTACATCACCTTTCTGCAGTCTGGTATTTCCGGACGGAATATAAACCTCACCGTCACGTTCCACTGCACAGATTAACACCTTGGAAGAAATATTTTTACTAAGGGACATGATTTCTAATCCGTCCAACATACTGCCTTCCGGAATTTTAAATTTGATCAGCTCTGCCTGTCCATGTGCAAAGGAATTGACTTCCAATGCCGTTGGAAGGTAAAGAATACGTGCTGTCTCCCTTGCCGCCTCCAGCTCCGGATTAATAATCATGGCGAGCCCTAATTTTTCCCTGAGATAGTCAACCTCTTTACTGTAATCCGGCGTTCTCACTCTTGCAATCGCAGCACAGTTTCCAACACGCTTTGCAACAGTACAGCAAAGCAGGTTCAATTCATCTGAATCTGTCACCGCAATGATCAGATCCGTCTCATCAATTCCTGCCTCCATCTGTGTGCTGTAGCTTGCACCATTTCCGACAATGCCCATGACATCATAAAGATTCGTAAGCTCCTGAATCTTCTGTGCATTTTTATCAATCAGTGTCAGATCGTGACCTTCCTTACTGAGCTGTTCCACCAGCGTCGCTCCGACCTTGCCGCATCCAACAATGATAATGCGCAGCCCCTGTATGTCTCTTGCCATAATTAAAAAACTTGCCCCTTTCTTAAAATGCAGCCTTCATCCCATGATATAAATTATATACGGAAGTAAAAATATTGCAAGCTATTAAATTACCATGAATCCGCGTATCAATACGGAAAAAAGCCATCCTCAGATGGCTTGCCCTTCCGCAATATTTTCTTTCGGTAAATTAACAATGCAGATGCAGATATTTTTCCTTCGTTGCCATTCCGCCCCGGATATGGCGCTCTGACTTATTGATGTCCAACACCTTTCTGACATCCTTAGCAAGAGCAGGGTCGATCTGAATCAGCCTTTCGGCAACATCCTTATGTATCGTCGATACATTTTGGAGTGGTTTTGTTTACAGTTGTTTTGAGACTGTTTTCTGCGGTTTCTTCTATACCTTCTACTCTTTCGTCTGTGTTCTCTGTTCCTTCGATAAGCACAGTTTCATCAAGTCCTAAGTCACCAATGAGACGCAGATAAATATCTACATTTCCATCCTTATCCACTTCAATTTTTTGAATTAGGCGTTTGAGCTGAGTGTTGGTCATTTCGTGAACATCTGTAATATCTTCCATCTGTTTAAAGGTGCTGTTCAAAATTGCTTCTAATTGCTCCCCCTTAGTCAAATGATATGACACCATTTTCAGCTCATTTTCCAATCGCTCAATCTCTTTTCTCATACCTCCGATTTTCTCATTTAATTCCTCTCGGGAAATTAAATCATCAGTATACATGTCCATATATTTCTCACGTGCCTTACGCAGCTTGGTTAATTCAGCGTTTAACTCCTTTTCGTACTCGATATTCTCATCTTTCGCTTTGTAAACACGTTGGAATTCCTTGATTACATGGTCGATTACTTTTTTCTTCTTGCTGAGCACATCTTGAAAGTACTCCTGCAATACCTGAATCAGTTCTTCCTCATCCACCGTCACCGCATTCGGACAGCTATCCGCACCACGCCCATTATGGCCGGAGCATACCCATCGTACATAAGTATTCTTGTACTGACGAACCGTTCTACGAAAAGACCACCCACAATCCTTGCACTTAATTAGTGTAGAGAACAAATACTTGTTGCTCTGGCGTTCATGTGTCAGTTTAAAAGAGTCATGACGACCTTTTAAAATATCCTGAGCCTTATCAAAAGTTTCATCATCAATAATACGAAGTTCCGGACGAACAGTTACCAGCCATTCAGATTCATCCTTTTCTTTTCTCTGCCCGGTCAGGAAATCAGCGATTTCTTCTTTGCCATTAATAATCTTACCGGTATATATCTCATTGGTCAAAATACGGCATACCGAATTCTGGCTCCAGTTGTTCCCTCGTTTTGTTTTGATGCCATGGTCATTAAGCATATTAGCAATCTTGGATCCACCAAAGCCTTCCTCGGTGTACCATGTAAACATCTGGCGGATAGCACTTGCTTCCTGTTCATTGATGGATAGATTGAAATAGTCACCGATGGTCTTATC
>JBJELZ010000098.1:0-11643 GCA_051879415.1 Lachnospiraceae bacterium
AGTATATAAGAAATCGTATATTGTTCCGGGAGCTGGTATGTTTCACATATTTTTACTTTTGTTTCATTATCCTGAAACAGATTTCTTGCCAGCTGGTTTTCCATATCATAGAGGTAATGCTTTTGAATCAGGCGTTCCATAACCAGATAAATCCGCATCACCTTCTGTCCTTTATTCATAACGATACGTTCTACATCCGTATCGGCAAAAACATCATAAAGATCCTGCTTTATATTCAATGGTTCAAATACTTCCCTGAACTTATTCATGAAACATCACCTTTCCAGCCTTCTGCCTGTGTGCCCTATTCCTTCCAATGCTGTAATTCATACCGGAGCGTCTCAAGGAGCTGATTCTCCGGAACCTTTTTTATAATCTCTCCGTGCTTAATCAGAAGACCTTCTCCCTGTCCTCCTGCAATGCCTATATCTGCTTCTTTTGCTTCTCCAGGTCCATTGACGGCACAGCCCATCACTGCAACCTTGATATCCAGCGGAAATTCTTCCACCATCGTTTCCACCTGATTGGCAAGTCCGATTAAATCAATCTTCGTTCTTCCACAGGTCGGGCAGCTGACAACCTCAATACCGCCTTTTCGAAGTCCAAGGGTACGAAGAATCATCTTTGCCGACTTTACTTCTTCTACCGGATCTCCGGTCAACGATACACGGATGGTATCTCCAATTCCCTGATACAGAATAATACCAAGTCCGACAGAGGATTTAATATTTCCCCTCGTCAGAGTTCCTGCCTCTGTAATACCGACATGAAGCGGATAATTTGTCTTCTGTGCAATAATTTCATGGGCTTTGACACACATCAGGACATCCGATGATTTAATACTGATGACCAGGTTGTCATAACCGGCTTTCTCAATCATCCTTACCTTATCCAGAGCACTTTCCACAATTCCTTCTGCGGTAACTCCATGATATTTTTCAACCAGCTCCTTCTCCAGGGAACCACTGTTGACACCTACACGGATCGGTATATTTCTCTCCTTTGCAACAGCAACAACCGCCCTAAGCTTCTCTTCCCCGCCAATATTACCGGGATTAATCCTGATTTTGTCAGCACCATTCTCCATGGCTGCAATTGCCATCTTATAATCAAAATGAATATCTGCCACCAATGGTATATGAATTCTGCTTTTTATACTTCCGAGAGCCTTTGCTGCCGCTTCATTGGGTACCGTACAGCGGATGATCTCACAGCCTGCCGCTTCCAGCCTCAGAATCTGTGCAACCGTTGCCTCTACATCCTCAGTCGGGGTATTTGTCATGGACTGGATTAAAACAGGATTTCCACCTCCAATCACACGGTCTCCTATATGAATTACCTTTGTCATATCATGATGCATATTAATCTCCATTCCGGAGCGTCAGCCATCAAATCTATTTGTGACGCTCATCTCTCTGCTCTTTTCGTCCATTATACCACACCCTGCTCTTTTTTTACAATTACCTAATCAGGAACATCTGTTCTTTTTCAACCACATGATGGGCATCCAGCTTGTAAAAATAAATTTCATAATATCCTCCTTCCTCTGTCGGGAGGCAGAAATTCAGGTCACCCTTTGTTTCATATTCACATCCATCACGTATCAGAATATTTTGTCCAAAAACATCACTGACATAAACCGGAAGTCTTTCAGGCACCTCCTGTTTGATACACCCCGTCACAAGAAATATCGTCATAACCAGCATCCAAAGACCGATGGTCTTTTTTTCCGTATAAAGAAGATTCCACTCTCTCTTTTTAATAAAATGTTTCCTGATATGTTTTTCTACAATCAACTTCCGCATCAGATATGTCATCATGCACAGCGCAGTGATACCAATAATCAATGATGTCTGCTCCCTGCTTCCGGTAAAAAGTTTATAGATCCCCCAACCTGTATATGCAGCTGTTGAAAACAGTGTGAGATAATATCCTGCCAACATTGCATGATCTTTCATTTCTTCCTTTCTCGTCGACACTGTTTTTAATTTAGCCAGCAGAACATTTCCATCCTGATATCTCTCCACCGGTCTTTTCCGACAGCAGGTATTAATGATCTCCTCCAGCACCGGAGAAGCAGTCAGGGACACCTCTGTAAGCGGAGCAATTCCATAGGGCGGTTTTGCCGGATCGATTCCGGTCAGCATATAAAACAGAATAACTCCGCAGGCATAGATATCACATGCCGGTGTAAGCTCTTCGCCTGTCCTTTGTTCCGGTGCACAATATCCATAAGTACCATAAGAATAAATCCCTGATACTCTTCCAAATCCCTGAAGTGATGCTCCAAAATCCAATGCTCTTAACTTTCCATCCGGCTGCAGGATCAGATTAGCCGGTTTTAAATCCCGATAAATCAGTGCAGGGCGCAGAGAATGAAGATATCCAACCAGTTCCGCAATCTGCTTTATCAGAACAAGTGCCTGCTGTTCACT
Source organism: Lachnospiraceae bacterium (assembly GCA_051879415.1). Taxonomy (GTDB): domain Bacteria; phylum Bacillota; class Clostridia; order Lachnospirales; family Lachnospiraceae; genus NK4A136. The sequence goes on from JBJELZ010000098.1 coordinate 2,436, forward strand.
AAGCGGTGCATGATGCCTGATATATTCCTCTAAGGTAGCTCCTTCAATATATTCCATAACAATTCCCAAAAGAATTGATTCTGCATTTCCCTCCATGCTTCCTGCCACCGGAACTTCTACCACGTCAACAAGATAGGGAAATCTCCGGTCCGTGATCAGCTTCATCCGTTCCGCTTCCTCCTGTATCACCTTTCGTTCACCGATTTTGACCGCATAACATTTCTTTAGAATGATATCTTCAGCAAGATAAACCGTTCCTCCCCCTCCAGTTCCAAGAGGTCTTATGATTTTGTATTTTCCCAATTGCATTCCTTTGATCAATTCCTCCATCTTTTCGTCCCTCCTTTTTCTTCTTAATCCCCTTATTCCAGATAAATCGCTGAAATATTATCTGTTTCTCCTCTTTGTGACGCCTTTGCAGCCAATGCAGCCAGCCGTTTTTCTATCCTCTCCGTAGCCGCCAGTGGTCTGTCTGCAAATGCATCTGATATCTCTTTCAAAGTCAATCTGTGATAAAATCCATCACTGGTCAGAAGGAATCCCATATTCTTCTTTACCCTGCCAAAAATAAGATCCGGCGAATCATATTTTCCAAGTCCGATACAGCGTTCCAAGGTTGACACCGCATCCCCATGAATCTTTGTCAGTCTTTTGATCTTGTTCCCCTGCAAGCTGTAAACAGCAGAATCCCCTACATGACAGACAAGATACCACCGCTCCGTCACAAACAGGATACTGACCGTTGTCCCTGTCTGAATTCCCTTTTCTTTTCCATATTGCTTTAACTGTAGATGCAGATAAAATAGTTTTCTGAAAATAGCCCTTCCAATCCTTCTTTTTCCTGCCCGTCTTTCCAAAAGTCCCGGCAGTTCCTTATAAAACCAGCAGCTCATTTCTTCCACCACATATCCTGATGCTGTCTCTCCTTCTTCCATACCGCCCAAACCATCGCACAAAACTGCCAGCACCACTTCCCCATACCGGGTTATTATTTTATGCAGAGCAATAGAATCCTGATTAGAGATGCGAAGTCCCTTTTCATATAAGCAGCCATACGTCTGCACGCCAAAATCATCCCCTTTGCGTAAAAATATTCTTTTGTTCTGTTTACTCAATTTCCGGATAATTACTGCATTTCTGCAGCCGGTCTGAACAACCGTTGAACTAAATTTGAAATGTTTTAGAGTAATTATATGTTGCTAATTAGAAAAAAGCAAGTACATTTTAGAATATAAAATAATAGACTTACTTCACCATTTTATCTTCTGGTGCGCAATTCTTCCTCCATTATCTCCAGAAACTCTTCTTCCGTTACTTCCATCCGCTTGGCAGCTTCATTAATATTGATGACTTTATCATTTACCAGATCCACCAGTAGGCGGATTTTGCCTTGAATTATGCCTTGGCTTATACCTTCCATTCTTTCATCTTCTAACCATTCTTTAAGTCCTGTACACATATCGTATCCTCCCTCGTTCTCATATTTTTCATAATCCAACAACGCTTCTGCCTGGATATAATTGGCTGCAACCAGATACGCATCCTTATCCATACTGGAGTAATATGGATCATTCTCAACAACCTCTTTGAGACCATTCTTATTTTCCGAATTCTTAATTAATCGAAAGACTTTTCCTACATCCGTCCGAAAAAGTTCCAGTTCTTCCTCCTTCATGCGATGAACATCAATCAGATGAATGTAATGGTTTTGAACCAATCTTTTTATTTCATCCGGTACATCGGTAAAATCCAGCATATCATGAATGCAGGTTGGACCATCCCATTTCTCTATACCAAAATATAACAAGAAGATTACGGTTGGGCGTAACCTACTTTGTTGCTTAAATCCATAAAGGTATTCACCATTGGTTAATCCTCTTTTTTGGGCTCTGACCTTTTTTCGAATTTTTCTTGCCTGCTGTTCATATTCACCATAGGTATATCCCATATCTCTAAGGGGATAGGAGTAATCAATGGTCTCCTGCAGTTCAACTTCTGTAATTACAACATTAACTCCAAAAATAATTCGTCTCACAGTATCACGTTGTTTTGAGAAACGCATCCGCTGAAGCTTCTTTTCTATTCGATAAAAAAGTTTCGTTTCATAGGGCTGCACATCCTCAGCCCTGATCTTTCGTCCGTCTATCTTTCCTGATACATTTACCAAATCAGCATATCGTTCGTTGTCCTCCAGATAGACACTCATGTCTACGTCATTTTTCATTGTCAACCTCCTGTCCGCAGGAGTTACAAAATCAAATGACGTATTCATTATTTGAAAACTCCTGCTTTAAATTAATGTTTGGTGATCTAAAGCATGAATTTTCCGAAATGAATATAGATATGTTCAAATTATAAATGAAGTCTTATTTTCGACCCAAAAGAAAAATCTGCTTTATGAAAATATCATATCATCTTCATAAAGCAGATTCAATATTTTATAACAAATTTCTTCTTTCAACGGACATTATTATCTGAAAATTCTCATAATATCGTTATACAGCACAAATACCATCAAAAGCATCAGCAACACAAATCCGATCATGTGAACCAGACCTTCTTTTTCCGGTGGTATCGGTTTTCCCCGGACTGCCTCAATCAGTAAAAATACCAGCCTTCCGCCATCCAGTGCGGGAACCGGAAGCAGATTCAATACTCCAAGATTCACACTAAGCAAAACTGCAATATTCATCATATTAAGAAATACAGTAAATGCGCCATACTCTTTTGTCTGCTCTATTGTATCGTCAATAACGGTTGCCACACCAACCGGTCCTGCAATATCATCTGCTGAAGCCCTACCCTGTATCATATATCCAAGACTCTGCACCGTCGTAAGCAACCAGTAACGAACCTCATACCAGCTGTATTCAAAGACCTTTAGATTGTTACACGCAATATATTCTTTACCGCCTGAAAACCCAAGCCGAAACCGGTCTGCTTCTGCATCATAAGCCGGTGTAATCACCGTCTCATACTGCTGTCCGTCTCTTTCATAAGCAACCGTTATCGGACTCCCATCGCTTAGATAGGAAAGCACGCTGACCTCACGCCAAAGATGAATCCGCTGATGATTTATTTTGATAATACAGTCTCCTGCCTGCATTCCGGCCGCTTCAGCAGGATACCCTTCTGTTACACCTGAAATGATTGGAAGATCTGACCCACAAAACCAACAAAGAAACAAAGACAAAAGATAAGCCAGTATAATATTAAACAACGGTCCGGCAATTACAGTTGCAATACGACCCCAGACCGGTGCTGCCGAAAAGGTACCTTCCCTGGCAATCTCATCCTGTTTCTCCTGCTCCTCTTCTCCCTCATAGTTTCCGTCCTCGCCTTCAAAAATGCAGGCACCGCCAATGGGAAGCAGACGAATAACAAAGCGCGTTGTCCCGAACACTTTCTTATAAATCACCGGTCCCATACCGATGGCAAATTCATTCACCTGAATTCCATTCTGCCTGGCGATCAGGAAATGACCGAATTCATGTGCAATTACAACAACTGAAAAAATAATGATAAACGAAATAATCGTCCAGACCATTGATGGCAAGATTATATTCACTCCTTAGATGACAAAATAAATTCATAAGTCTCCTGCTCTGTGGCAAGAATCTGCTCCACATCAGGATGTTCAATTTTTTTATGATGTTCCATACATTCTTCAATAATTTCCGGAATTTCCAGAAAGGCAATTTTACCGTTTAAAAAGAGACTGACCGCTTTTTCATTGGCTGCATTATAAACAGTCGGCATACTTCCACCTGCTTTGCCTGCCTCCAGCGCCAGCCGCAGTCCGGCAAAGGTATTCCAGTCCGGTTCCTCAAATGTAAGCTTTGATAGCATCGAAATGTCCAACTTTTTCTGGGAAGAAGGTCTCCTGTCCGGATAAAACAAAGCATACTGAATCGGAAGTTTCATATCCGGGATTCCCAGCTGGGCTATTACAGCCCCATCAACATATTCTACCATGGAATGCACTATGGATTGTGGGTGTACCACTACCTGAATCTGATCATAGTCCACATGGAACAGCCATTTTGCCTCCATGACTTCCAGCCCTTTATTTACCATGGTTGCTGAATCAATCGTAATCTTTCTTCCCATAGACCAGTTGGGATGCTTCAGGGCATCTTCTACCCTGACTTTAACCAGTTCATCACAGCTTTTTCCGCGGAATGGACCACCGGATGCCGTCAGCCAGATCTTGCGGATACGCTCCACCGGTTCCCCGTTCATAGACTGAAAAATTGCACTGTGTTCCGAATCCACCGGCAAAATGGAGACTCCCATTTCCTCTGCCATCGGGATAATAATATGTCCTGCTGTCACAAGTGTTTCTTTATTGGCCAACGCGATGGTCTTTCCGGCCTGAATCGCAGCAATTGTCGGTCTTATACCTATCATTCCCACAATTGCAGTTACTAACACATCATATTCCTCCAGAGAAGCAATTTCCAGCAGCCCTTCCATCCCGGTCAATACCTTCACATTGCAGTCTGCCACCTGAATCTTAAGCTGCTCAGCTGCAACTGCTTCCCACATAACAGCATACATAGGATGAAATTCACGAATCTGTTCCTCCATAAGAGATACATTGGTTCCCGCCGCAAGAGCAATAATCTCCAGTCCTTCCTGCTCCCGAACCACCTCCAGTGTCTGCCGCCCGATGGAACCTGTGGAACCAAGTATAACAAGCCTCTTTTTTGTGCCTGTATTTCTATCTGCTGTTTCTTCCTTTGCCATTATATTCTTTCCATCCTGTCCAATATTCTACTATTATGAAAATGACGGAAGCATAAGCATATTTTCATCTACGCTTATGCCTCCGGCATCTGCTCATGCTACCCTAAAAAGACTAATGCCAACACATAAATTAACGGGGATGTAAAAATCACACTGTCAAAACGGTCCAATACACCGCCATGCCCCGGAATACATTTTCCGTAGTCTTTAATATTGAAATTACGCTTCACAGCCGAAGCTGCAAGATCGCCAATCTGTGCCACCACACTGCCACACATACCAAGCAGTGCAAAAATCCATATTTCTTTTCCGGGAAGGATATGATAAAACTGTAAAATCCAACCATACAATGCACCTGCAATCGTTGAACCGAGAACACCTCCGATTGCCCCCTCAATAGACTTTTTGGGGCTTAAATGTGGAGCCATTTTATGCTTTCCCAAAGTTACACCCACAAAATAAGCACAGGTATCAGAAGCCCATGCTGAGATAAAAATCATCCATGCAGCAAAAAAACCAATGTTATAATACGGAGTATCCAGTTCATTGCTCATCATTCTGGTCATCAGGGAAAAAGAAATCATAACCGGTCCATAGACAAACGCAAAAAAAGAATGCATGATCTGTTCTGCCTTATATTTAGGAAACGTAAAGACATAGATCATCATTGTGAGAATTAACAGAAATATAATTGTCAGCATCTCCCATAACGGATTTCCGGTAAAATATACAATGGCATAATAACAAACAATTCCAGCCACAGAAAGCCATTCTATCGCATTTAACTTTCTCTTGCTATTTTCACCCGGCAATGCAACCTGTGTTGCATTTGCCATCTCAAGATATGCAATTACAGACACTATGCACCACGCAACTGCGAGTACTGCATCTCCCATCCAAACAACAAATAACATAAGGAGTGCAAAGGTCACACCGCTGATTATTCTGACTTTCACACAGCTTCCTCCTGTAATTATACTTTTCCGTATCTTCTGTCACGGTTATTATATGCTTCTACAGCCTTTTCCAGCTCTTCTTTATTAAAATCAGGCCAGTAAACCGGTGTAAAATAAAATTCCGTATACGCCAGCTGCCATAACAGGAAATTTGAAATTCTCTGCTCTCCACTGGTTCTGATTAATAGATCGGGATCAGGCATTCCTGCTGTATCCAGTTCCCCGGCTATCAACTCCTCAGTAATCTCCTGTGGTGCCATGGTTCCTGCAGCAATCTTCTCTCCGATCTTCCTGACTGCACGTATGATTTCATCACGACTGCCATAGTTAATTGCAATAGTGAATTTCAATCCCGTATTTTCCCTGGTTGCTTCTTCCAGTTCTTCAATACTTAAGCGGATGTCTTCTGCCAAACGGGATTTGTCACCGATTACACGTACCTTCATATTGTTCTTGCTGGCACGCTTGATGCAGTTTTTCATGTAATCCCGTAAAAGCCGCATCAGTGCTGCGACCTCATCCTCCGGCCGGTTCCAGTTTTCCGTGGAAAATGCATAAACCGTAAAATACTCAATTCCCATATTATAAACGATTTCACACATATCTTCCACATTTTTACTTCCCTGGGCATGCCCATAATTACGCGGCATCCCTTTCTTCTTTGCCCAGCGGCCGTTTCCGTCAAGAATCACAGCAAGATGTCTTGGAACATTTGTGGATTTATTTGGTTCCATACTTAAGCCCAGCCCTTTCGGATTACACTTTCATAATTTCAGCAGCCTTCTCTTCTACTGCCTTATCAATATCCTTAATATACTTATCTGTGAGTTTCTGAAGTTCTTCCTCCAGTCCCTTAATCTCATCCTCGGAAACATCCGTCTTGGCAAGCTTCTTAAAGGAATCGTTGCCATCACGTCTGATATTACGGATTGCAACTTTTCCTTCCTCTCCCTTTTTCTTGATATCTTTTGCAAGATCTTTTCTGCGTTCCTCTGTCAGTTCCGGGAAAATCAGACGAATCACAGACCCGTCATTGGTCGGTGTAATACCGATATCAGAAGTAAGAATTGCTTTTTCAATCTCCTTAATAAGTGATTTTTCCCATGGTGCAATCTGAAGCATTCTGGGTTCCGGCACGGTAACGTTCCCTACCTGCTGAATCGGTGTCGGGGTACCGTAATAATCAACCTTTAACTTGTCAAGCACATGCGGATTGGCACGTCCGGCACGAATTGTTGCCAGATCAGAAACAAGATAATCATATGCTTTCTTCATTTTCTCTTCTAAAACTTTTACCTTATCGTCCATTTTTATTTTTTCCTTTCCAGAATATTTTATGATACCGTTACTCTTGTACCGGTAAACTGACCGCTTACCGCATTCAAAATACTGTTCTTTTCTGTCAGATCAAATACCCACATGGGCATTTTATTTTCCCGTGCCATAATGGATGCTGTCATATCGACTACCTGCAGATTTTTCTCTATAACTTCATCAATTGACACTTCATCATATTTCTTTGCTGCCGGATTCTTTCTGGGATCATCATCATAAACTCCATCAATAGCCTTCGCCAGATAAATTCCGTCTGCATCCACCTCAATTGCCCTCAGTAATACCCCGGTATCCGTTGAAAAATAAGGATGTCCGGTGCCACCGGCAAAGAATACAACCTTTCCGCACCGAAAACTTTCCACTGCTGCATCCTTGGAAAACTGCTTTGTAAATGTGGAACAGATAAACGGTGTCATAATCTCTGTTTCAATTCCCTGGGATCTGAAAATCTCCGATACATAAATACAGTTCATAACCGTAGCCAGCATTCCAATCTGGTCTGCTTTGGTTCTGTCAATATTTTCACTGGTTCTTCCACGCCAGTAATTTCCTCCGCCAATCACAATTCCAATCTGGTACTGATGCTCTAACAATTCCTTGATCTGAAGAGCAATTCCTGTAATTACCTCATCATCGTACCGCTTTCCTTCCTTGGATAACGCCTCACCACTAAGCTTCAACAAAATTCTCATGTCAGACTGCCCTCTCCCTTATTTCTTTTCTAACTGTTCAAAATATGATGCAGGACTTACTTTTGCATAGCACTGGGAACATAAGCCTTCAATCACTGCACCGGAAGTAATCTGTACCGACTGCGATTTAATATCACCCATAACAATTGCAGTAGAGTCCAGAATAACCGGACCATGTACATCAATATTTCCTTTGACTGCACCTGCAATCACAGCACTTGTTGCAGTGATATCACCAATAATAACAGAACTTTGTGCAACCTTCACGGAACCTTCCGCTGTAACCGCTCCCGTAATCTGTGCACTGTCTGCATATACATTACCTGCATGGGTATCCCCATTAACTTCACCAAAGATATTGGCCTTTCCTGCAATTTTTATATTGCCGACAACAACTCCTTCCAGATCAAGATTTCCATTACTCTTGATATTCCCGACAATCTTCATTCCACTGGTAATGACAGCTGTCTCATCCGAAACAGTTTCTTCTGCAGAAGCATCCTCCCCTGCTAATTGCTCAAGCTCAGGAATTACCGCTTTGACCGGTGCTGACGTTTCCTGTTTTTCATTCTCCTTATCCTCTACTGTCTCCATTTCCGAAATTTCCTCCTCTGTCTCTGTTTCATTCTTCATGAGAGTATTATCTTCTTCGTCCATGTTTTCATCAGAATCCATAATATTCTCTACTTCGATTTCGTCTTCTCCGGCAATATTGTCTTCTTCCTCAATACCTTCTTCCGGCTCAGACCCTTTAGAAGAAATATCATCTGCTTCCAGTTCCGTTTCTTCTAACCCGGCAAGCTCAGACGCTGTCTGCTGAATAATTTCGGACTCCAGAGTCATTTCTTCCTCAGAATCCGTATCATTCATATCATCCATTTCCTCAATTTCTTCTATTGCTTCATCAAATGCCTCATCGGCTGTATCTGTCTCCGACATCATACCTTCCAAATCCAGCATTTCCTGCTCCATCTCAGGCTCCTTTTGGTATTTAGGTTCTGTTCCAAGCAACTCATCTACTGCTGTTGCATAATCCTCTTTTAAATCCTGAAAAAATCCCATCTTAGTCCTCCGTTGTATTTTCTTCTTCCGGTAAAACATGCTGCACTGTATTTACCGAATCGGTAATCGGGACGATCACTATATCATCCATTGCCAGCAGTCTTTCCAATATAATCGGCAATGCTTCTACTGTGGTTTCCTTTCCTGATGCATCATGCATCAGAACCACATACGTATTCCAATTATTATTCTCAATCGGTCCCATGACATTATTGACAATCTGATTGACGCCAACATAATCCCTGGTTGCATCCCCGCTGGCTACATTCCAGTCAAAATATACAACATCCTGTTGTCCCAGGAAATCAATACATTCATTCATATCTACATGACAAACCGTAGTGCTGCTTCCGCCAGGAAACCTATAATACTTACATTGTACACCAGTTACGTCCATAAGGAAACTCTGAATTT
>JBJELZ010000099.1:0-2441 GCA_051879415.1 Lachnospiraceae bacterium
AATGGCTAAAATACAGGCTTTTTTGTGCAAAATAAATAAGAAAGTATAGAGAGGTTTGCTATGCAATATGTATCATTATCTAATGGTGTTAAGATGCCAATCCTCGGATATGGCGTATATCAGGTAACAAAAGAAGAGTGTAAGGAGTGCGTATTAAATGCCCTTAAGGCAGGCTATAGAAGCATTGATACTGCACAGAGCTACTTTAACGAGGAAGAGGTTGGCGAGGCCATCCAGGAGTCCGGCATACCAAGGGAAGAAATCTTTTTGACAACGAAGGTATGGCTTGAACATTATGGTTATGAAAATGCCAAGGCTTCCGTATTAGAATCCATGAGAAAGCTGCGGACAGATTATCTTGATCTTGTGCTTTTGCATCAGCCGTTCTCAGATGCCTATGGAGCATGGAGAGCACTTGAAGAGTTGTATGAGGCAGGAAAAATCAGAGCGATTGGGATTTCAAATTTCTATGTGGATCGAATGGTAGAGTTTGCTTCCTTCAATCGAATCAAGCCAATGATTAACCAGATGGAAATTCATATTTTCAATCAGCAGAAGCACCTTAAGGAGTACGCTGACAAGTATGGAATCCAGTTAGAAGCGTGGGCACCATTTGGAGAGGGCCGCGGTGGTACCTTTGATAACGAGACGATCAAGGCAATCGGTGCAAAACATGGAAAGACAACTGCACAGGTAATGCTCAGATGGCAGATCCAGAGAGGTATTGTCGTTATCCCGAAATCGACCCATTATGACAGAATGGTGGAGAACTTTAATGTATTTGATTTTGAACTGACAGAAGATGAGATGAATACAATTGCTGCAATGGACACTGCTGCAAGTTCCTTCTTCTCACACCAGGACCCGGCTATGGTAGAGTGGTTTGTAAAGATGGTGGAAGAACGCAAAAAGAATCATCGCTGATTATTCCGGGGATGGTATACTTGATGCATCCACACAGATTACGGGACGTATGCCATAGGAACAGACACCGACGCTGCAGGAGACAACCTCATAGTCTTCTTCGTAAGGTGTAACAACCACATAAGCGTGGTTGATCTCCTCTCCGGGATTGTCCCTGAGCCACCAATAATAATTTTCTACATGATAATTCGTTACAAAGGATTCATAATTGGCAGGATCATGATCATTTTCTTTGCAGGCTTCTGATGGCTCTGCATAGATGGACATGCCTGCCTCTTTTAACAGATCCAGTTCACCGGATGACAACAGGAAGACAAAATCAGTTGTCTCTACCAGTCCATTCTCTGCATCCACACTAAGGGAATTGGCGGGAGACGTATGGGTTACAGGAATCAGCGCATTGCGTTCTTCCTGCGTAAAGGGATAAAGAAATCCCGGTTCACTGCTATAAAAGTTCAGTCCTACGGCATTTCGCGTAGGCGCCTGATCTTCGTAATTTACTACTTCGGCATCGCTGTTTAACCAGGTCCGGATGTTGCTGGTGCTCCAGTCATTATTTCCGCGGACTAAAACTGCCAGAGAATCATCTTCTATAATGTGATTGTCATAGGACCAGTAGTCAACACCTTCATAGGAATTATAGGTGCCGCATTCTGCCGCATCAAAGGTTTTCATACTTAAGATATATTTTGAAATCAACATCAGTGTATTGTCATCATTAATTCGGATAACACGCCATTCTATAGGCTCTCCGTTATAGGTACCAAAGGTAAGGGTATCCCCAAGAGAATACTTATTTTCCGTTCCATTTTCTGAAATGGCATGGGAAGAACCTCCATCATCCGGTGCCACAGAAATCATACGGACAAGGATAAATATAAGGCAGCAAATAAGGAGTCCGACTGCCACAGCCGGAAGAAATTTAGGAAACTTTCCGGGTGCAGACAAAGCTGGCTTTTCAGGGATAGAATTGTCGGATGTATTATTTTCCATGACATGCTGCACCCCTTCCAGCAGGCGCTGGTCTCGGTCGGTCACATTGGGAATCCACTGGTGTGTCGTCAGGTAATATTTCATGGATTTGGACAGCTCACATTCTTCCAGGGTATATACCAGAATGGGAATGCAATTGCTGACAGCGTATTCTACTTCACGAAGAACATGAGGAGACTGGTTGGATGCCTTTGAAAGCAATAAAACAACGGCCTTGCAGCCTGCAATATTATCAACTAACTGTGCGGCATATTCCTCCCCGGCAATCAGATCCCGTAAGGAAATAAAACAGGAAAAGCCATTGTGTTCCAGTAATTCGCAGACACGCGTCGCTTCATTGCTTTCCTTAGAAGAAAAAGATATAAAAATCTGTTTTGTCTGTATTTCCATAAGTCATCCGTCCTCTTGGTAGAACTTTTTACCTACTCATTTTAATTGTATTTTGCATTACTGTCAATTTACTTGTCGCCAATAGAGTAAAGTTTTAGTTGGTTGCTAAAAAAATAAAATGTGAGAGTATCCAC
>JBJELZ010000100.1:0-11470 GCA_051879415.1 Lachnospiraceae bacterium
AGCTTGATAACATTGCCATTTTCCTCTGCAATCAATCCGGATACACGGCAAAGTTCTCCCGGCTTATCCGGCAGAAGAACAGATACGGTGAAGATACGATCCCTAAAGATCAGCCCCTGCTGTACAACAGATGACATCGTGATAATATCCATATTACCACCGCTTAATATAGCAACCACTTTCTTATCTTTGACATCCAGATGCTTTAATGCAGCCACGGTCAGAAGTCCGGAATTTTCAACGATCATCTTATGGTTTTCTACCATATCCAGAAAAGCAACAATGAGTTCCTCATCCTCTACGGTGATCACATCATCAATATTATCCTGGATATACGGGAAAATCTTTGTTCCAGGCGTCTTTACAGCGGTACCGTCAGCAATGGTATTTACCTGTGGAAGGGTCGTAACTTCACCACGATTAATGGATGCCTTCATACAGGCTGCACCTGCAGGTTCTACACCAATTACTTTGATCTTCGGATTTAACAGCTTCGCCAGCGTAGAAACACCGGCTGCCAGTCCGCCTCCTCCGATTGGCACCAGAATATAATCAACCAGCGGAAGTTCCTTTATAATCTCCATTGCAATAGTTCCCTGTCCGGTTGCAACCGTCAGATCATCAAAAGGATGGATAAAGGTATATCCATGCTTTTCGGCAAGCTCATAAGCATGGGCACATGCCTCATCATAAACATCTCCATACAGAACAACCTCTGCCCCGAAATTTTTTGTTCTGTTCACCTTGATCAGCGGCGTTGTCGTCGGCATGACAATGGTTGCTTTTAAGCCATTACGCTGGGCTGCATAGGCAACTCCCTGTGCATGATTTCCGGCAGAAGCAGTAATGACCCCCCTGCTCTTTTCCTCATCACTTAATGTACTTGTCTTATAATAAGCTCCTCTGACCTTATACGCACCGGTAAACTGGAGATTTTCGGGTTTCAGATAAACCTTATTTCCTGTTGCAGCACTCCAGTAATCACTATAAACCAGTTTTGTTTCCAGTGTTACCTGCTTAACAATCTCTGAAGCCTCCTCAAATTTTTCCAATGTCAGCATCTTTTCTGACTCCATACCCATATCCTGCCTTTCTTCCCTTTTTATTGCCTTTCCTATAATGATAATTCTACATCAAGATGCGAATGTCAAAAAGTCAATTTTTATAATCTCCTTCATGGCACATTGCACAAAATAGAACCTCAAATGAACTTTTGACACTCACATTATATCAAATAATGCATCCACAAATTGGTCGGAATCAAATTTCTGCAGATCTTCTATCTGTTCTCCAACACCAATGTATTTTACCGGAATGCCAAGCTCGGACTGAATTGCCACTGCAATACCGCCCTTCGCTGTACCATCCATCTTCGTCAGAATGATTCCCGTCAGATCTGCCGCTTCCGCAAATTCCTTCGCCTGCATCATAGCATTCTGCCCTGTTGTAGCATCCAGAACAAGCAGATTCTCCCGATGGGCATGCGGAAATTCCCGGTCAATAATGCGGTTCATCTTCTTTAATTCTTCCATCAGATTTTTCTTATTATGAAGCCGTCCTGCCGTATCGCACAATAGAACATCTGCCTTTCTTGACTTTGCTGCATTGATTCCATCAAAAATAACGCTTGCAGGATCTGCTCCTTCCACACCGCCAATCATCTCCACGCCACTGCGTCTTGCCCATTCCGCAAGCTGCTCTCCTGCTGCGGCACGGAATGTATCAGCTGCAGCAATCAGCACACGACGTCCCTGTCCCTTCAAAATTGCTGCAAGTTTTCCGATAGAAGTCGTCTTTCCGACACCATTGACACCAATCACAAAAACAATGGACTGTTCTTTCTCAAATTCATATGCAGTATCCTCCACCCGCATCTGATCTTTAATGGTCTGGATTAGGAACTTCTTACAATCCTCAGGCTTGGAAATATGGTTTTCCTTTACTTTCTTCTTCAATTCTTCAAGAATATTCTCTGTTGTGCGTACTCCGATATCCCCCATGATCAGGATCTCTTCCAGTTCTTCGTAAAAATCTTCATCAATTTTATTAAAATCATTAAAGATAGAATCAATACCGGAGACAATATTATTTCTGGTTTTAGTCAGTCCTTCCTTCAATCTGGAGAAGAAGCCCTTTTTTTCTTCCACAACAGTTTCCGATACGGAAGTATCCTCACCTCTGATACCATCCTCCTCGTTATCTGCCGTTTCCTGTTCCCCATCTTCCAATCCTATGATTCCCGGCTTATCAGCATTCTGCACTCCAACTCCCGATTCTGCTGTTTCCGGTTTCACAGTTTCCTGTTCTTCCGGTTCTACTGTTTCCGTTTCTGTAGCTTTCTGTTCTTCTTCCGTTTCCGCTGCTTCCTGCTCTTTCACTTCCTGCATGGCAGAATCAATTTCTACGGCTATGGTCTCTTCTGCTACGGTCTCTTCTGCTACGGTCTCTTCTGCATTATTCTTCTTTTTTCCCCAGCCAAATATCATATATTTTCTCTCCTATGATATGATGTTTAATTGTCCAACTCTTTATCAATCAGATTTACACTTACCAATGCCGAAACACCCTTCTCCTGCATCGTAATACCATACAGCCGGTCTGCCTTTTCCATGGTTCCACGCCTATGGGTAATAACGATAAATTGTGTATGCTTTGTCAGTTTATGAAGATACTGTGCAAATCTTCCTACATTACTTTCATCCAGTGCAGCCTCAATCTCATCCAGAAGACAGAAGGGTGAAGGTTTCAGATTCTGTATTGCAAATAAAAGCGCAATCGCCGCCAGTGCTTTTTCTCCACCGGACAACTGCATCATATTCTGAAGCTTCTTTCCGGGCGGCTGGGCAATAATTCTGATGCCTGCCTCCAGAATATCCTCTCCTTCCATCAATTCCAAGGAACCGGTACCGCCTCCGAACATTTCCTTAAATACCTTATTAAATTCCTTGTTGATCTCTGCAAATTTCTCCGTAAACTGCGTACGCATCGCCTGATCCAGATTCGCAATGATATCATTCAACATCTTCTCTGCTTCAATCAGATCATCATGCTGTTTCTTTAAGAATTCATATCGTTCTGAAACTGCCTTGAAATCTTCAATGGCATTAACATTAACATCCCCAAGCCGTTTGATACTGTCTTTATACTCAGCAACACTTCTCTTTAAGAACAGCAGATCTGTCATGGACTCATCACGCAGTTCCTTTGCATCCCTTAAAGTCAGCTCATATTCTGACCACATATATCCGGCCAGACCATTTAAGATATCATCCAGCTTTTCTTTCTGTGTCTTCAGACGGTATACCTCTTTATCCAATCCTGCAATTTTATCATTCAATTCTTCCCGGAAGCTGAAGAACTGCTTCTGTTTTGCAGTGTACTCCTCTTTTCTGGCCTGCATCTCCTTCAATCTGATTTCAGAATCCTCCTGTGTCGTATAGGAGGCATCCATCGTCTGGGACAGATTTTCAATATTTTCTTCTTTCTCAGCAATATCGCCTTCGTTCTGCTTCATTGCCTGCAGAACCTCTTCCCGTTCTGCCGTAAACCGGGCAAGCTCCTCCTGCAGACGACTGACATTCTGCTGTTCAAATTCCTGCTTCTGTAACGCCTTTTCGACCTCAACATCCTGTTCCGTTACCTGTGCTGCATGAACCGCTTCTTCTTCCCGTTTTCCATCCAAGCTGGCCTGCTTTGTTACAATCTGTTCTTCTAAGGCTTTTTCCTCTGTAGCGGAAGCATTTAACTGTTCATCAATCTGTTCCTGCTGTTCCTTAATTTCACGAATCTGTTTTTCAATCTCCGCCTGTTCTGCCTTCAGATCATCCACGCCACTGACTGTCTCATCAATACGTTCCTGTGCCTTAATCAGATTTAATCTTGCTGTATTCTGCGCAATGAACTGATTCTGGATTTTCAGCTTAATTTCCTCAATCTCAACACGCAGTTTATTACGTTCTGCCTTGATCTGTTCAATCTGATCCAGATAATCATTGATCTGCTTTAAGGATTCCTTGACTTTTTTGTCCAGCTCATCCATTTCTCTTCTTCTTCCGAGCAGGTTGGAATTATTCTTAAACGCACCACCACTGATTGCACCACCCGGCACCAGCAGTTCGCCCTCCAGGGTAACCATCCTGATACCGTAGTCATATTTACGGGCAATCTTCAAAGCATGATCTACATGATCTACTACTACAATTCTTCCCAGCATGGCTTTTGCTACCATTCTGTAGGCAGACTCCGTGGAAACAATGGCATCTGCCATTCCGATGACACCCTGCTCATCTAACACCTCCGGTGTCTTAAATTCCTGCGGATGCTCAATACTTGTCAGCGGCAGGAAAGTTGCACGACCGAATTTATTATCCTTCAGATACTGAATCATTTCCTTGGCAGTCTTTTCATCTTCCGTTACAATATTCTGAATATTTCCGCCAAGTGCCGTTTCTATGGCTGTTTCATATTTCTTCTCAACCTTAATAATATCAGCTACAACACCAATGATTCCGCTGTTTGCTTCCTTACGTTCCATAACCTTACGGATACTGTTTCCGTAACCTTCATAGCGCTCTGTCAGGTTGGTAATGGACTCCAGCTTTGTCTTATCCTGATGATACTGTACCTGTGCCTCCCTGAGACTTCTGTCTGCTGCACCCAGTTCATCATGAATCTGTCCGGCACGTTCTTCCTTCTTCTTCTGCTGATAATTTAATTCCTCAATCTCCTGATTGACTTTTTCAAATTCTTCCTTCAGCTTTGCCACAATTCCCTGTTGCTCTTCTTCATTGGATTTTGCCTGAAGGAATTTAGAATTCAGTTCAGAACGCCTGATCATAATCTGCTCCAGCATCGTATCATAACGTTCCTTTTTGGAACGGATCGTTGCACGCTCATTCAATGTCTCAATGATCCGGTTCTTATCCGTTTCAATAGACGCACTGATACTTTCAATCTCACTCTGAACCTTCTGCAGGGCTTCCCTGACAACATTACGCTTTTCCTCCAGGGAACGAAGGATTTCATCTGCCTTGTTTTTGCTCTCCGTCAGGGCTGCACATTCCTTTTCCTTTTGACCGACATTTTCCTCAATGCTGGTCAATCTGGTTTTAAAATGTTCAATATTATTTCTGGCAGAATTGATCTGCTCCTTTAATACATTAATTTCTCCGGTAAGCTTGCTTCGGATAGAGCTGGTATTGCTTAAGGAATTACGCGTTTCTTCAATCGACTGCTCCAGCTCTTCAATCCGTTGCTGCATCTCATCATATTCCTGCTTAATGTTTTCAAAGCGGGCAGTACTTTCCTGATATTCACCCTCCGCAATCTTAAGCTTTTCACCTACCGACTCCAGCTGTTCTGTAGTATGCTCATTTTCCAGAAGAAAATAGTTAACATCCAGCTTCTTCAATTCTTCTTTTTTCTTCAGATACTCTTTTGCTTTTTCTGACTGCTTTTCCAAGGGACCGATCTGTTTTTCCAGCTCCGCCAGAATATCATTGACACGGACAAGGTTTTGTTTTTCATCTTCAAGCTTTTTCTGGGCAGCACTTTTACGTTTTTTGTATTTCACAATACCGGCAGCCTCATCAAAAAGCTCCCGTCGTTCCTCAGGCTTACCACTCAAAATCTTGTCAATCTGCCCCTGTCCGATAATAGAATATCCTTCCTTACCAATACCGGTATCGTAAAACAGTTCATAAACATCCTTTAATCTGCATTCCGTTCCATTCAGCAGATATTCACTTTCTCCCGAACGATACAATTTTCTTGCAACCGTAACCTCGTCATAGGAAATATTCAGCTGGTGATCGGAATTGTCCAGAGTTATCGCAACATAGGCGTATCCCTGCGGCTTTCTTTGCTCTGTACCCGAAAAAATGACATCCTGCATGGATGCCCCACGAAGCTGTTTAATCTTCTGTTCTCCCAAAACCCATCTGACAGCATCTGCAACATTTGATTTACCACTGCCGTTTGGTCCTACGATGCCTGTAATTCCGTTGTGAAACTCAAATACTATTTTATTGGCAAAGGATTTAAATCCCTGAATCTCAATACTCTTTAAGTACATACTTACTCTCCGTCTGTTGTTTTTAATTGCTCCAGTGCTGCATGGGCTGCTGCCTGTTCTGCTGCTTTCTTATTTTTTCCACGCCCGGTACTGATGACCTTTTGGTTTATTGCAAGTTCTACCTCAAATTCCTTTTCATGCTCCGGTCCATATTCCCCTGTCACACGGTAACAGACCGTGCCATGATTTTCTGCCTGAATCAGTTCCTGTAACCGGGACTTATAATCCATGGATTCTTTTTCTCTCTCTTTGACATCAACCAGCACATACCGCATGATAAATGCATGAGCGGCTTCTTCTCCACCATCCAGGTAAAGTGCACCAATCAATGCTTCCACCGCATCGGAAGTTAAAGATGGTTTTTTCCGTCCTCCCTGGGCATCTTCTCCTTTTCCCAAAAACAGAAGTTCCCCAAGTCCGAGTTTTTCTGCAACACGTGCCAATGCAGTTTCACAGACAAGTGCTGCTCTAAGCTTTGACAACTGTCCCTCCGGCATTTTCGCATACTGTCTGAATAAATAGATGCTTGTCTGCTGTTCCAAGATAGCATCTCCAAGAAATTCCAGCCGCTCATTACAATCAATTTTTCTAATTTTTCTTTCATTTGCATAAGAGCTGTGTGTTAATGCTTCCCTGATCAGTTCCCGGTTTTGAAAATGATAGTCTATTTTCTCCTCCAGTTCAGTGATCCTGCTTTCTTCATTCATAATTACTCCCCATTCTGCAGGCTACTCCATTTGCTCCTGAATCACCCTGACAGCATCTGCTACTGTAACGATTTTATCCAGTTCAATCTTTCGGAATTTCTTTCCCGTCTTCTGTTCTATGTACTGCATAATCTGCATCATATCTATAGAATCTGCTCCCAGGTCAAGATCAAATGTTGTTTCCATTAAAATTTCACTCTCATATACCTGAAGTACCCTTAAAATTGCTTCTTTCAGTATTTCAAATTCCATGATCAATCGTTTCCTATCATCAGCTGTTGTTTGATTTTTCCATTAATGTCCTGTGCCTTAAAGGTTTTACACTGCAGCAGTGAGTTCTTTACCTCTACTGCTTTTGCGCTTCCGTGT
The DNA here is from genome assembly GCA_051879415.1 of Lachnospiraceae bacterium. Classification (GTDB taxonomy): domain Bacteria; phylum Bacillota; class Clostridia; order Lachnospirales; family Lachnospiraceae; genus NK4A136. The sequence continues at coordinate 7,150 of JBJELZ010000100.1, forward strand.
GTCTTAACGACCAATCCATTCAGTCCAAGCAGGGGAGCTCCACCATATTCATCGGCTTTAAAAGTTTTTAGTGTTTTCTTTAAGGCAGGCATAGCCAGTGCTGCACCGATCTTACTTTTGAATGTACTTTTTAAACCTTCCTTAATCTTTCTCAAAAGAACATTGGAGGTACCCTCATAAAGCTTCAATATGACATTACCGACAAATGCTTCACAGACAATAACATCGGCTGCCCCTTCCGGAATATCTCTTGCCTCAATACTTCCGATAAAATTAATATCCTCACAGGCTTTTAACATGGGATAGGTTTCTTTGACCAGCGCATTTCCTTTTTCTTCTTCTGCTCCGATATTTACAATTGCCACTCTGGGTTTCTCAATCTGCATTACATGTTCACAATATATACTTCCCATTCTGGCAAACTGAACCAGATTATTGGGTTTTGCATCCACGTTGGCACCACAGTCAATTAACAGTGCACATCCTTTTGCCGTCGGAATGATTGGTGCTAACGGTGCACGCTCCACTCCCTTAATTCTTCCTACAATCAACTGACCACCTACCAGAATCGCACCACTGCTTCCCGCAGAAACAAAAGCATCACAGGTTCCATCCTTCACAAGATACAACGCTTTCACGATAGAAGATTCTTTCTTTCGTCTGATTGCCATGACAGGCGGTTCTGCTGTCTCAATGACCTCATCAGCCGGAATAATCAATACACGTCTGTCATCATACTTATATTTAGCCAGTTCATCCTCGATGACCTTTTCCTTACCTACCATATAAATTACCAGATCTTCAGACTCTGCCAGGGCATCTACCGCACCTTTAATAATCTCCACCGGTGCGTTATCTCCTCCCATAACATCCAAAGCAACTTTCACGACCTGACTCATTTTATCAAACTCCTTTCCATGCACAAAAACTCATCTTCTATAATACTAAAATAAGGAAGAAAAAGCAAGTGTACAGAAAAAAGAGCCTGCCAAATCCGGAAGACTCTTTTATACATTTCATTATATCATCCGCTATTCTCTTCGGACAGAATTAGTCAACTGAAATGATCTCTTTCTTATTGTATGCACCACAAGCCTTGCATACTCTGTGAGGTACCATTAATGCACCGCACTTGCTACATTTTACTAATGTAGGAGCACTCATCTTCCAGTTAGCTCTTCTTTTATCTCTTCTCCCCTTGGAAGATTTATTCTTAGGACAAATAGACATCTCATTACACCTCCTGCTTATCGTTTTCTCTCAATCTAATAACAATCAAAACCACACGTATGCTATTATAACCATGACAACTTCATTTGTCAACAAATTTTTATTGTTCTGTATTTTTATTTTCTTCGGGCATCGATGCCGGCTGTTCCGGTGTCACAGGTTGTTCATCCGGAATCGGCGATACTGCCTGCTCCAATGGTACCGGCGGTACATCTGGAATCGGTGGTACCGGAGGGATATCAGGCATCTGCGGCATGTTCTGTACCGGTGGCATTCCCGACATCTGCGGCATGTTCTGTACCGGTGGCATTCCCTGCATCTGTGGCATATTCTGTACTGGTGGTATATTGGATACGGTTGGCATCTGTGTTCCCGGGCCCTGACTATTCAAAGCCTGTTTTTTTGTCTTTTTGCCGGATACAACCAATGCAATAATAATAATCACAATAGCCAGCAGTAATAAAATTCCAACCACAATAACAGCAACCAGTATCAGATTCAGGCTTTCCTTGTCACTGTCCTTTCTGTGGGAATCCCGTTCTTCGTCTTCCTGATCTTCCTCTCTTATTTCTTCCGTTTCCGGTTCTTCCTCTTCCTCCTCAGGTTCCTGGACCACATCAGAACTTCCCACATCTGCAGTTACATCCCTGGTATCCTGTAATCCCAGATAATACCGCATGTTTGCCGCATAGACATCAAACCTTGGATTCTCAATAGGATTATTCAGACCGCATTCCTCCAGTGCATCTGAAAAAGAAGTGACCAGTCCGCAGTTCACCAGATCCAGATAGATATCAATCCCCTGCTCTCTGTCATCTAAAATTACATCCCACAATTCTTCTACAGCAGCCATTGATACGGAATAGCTGACATAATACAATGGAGACTGGAACGTATGTGGAATCTCAACCCATTCTGTAATGGAATCCGGCTCCATAAATCCATACATTCCCAGGTAATAACTGTTATAAAACTCTTCTGCCCCATATTCAACGCAGCAATCATAATACAATTGATTTAGTTTTTCTATGGTAAGATTCTCGGGATCGCTGTAAATCGCATACTGGAAAGCATCCTCTTTCACACCTTCCACGCAGGAATACGCCATATTCATCAGGGTATAAAGACTTACTGCATATGCATTGTCACCATAAATATCCTCGCCATAATCCAAAAACAACAGCTCAAGTCCCTGGGAATGAATTTCTGCAGAATCAAGATTATTATAGGTATACAGCCATTCATCCTCTGAAGCAAAATACATTTCATTGTAATGACCAAACTCATGGATCAGAGTTCCCATGTCACTGATCGTACCGTCTGCACAGTTAAACATAAACGGAGCATTATAAACATAGATCTGGGTAGTATAACCTCCCGGTGCTTTCTGGTCATTAATGGAAAGATCACACATTCCATGATCAACCATATAATTAAAAGAAATCATCATATCTTCTGAAATCTCCGGAAGATATTTTTCCAGATTATCCAGGCATTCCTGCTCAGACATTTCTGCATCCCACATATCCTGGTATGTCCCGGTAGGATCTTCCATCAACAACTCATACAATTCATGTTCAACAGGGACCATATAATCAATGACCTGCTGTCTGTATTCCTCCAGTTCTTCCGGCGAATAATCTCTGTCATATACTTCCTCATATCTGTAATCCGCATAATTATCATAACCATAGCTCTGTGCCAGCTGGGTTCTGACATCTACCAGCTCCAGGAACAATTCGCCCAACACCTGATTACGCTGATTGGAAATATCTGCAATCCCGGAAAAATACTGCTCTATGGTAATTGTTCCGGCTTCATAAGCTTCCGGAAGCATCTCCTCATCATATTCCGTTCCGTCAATGTTAACAGTATAATCTGCAATATAAAGTTCATCGTATTTTAAGGAAAGCTCTGTCTCACGATTGGTCAGCTCCCTCTGTTCCTCAGTCATTGCTTCATAGGTCAGAATATCTTCCCATTCGTCTTCATCTTCAATTCTGGCATGCAGCACTTCGGAACATTCTGATTCAGCAATCAGTCTGTAATTCTGCATCAGCTTATCATTCAATACAACCGCAAGATCTTCATATGCAGTAACCAGATCATTATATTCCTGATTTTCAGCATCCAGTGTGGCATAGATATTGGCAATCACATCGTTGGTCATTACCTTTCTTGCAATATCTTCCATCTGGTCAATGATCTCATCTACCTGTTCAGCATTGTTACTATCAGCTGCAATCGTTGCAAGATTCTCCACAACCGCATCAAAATCTTCTTCTGTAACCTCAAAATAGGTCAGTTCCTCAAACTGCGAGTCGGTATGATCCACACTGTCAATCAGTTCCCCTCCATTTTCAGCATGAACTCCCAGAGAAGATAATAATACGGCACCTGCCAGAGCAAATGTACCAAACATTCCAAGATAATTTCTTTTTTTCTTTTTCTTCATTTAATAAATTTACCTTTCTAAATTGCTAATATCTGTCCGGTCACTTCTTTTCCTTTAGACTATATCAATCATATACTTATTATAGGCGATTCCCGGTAAGACATTCTTATTCTTTCATCACAGTTTAAGAATCAATATTCTGTGCCTGAACTGCCGTTAGTGCAACTACACCAACAATATCCTCCCAGCTGCATCCTCTTGACAGATCATTGACCGGTCTTGCGATGCCCTGAAGCATCGGGCCGTAAGCATCTGCTTTTGCCAGACGCTCTACCAGCTTATATGCAATGTTACCACAATCAAGATTCGGGAAAACCAGTACATTGGCCTTTCCTGCAACTTCGCTGCCCGGCGCCTTTGTTTTTGCAACCTTGGGAACAATTGCGGCATCCGTCTGTAATTCACCATCCAGAACAAGCTCCGGATACTGTTCATGTGCTATTCTTGTTGCTTCAACCACCTTATCTACCAACGGGTGTTTTGCACTTCCCTTGGTAGAGTGGGATAATAAAGCAATCACAGGATTGGCTCCGACAAGATTCCGGAAACTCTTTGCTGAGGAATCTGCAATGGCTGCCAGTTCTTCCGCTGTCGGATCCTGATTCAAGCCGCAATCTGAAAACAGGAAAGTACCAT
>JBJELZ010000101.1:0-2400 GCA_051879415.1 Lachnospiraceae bacterium
AATCCCGACAGCTACAGCATGTTTTCCGGTTTTGGCATGCGTCCGGTCCATCCCAGACTCTTTGCCCATGCCTTATAGCTTTTCTTCTCTTCCAGATCATCACCGTTAATCGTCTCAAGGAATTCGCAAAAACCTCCAACACCACCAACATCATCCACAAGACTCATTCCATCCCAGGCAATGCAGATTGGTTTTTCCTTACGCTGAATATCTCTCAACTTGTCCAGAAACTCTCCGTCTATTTGCTGACCAAAGGCATCTACAAACAAAGCTTTCTCAGGAACGAATCCATTTTTATCATGAAGCATATCGCCTTCTTCATCCCTGGCATAAACGGTTTTGTCGTACCAGGCATTGGTACAGGTGATTTTAATCTCCCACCCATCGCCATAGTCATATCGATAACACAATGCAGATAATGCCGGGATTGGTTCAGGATTATAATCAATACACAGCATTTCCAATTCACGGTCCAGTTCCTCCATCTCCCGGAAATATGGAACCATGTCGATCGTCGGATTTCCTTCTTCGTCAAAATGCGTTCCTGCCTCTTCAACGATCTGGTCCATACGGGCTGTCAGCTGTCTGTATTTTTTGATAATGTCCTTACGTTTTTTCTCAACTTGTTTCAGGGCGGCCTCTTTCTCCTGTTTCCATGAATCCCAATCTCCCTGTTCAGCCGGTGTTTTTAGTACAGTCCAAAGCATCGGGCGTTCCAGCATTTCCTCACACTGACCTTCCATGTAGACATTCCACGTTCTCTGATCTGTTGTTTTCTTCTGAATAGCAGGCCAGTCCTTTCGGAATCTGTCTACTTCAATCTGTGCAGGAATGTAATGCTCTCCCACGCCTTCATAGGAGTATGGTCCACAATACTTGGATTTCAGCCAGGTCTTAAAGCTTTCACCTTCCTCATAATCATCGTCCCAATATATATCTTCATAATTCTCACTTGGAAAACGAAAATACATACCAACCTGACGGGTCCACTCTTTTACCAATCCCCCATCTGTCATTTTTTTGAATTCATCCTCATATGGAACATAGCTATGAAGGTGGCTGTTTTGCCATCCAAAAGCTTTCATGATTGCATAATGAAGACCATGCAGTGTCATATTACCCGGAACAATAAAATCTCTGGTAATTCCATCCTTCATTCTTCCGTATCTTCTAAGAACTTCCTTATGTTCATCTGCGAAATATCCCAGGTCCAGTTCCAGATGAAGCTGCATTGCCATAGGAATCCGCTTCATCTTTGCTTCGATCATGTCCCAGAATTCTTTTTTCTCTTTCAGTAATCGCTCTTTTTCAGCTCTTAATTCTTCAAGAAGGCGCCGCTGCTCCTGAATATCATCCTCTTTCTTTTTTGAACGTGCTTCTGTATTGGTAACCTGATTTTTAGCTGCCTGCTGCATCCGTCCTCTATATTCCTCACTTCGAATCGCTTCGTTGCTTCTGTCTTCCCCTCCATACTGCCCACGGGAATAGGGCATATAAGACTGAACACTCTTCTCTGATATAACAAGCTCCTCTGCTATTTCAGCTACACTTTTACCCTTTGCAAGCAAATCTGCTACCTGTTCACTGGTTTTACTGTGCCACAGTCCCTCCGTAATCAGTACTCTTCGTACTTTGATCGGATATGTCCCAAGCTCTTCTGCTGTCTTCTTTACAGAACCCGTCTCTTTATAACTATCAATAATCTGCTGATATAACTCATCCATATATCAGGACCTCCTTCATGTATCTTAGGTGGCCTACCTTTTATTTATGATATCAGTATACGTCAGAGCAGTTAACGTGTCAACCTTACCTTTTAGTCATCAAAGAAATGCATTTCCAGGTTATATGAAGACCCGAAAATGCATATTTTACCACATTCACATTACCAGCGCTGCACCATGAATTTCACTCTCTCCTGCACGTCCTCACTAAAATCAGACAGATCCTCAAGACCAATCACCTCATCCTGAACCAACCGAACGAGATCGATCAGCATATCTGATTTGCTGACAGATAAAATAACGCCAGGAGCTTTGCGATCTTTTTTGATACGCTCTTCCAGTGCCCAGAATCGTTCAGAACCCTTCTTATCACAGGTCAGCAGCTCTACATATTCCTTGCATAAACGTTCCATATAACTTTCCTGCCAACCAGGAAGTTTCTCACGGAACAATTTCCAATCACGTTTTGATACATTAACCATAATCTCACCTATAACCGATCAATAATTCTCAAGCACATCCTGCAGATATGCTTTATATTCAGCCTTCACATTCTCCGGTCCCGTGATCTTCATTCCGGATCCGATACCAGTTACCCAGCCAAAGAACTACGGACTTACAGATACCAGCACTCTGGCTTTGAAATGATCCTCTCCCTGAGGGATCAACCATACAT
>JBJELZ010000102.1:0-2392 GCA_051879415.1 Lachnospiraceae bacterium
CATACTGAAAATCAGTATGAATCCACTTTTTAACCTGTAACTCAAAAAAAATAAAGTTACTATTCACAGTCCAATGTCATTTAGTTAGCGTCGTATATCTAAAATGGTTAGATTTCCAATAAGGGGTCTAACCATTTTTTTATAAAAATGGTTGACAAACACACCAGAATGTGCGGCCGCTCTCGTTACTGATTGTTTTTAGAGGTAACGAGAGCGGCCCTTGAATTAGCGATATATCACTTTTTCAAGGAGGCACACCATTATGATCCATCAAAAAATCAAAGATCTGTTTGAGTCATCTGTAGAACATATTTGTTCTGATATTTCGGATTATTCCATTCATCCGGATATTGATTTTCAAAGGAATCGAAAGATCTCATCTCAAAAACTTATTTCTTTTCTCGTTTCACAGGGCTCTTCCTCCACCAAAGTTGAAATGCTTGACTTTTGGGGATTGGACGATTCTTCCATGCCTACTTCTTCCGCTCTTAACCAGCAGCGTCAAAAGCTGAAACCGGCTGCCTTGGAAGCTGTGTTCAAACATTTTAATTCATCTGCCATGGGATTGCTCCCAAGTACTTTTAACGATGACAAATACCGCTTTCTGGCTGCCGACGGTTCGACCTGCACTTATTTCAGTACACCATCTTTCTCATCAGCTGACTATTATTGCTCACCCGGAAATTCCATCAGAGGGGTCTACAGCATGCATTTGAATGCTTTTTATGACCTTACAACTCACACCTATACGGATGCCCTGATCCAGCCTGTCCATTGCAAAAATGAATTTGGCGCTTTCTGTGACATGGTTGACCGCCATGAGGTCCTCGAAGGAAGAAAGAACGTCTATATTGGTGACCGTGGCTATTGTTCTTACAACAACATGGCACATGTGATGGAACAAAATCAGTTCTTTCTGTTCCGTACCAAAGATATCCACTCCAAAGGCTTAGTTGGCAATTTCGACTTTCCGGAAGAAGAATCTTTTGATATCGATGTCCAGGTTACCCTGGTCCGGAGCCATTCAAGAAAAGTCCTGACCAATCCTGGCACTTACAAACGCTTTGTGGATCAGGTATCTACTTTTGATTACATCGCTTATGGCAGTTATGACACCTATGAACTTGCATTTCGGATTATAAGATTTCCTCTCAGCGAGTCAACCTATGAATGCATCATTACGAATCTGCCACGTGATGAGTTTCCGCCGGAACGTATCAAAGCGCTGTACTATGCCAGATGGGGAATCGAATCTTCTTTTAGAAAGCTAAAATACACGATAGGACTGAGCAATTTTCATTCTTATAAACCACAGTATATTGAACAGGAGATATGGGCAAAACTCATTGCCTATAACATAACGGAAACCATGATAAACTGTACGGTACTGGAAACACATGACACAAAACATGAGTATAAAGTCAATTTTACAATGGCTGCACATATCTGCAGAGTCTTTCTCCGTCTGACCACGGAGAAAGACCAATATGATGTGATGTCTCTACTGCAAAGAGAATTGATCCCTATCCGAAATGACCGCCAATACCCAAGGCTTCAAACAGCTCATTTCCGGAAACCACGATATTTCATATATCGGGCTGCATAAACATCTTTATCATTATAACTCTTTGAAAGGCAGATGTGCAATCTGTCTTTTTGTCGTACCATAAATAGCAAGAAAATCTCCAGTTTCACCTGAATTGTGGTTGCAGGAACGTGACCAATGCTTTATCCCAAAGAAGGTCAAACACCTTAATCGTTAACTAACTGACATTGCGAAGTGAACAGTAACGAAAAAGTGTGAAACAGGGGGACAGCCGGAGGTGAAAAAGCAAAAAACAAATAAAAGAATTCTGATCAGAACGGTGATCGTGTTTGCTGTCTGTCTGCTGACGATTTCGGGGATTGTAGGAGCTATTATGCGGTCTGGTGTGGAGAGGGAAAAGAACCGGGCACAGTATACGGCAGAAGCGGCGACCAGGAGAGTGGGAACCCAGATTAAAAAATATCTTGTGGTATCCGAGATACTGGAAAACGTGGTGAAAGCCGGATATGAGGTCAGCAGTGAAGATTTTGAAACCATATCTGAGCTGATGATGGATAATGAAGGTGTTATAGAAGCCATTGAGTATGCTCCGGGCGGAGAGGTCTCGGATGTGTATCCCAAGAAAGGAAATGAAGAGGCAATCGGTCTGAATTTACTGAAAAATCCGGCAAGAGAAAAAGAGGCAAATCTTGCCAGAAGCAGCGGCCAGTATACGATTGCAGGGCCTTTTGAACTGGCACAGGGAGGAATGGGAGCCCTTCTTCTGGATCCAATCTATCTTTCGGATGATGGAGAAACGGAGAATTTCTGGGGCTTCTCTGTTCTGGTGCTGAACTGGGATGCCTT
>JBJELZ010000103.1:0-11330 GCA_051879415.1 Lachnospiraceae bacterium
ACTTGTGGTTACCATGGGACCGTCTTTAGCATATAAGATGAAGGTGCCCATTGAAATCATGAAATATGTAACTACGATTGCATTGGGCAGTTTGGTTGCCCTGATGGCAACAGATTGTACCATTGGTATTTATATGACTTATGCATTGGCTATGGTGTTTAGTATCTTTTACTATGACAAGAAATTTACTTTAAGAATTTCCATTATCAGTTATGTATTATTGGTTATTTCCCTGTATTTTCGTTCTTTAAACGTTCCCCAGATAGAATATGATACTAATTTTGCCTGGTTTTTCAGCCGTTCCCTGGGATTTTTATTAGAGGCTGTTGTCATGGGAATTATCTGTGTGAAGATTTCTGATGTGTCACATAATATGCTGGTGAAACTGGCAGATACACAGCAGACGGCAGATCTGGTAAAACAGTGCCAGAGTGCATCAGAAGAATTGAGCAGTGTGGTAGAAAAATTGGAAAACTGTATTCATGGATTTGGAGATACCAATCATGTGATTACAGATTCAGCGAAGGCAACTTTAGAGGATTGTAACAGCAGTTTCCAATTTGCAGATTCTGTCTGCACTTCCATGGATGAATTAAATCAAACAGTCGATGTGATTAAGGATAATACGCAGCAGATGCTTGCTATATCACAGGAAACGACAGATAAAATGCAGGGCTATATTGAACTTATGAAAAAGACAACAGATGATATGCAGGTAATCGAGCAGTCTGCATACCAGACGGAACAGTCTATTACAAGTCTGGAATCCGGTATCCAGGAAATTTCTGAATTTGCGACAACCATTGCCAGTATTACAAGCCAGACCAATTTGCTTGCACTCAATGCTTCTATTGAAGCAGCCAGAGCTGGTGAAATGGGAAGAGGCTTTAGTGTGGTTGCAGAAGAGGTTAAGGTGCTTGCGGAGAATTCCAAAGCGGCAAGTGACTCTATTTCCGGTATCCTTCAGAATATTGGTTCCCTGCTGCGGGAGGTAAGAGTTTCCAATCAGGAGAATCTGAACAATATCAAGGAAGGAATTGAGCAGCTTCATTCAGCACGGGCAGAAGCCGGCAATCTTGGAGTGCTTCAGGCAGAGTCCGGTGAAAAGGCACAGAAGGTTGCGGCTTCCAGTGAAGATACGGTAGAGCATAGTAAGCAGGTACTGCAGATGGTTAACCAGATGCAGGCACTTTTGAAAAATACATTAAGCCAGGCAAATCAGATTGTACAGGAATCCGAAACGCAAAAAGATGTAACGAAGGAAGTGGAAGAATCCTTCCATCATGTGAATGATGTATCAAAGAGCTTATTGGAGATAAGCAGGTAGGCTGACAGTGCAGAAAGCTATTAACGGAGAAACAGTGAAATATGATGAGATTGATAAAAGATTATATGAAAGATGATATTCTTCGGCATGCGTTGAATGAACTGACGGAGGAGACATTTTGTTTTAATTTTGAAAACTGGGTGACTAACGGCTATTTTGAAGGAGATTATATTCCTTACTCCTTTGTAGAGAACGGGAAAGTAATATCCAATGTATCTGTAAACCGGATGCATTTTCTTCAGAACGGAGAAAAAAGAAATTACATACAGCTTGGTACTGTGATGACTGCTAAAACCCATAGAATGCAGGGACTGGCGAGAAAGCTGATGGAAACTGTGCTTGAGATATATGAGGATTCCTGTGATGGGATTTATCTGTTCGCGAATCTGGATGCCCTGGATTTTTATAGAAAAATGGGATTTGTAGAGAGAATGCAATATCGGTATACATTGCGGGAAGATGTAAGATTGGATATACAGAATAGGAATTCTACGACAGAAAACGGCAAGGGGCTTCAAAAGCTTGATCCTGCAGATACAAAGTGGAAGGAATTATATGGTAAGGCAGTCAGAAGCAGCATGGCATATGGAGCATTGGAACAGGAGAATAAATATGGCCTCCAGATGTTTTATACAGCGAATCTGGAAAATGTATATTATGTAGAAGCGTTACATTGTTTTGTCGTTATGGAGCAGGAGGGTGAGACGCTTGAACTTCAAAGCGTCATCGGTCCGAAATATATTCCCTTGAGGGAGCTGATTGTTGAAATACCTTCCGACTATAGAAACTTACGCCTGGGCTTTACACCGCGAAAGGAAGATGCAGACTTATTTGTAGCCCATGCGTATGACGGTGGGGACGAGTACCGTCTGTTTTGCCGCGGAAACAAACTGGAAAGTATTGAGCAGGAAAGATTATACTTCCCGGTAATGTCGCATGCATAGGGAAAAATTTAGAGATGAAAGGAATTTCAAAAAATGAAGACGATTATTATATATTCATCACAGACAGGATTTACCCAAAGATATGCAAAGTGGCTGGCAGAAGAACTGGATGCGAATCTGGTTACACTGGAAGAGGCAAAAAAGCAGAACGACCAATATTTTTCGGGTTATGATGCAATCATTTATGGCGGCTGGGCAATGGGAGGTAAAATCGTAAATAGTGAATGGTTTACGCAGAGAATTCCTTCCTGGAAAGGAAAGAAACTGGTTCTTTTCTGCGTTGGAGCAAGCCCCAACGAAGTTCCGGAAGTGGAAGAGGCACTTCATAATGCCTTAACGGATGAAGAAAGGAACTATGCAAAAGCATTTTATTGTCAGGGTGGAATCGCCTATGATAAGATGAAACTGCCTTCGAAGCTGGCTCTGAAAGCATTTGCTTCCATGATAAAAAAGAAAAAGGATGCAACGGAGCAGGAGAAAGTTATGGGGGAAATGATATCACAATCTTATGACATCGCTGACAGGAAGTATATTCTTCCGATTGTGGAATATGTACGGAGCGGGATGGAATAGATATCTATACGCATTGGCTCACAAAAATAGAACGATATTCTAAAACGGAATTGACAAGGCACGCTGTTTGCTATATTCTAAAAATAGAACGATATTCTATTTTTGGGAGGGCAGGCGTATTGAAAAGAGTAATATACTATTTTACCGGAACCGGAAACAGTATGAGAGCGGCAAGAGTGATTGCAGACAAATTGGGAGATACACAGCTTATCTCTATGAGATGTCATCCAAAGGATGTACCGGCAACGAATTGCGATATTGTAGGATTTATCTATCCGGTATATCACTGGACAATGCCGGCACACGCTGTGCAATTTGTTGAGGGATTGGAAATTAATCCGGATGCCTATGTTTTTGTGGTGGCAATGCCCAGCTTTGTTTGCGGTATCGCATGTGAGAGACTTGCAGAGCTTTTAGAAGCAAAAGGAATTCAGATTGATTATGGAAATATGGTAAATTGTGTTGCAAATTATGCGATTGTATATCCACCATTTCCTTCACCAAAGTGGAGAGTTCCCAGAACAGAGAAAAAGCTTAAGAAGATCGCAGAAGATATTTCTGCTCAAAAGAAAAAAGCATATCCGCGTGCAGGTCAATTTATTAGGAGAAGAAGGGAAAAAGTAATGAATCCCTATCTTGAATTGCAGAAATATGCAGATTATCCGTTTGTAGTAAATCAGGATTGTGTGTCCTGTGGAATTTGCAGTAGGGTTTGTCCCTGCTCCAATATTGAAATGAAGAGTGGAAAACCTGCATTTCTACACCATTGTTCAAACTGTATGGCTTGTGTAGTGAGTTGTCCTAAGCGTGCAATTGGATATGAAATAAAAGCGGGTGACAGGGAGCTTTTGAATGCTATGTCATCCGGGACACCGTTAGTGAAGGTTATGGGATTGCCCAAGAAGCGAAAACTATATAAGAACCCATACATATCAACACAGGATTTAATGAAAGAAAGGGAGTAGCAGTGGCTAAACGAGGTGAGACGAGAGAAAAAATACTAAACATTGCAACAAAAGTATTTTTTGAACATGGATTTGAAGCAACATCGGTTAAGATGATCCTGGATGAGGCGGATGTTGTTACAGGGAGCTTCTATCATTTTTTCCCTTCCAAAGAAGCTCTTTTTGAGTCAGTTGTTGAGAAATATCTACAGGATTATACCCAAAAAGTCTGTTCAATCCTTAGCGATGAGACGTTAAGTATAGATGTGCAATTTAATCTGTTTATGAGTGAACTTCAGAATGCATCAAAAACTTACTATAATGAATTACAGGGCAATAAACTGCATTGGACAATGCAGCATGCTCTGCATAATAAGACAGTTGAAGCAATGGTATTACCCTTATCTGAAATGCTTGGACGCCATATCAAAGCAGGAACAATACAAAGCAGACTGGATGTTGATACGGTTACTTTGGCAGCAATCATAATCAAAAGTATAGAAGCAATTATTCATGGCAATACATGCAATGCTTCGAATATAAAAGAACCGGCCCTTGTCAAAGAGCAAATTACGGGTTTTGTCCGGCTGATTTTTGATTTCAATTGAAAAGCGTAAAGGCGAGGATATTTTTTATGGTTTATGAGTTAGAGGATACATCGAAAGTACAAAGCATTTTTGCAGGATGGGAAGAGACACTTATATACTCCTGTATGCAGAAGGTTATGGGGAGGATATTTGTAACGGATCTTCACAATCCGACAGCAGCCTGCGCATTTGTGGGCTGCTTTGCTTTTTATGCAGGGAAACCGGAGAAAGAACTTGTGAAAGCAAAGCCGGAAGGATTTGTGATCATGACTCCGCAGAATGAGGAGTGGGCAAGGGTAATTGAGGATTGTTATAAGGATGCAAAGAGAGTTACAAGATATGCCATAAAAAAGAATACAGAATTTGACCGGGAAAGATTGCAAAAATATGTGGATCAGCTGCCGACCGGATATGTACTTCGGAAAATAGACAGCGATATCTATGATAAGTGTCTGGAAGATCCGGCGACTGCTGATTTTGTATCTGCCTTTGAAAGTAAAGAGAAATACCTGGAAATTGGAAGGGGAATGGTAATCATGAAAGATGACAAGATAGTCTCCGGGGCTTCCTCTTATACCAGATATAAGGAAGGGATCGAAATCGAAGTCGATACCATTGAACCTGAAAGAAGAAAACATCTGGCGACGATTGTATGTTCGGCACTTATTTTAAAGTGTCTGGATGAAAACCTGTATCCAAGCTGGGATGCGCAGAATATGAATTCTGTTCGTCTGGCAGAAAGCCTGGGATATGAGTATGCACATGATTATGTGGCGTATGAAGTTTCCGGGGAATGCAGGACACATTAAAAAATATTGTCTAAAACATGACATACATATGACATGTTTCCCGTGCTATGATAAGGTAGGATGTGGAAATTTGATTACCTGGATGCTTACCTGTAAGGATAAGGTGAGGTATTGGAGCCGGAAGAGATTCGAGATGAACTTTTTTACATTGCAAATAATATTCTGAAGAAATACGAGGTGAAGGAAAATGCCAAGACCGAAAAGTAAAGAAGAATTGATTGCTGCGGCAAATACAAATTATGGGAAGCTGCTTGCCATGATAGAAAACAGAACGGATGCGGAGAAAAATATGCCTTATGACTTCTCATCCGATGAAAAGAAAAAGGAAGCGCACTGGAGACGTGATAAGAATCTCAGGGATGTATTGATGCACCTGAATGAATGGCATCTTTTACTCCTGGAGTGGATTAAAAATCGTGAGGATGGAAGCAATAAGCCATTTTTGATGGAGGGTTATAACTGGAAAACGTATGGTGATATGAATATGGTGTTCTATGGACGCTGCCAGAGTATTACAGAAGCAGAGGCACTGGAGCGGTTTCAGGAATCCCATAAAAGAGTCATGGAAGCACTTGATACATTTTCGCAGGAAGAATTATTTACAAATACATTTTATCCCTGGGTCGGTGGCAGCTGTATTGGCAGCTATTTTATCAGCACAACCAGCAGTCACTACGACTGGGCGATGAAGAAGATGAAGGCACATAAAAAGAATGTGGAGTAGGAGGCAATGGCGATGAAAAAATGGTATGACGAAGAATATGAATTTGAGATAGAGGTTACGGGTTTTCTTAGAGGTGACCATACAGAACATTACTGCAGAAACGGGGAAGAGGTTGGCGATAAATATTCCTGTACATATGGCTGTCCGGTCAATCAGGATGGGCAGGGAATCTGCTCTAAAACCATGATGATGCTTTATCCGCTTATGGAAGCTGTAAGAAGTGGAGGAGATCTTGAAAATCTTGGCGGCAGCGGTAAATATGTTAAAGATATCGTGTGTCCGGATGGCTGTGTGATGTTCCGGTTGACCGCAACACCGCTTGGGAATGAGAATTTCCACAAGGGTGGGTTCTGGAAGGAGTAGTATGCAAAAGAACTGTATAACAAATAAACAGGATGCGGATATTTTCGTAAGGCAATTATTGAATATTGGGGAAGCAATGTATCAGGCGGGAGGGGAAATCTCCCGTATTGAGGACAGCCTGCATCGATTGGGAAAAGCCTATGGGGCAGTTCATGTTAGTGTGTATGCCATAACATCAAGCATACTGATCACTGTAGAGTTTGATGATAATTATTCGGTTACGCAGAATAGAAGAATTACAAAACGCGGTAACATTAATTGCATAAAAATGGAAAAACTCAATCAGCTGTGCAGAGATTGTGCATTAGAGCCGATTGAAGTATCAAAGCTTAGGGAGAAAGTGCTTGCCATTCTGGCTGAAAGACCAAATCCCATACGGTTGTACATAGGACAGCTGATTGCAGCAATGATGTTTACTGTTTTTTTCGGTGGAAACGGGAAGGATGCGTGTGTTGCAGGAATTGGTGTACTGGTGATCTGTATCATGCAGCGGTGGGTATGGCCGTTTTGTTCCACAGAATTGTTTTGTAATGTGGTCTGTTCTTTTCTTACCGGTATTTGCGTGAATGTAATAAATCTGTTTGTACCGGGGCTTCATGTGAATCAGATTCTGATTGGTGATATTATGGTGCTGATTCCGGGAATTGCCATTACGAATTCCATACGGTATATTCTGAGCGGAGACATCATATCAAGTTTTGAGAAACTGATGGATAGTCTGATGCAGGCATTTGGTATTGCTGCGGGATTTATGTTATCCCTTATGGTAATCAGGGGCAATATTGCAGATACTGCAGTAACCTATGATGCCTTTGGACGTATCGTACAATTATTGGCAGCAGCTTTGGGAACGCTGGGCTTTTGTATTATCTTCAATTTGAGAAAGAAAAATATTCTGGTTTCCACGGTAGGTGGTTTTATTTGCTGGGCGGTATTCCTTCTGATGCAGTATTGCGGAGCCCATATTTTTGCATCTGTTTTTGTAGCGTCTTTTGTTGTTGGAATTTATGGAGAAATATTTGCTTATATTCTAAAGGTCCCCACCACGATTCTGTTTATCCCGGCCTGCGTTCCGCTGATTCCGGGTGGAAATCTGTATTATTCTGCCATGGCTGTGATTTCATCAGACTGGAATCAATTTACGAATAATATAGTGTTACTGGTCTTATATGCGGTTGGAATTGCGTTAGGGCTGGCTGCTGTTGTGGAACTTGAAAAAACGGTCAAAAAAATCTGTTTGGAGTATCGAAATTGACTTTGTTATTCTTGAAAATGACAGGGTATTATGCTATTATATGTCATATTAAATCTTACAATAGTTGTTTTTACAGAAAGGACTTTTGGTTATGGGTTTTTTAAGTAATTTACTGAATCGGGAAGCAAAAAAGGTTTTAGGGGATGTTCTTGATACAGTTGCAGATGGCGTTTCGGATGTAATACGGTCCGCAGGCCAGACCAGCACAGCAGGTCAGACCAGCGTGGCAGGTCAGACTTCTGCATCCGGTCATACCACAGTGGCACAGAGCAGCGGTTCTGCTTCTCGTGTCCACAGGGAAACAGGAAAATCCATCGCTTATAATGAAGCGGCACTCCGCAGCCTTTTGGAGAAAAATTTCGAAGAGTTGTTTCCGGAATATGAGGTTAAAAAAAATGTACCGGCCAGTCAGCTGAATGCAGAAGACGGAGCTGAAAATTACTCTTATGGTCTGTTCCGGAACGGTCAGCCCAAGGCAATGATCATGATTCTGATGCAGAGCAATGATTATCGTCTTGCCAGAATCCGTAAAGCACAGGCGGCCTGTCAGACACAGGGAATTCCTTATATGAATTTTATGTATTACCTTCCCAACCGTGAAGATTACGTTGCCAACCGGCTGCGTTCTACCATTCTGGGATAGGAACTTATTTGTAACTACATATTGCAGAAAAGAAAGAGAAATGCAATTTTTATTGCGCCCGTGACGGACAAAGCATATCCCCTTTACAGATTTTGCGGGCAGTCCGGATATGTTCAGTCCAGTGGCAATAAGCACGGCTTTATTGCTTCAAAGCTGTTTCTCTTTCTTTTTTTAGTTAAATTCATCATTTTACTTAATTGACATTTTTAATATTTAGAATTAGAATAATTATAAAAGGAGGCTGTAAATGACCAGATATGAGGCAAAGATATTAAATATCATTAACAATTCACATGATCATCTTACATCCGAAGAGATTTTCTTAAGGCTGAAGGAAGAAGAACCCAAGGTAGTTCTTGCGACTGTCTATAATAATCTGAACAGATTATATGAGAATGGAGAGATTAACAGGCTTAGTATCTCCGGACAACCGGACAGATTTGATAAGAAAATAAGACATGATCATCTGGTATGTATCGTCTGTGGAAGGATTGCCGATTTTGACTTTTCTAATCTGACAAGCAGCATTGAGAGAGAGTTGGGCGAACATATTTCAGGATATGATTTAAGAATATCTTATGTTTGCCCAAAATGTAAAAAACAAAAGGAGGAAGGTTAATTGAATCATTTACCATTAAATGTTCGTGTTCCAATCGAGGAAAATAATCCAAGTATTATGCGGTTGGAAGAAAAGTGTATTAAGTGCGGAATGTGCAAAGAGGTATGTACCAATCAGATCGGCGTGCATGGGACATACACATTGGAACAGACCTGCGGTGAGGCAGTATGTATCAATTGTGGACAGTGTGCTAATGTGTGTCCGGTAGACAGCATTACTGAAAAATATGAATACCTTAATGTAAAAGCAGCAATTAAAGATCCTGAGAAGGTTGTAATCGTCAGTACATCACCTTCTGTAAGAGCAGCACTTGGCGAAGAGTTCGGTATGCCGGATGGCAGCTTTGTACAGGGGAAAATGGTGGCTTTGTTAAGAAAGCTTGGAGTTAACTTTGTTCTTGATACAAACTTTTCAGCAGATTTAACAATTATTGAGGAAGCAAGCGAGTTAATAGAGCGAATTACAAAAAATACCGCACCGTTGCCGCAGTTTACAAGCTGTTGCCCCGCCTGGATAAAGTATGTAGAGACATATTATCCGGAAATGATTCCCAATCTTTCGACAGCAAAGAGTCCCATCGGAATGCAGGGACCAACAATTAAGACATTTTTTGCAAGAAAAAAGGGACTTCAGCCAAAGAACATTGTGAATGTAGCACTTACACCATGTACTGCCAAGAAGTTTGAAATTCGCAGGCAGGAAATGAATGCTGCATCGAAGTATCTGGGAATAGACGGCATTCGTGATATGGATTATGTTATCACTACAAGAGAATTGGCAAAATGGGCGAAGGAAGAAGGAATTGATTTTGCCGGCCTTGAAGATAGTGATTATGATGATTTCATGGGAGAGGCTTCCGGTGCTGCTGTTATTTTCGGTAATACCGGTGGTGTTATGGAAGCAGCTGTCAGAACAGCGTATGAATATATTACAAAAGAGAAATCGCCGGAACAGCTTCTGAATTTAACACCTGTCAGAGGTTATGAAGGGGTTAAGGAAGCAGCCTTAAAAATAGGTGATCTGGATGTAAATGTAGCTGTTGTTTACGGAACTGCCAATGCGGGTAAAGTAATTGAACAGATCAAGAATGGAGACAAGAAGTATCATTTTGTTGAAGTCATGACCTGTCCCGGAGGATGTATCGGAGGTGGCGGACAGCCAAAGGATATGATGAAGGATAAGGATGAGGTCAGAAAAGCAAGGATTCAGAGCCTTTATGAGAAGGATGCATCAATGACCATAAGAAAGAGTCATGAGAATCCCGATATTACAAGAATATATGAAGAATTCTATGGAGAACCCTTGAGCGATTTAGCTGAAAAAATGTTACATACCTCATATGAGGATAAAAGCGAAATATTAAATAGAAAAGGAGATAAGGAAATGAGTAAATGGGTTTGTAGTGTATGCGGATATGTTCATGAAGGAGAGCAACCACCTGAGCAGTGTCCAATATGTAAGCAGCCGGCATCAGCATTCAAGAAGGAAGAAGTATCACAAAAAAGCAAATATGCAGGAACCAAGACAGAGAAGAATCTTTGGGAAGCATTTGCAGGTGAATCACAGGCCAGAAATAAGTATACATACTTTGCTTCCGTAGCAAAGAAAGCAGGTTATGAGCAGATCGCAGCCTTGTTTTTACAGACGGCCGATAATGAAAAAGAGCATGCCAAGCTGTGGTTCAAAGCACTTGGTGAGTTAGGCGATACCGCAGAAAACCTGTTGCACGCAGCAGAAGGAGAGAATGCTGAGTGGACAGACATGTACGAGAGAATGGCTAAGGATGCAGAGGAAGAGGGATTCCCTGAATTAGCAGCACAGTTCAGAGGCGTAGGAGCAATTGAAAAGCTTCATGAAGAAAGATATCGTGCATTACTTAAGAATGTAGAAGCGATGGAAGTATTTAAGAAGAGCGGCGTAACTATGTGGGAATGCCGTAACTGTGGTCACGTGGTTGTTGGACTTGAAGCACCGGAGGTATGTCCGATCTGCAATCATCCACAGTCCTACTTTGAAGTGAGAAAAGAGAATTATTAACAGGAAACCAATGAAACAATCCATATTGCAGCTCTCAAAGGAACCTGCCGCCTGGCAGAACTTCCTGGAGTATAAAACAGAAAAACAGCATCTGTCTGTCAGGGAACAGAAGGAAATCCTTTCTTTTCTACAGCGGGAGGCTTATCTTCCGCTCTGCAGGGCATGGGAAGAGGAACGGTTTCCTTCCACACTGCCTGTCAGACAGATTGTCAACAAAGAAGGCACCACCAAAAAGCGGGCTGTCTATACCTTTGAAGGAGACGAAGGAATCTTCTTGAAATTCATTGCTTTTCAGCTGTACCGGTACGATTCTGTATTTTCTGACAACTGTTATGCCTTTCGCCGGCATTATGGGATCCGGGATGCTGTTCTTAAGCTTGCATCCGGACCGGAGCTTGCCTCCATGTACTGTCTGAAGGCAGACATCAGCAACTATTTTAACTCCATCGATGTCAGCCTCCTGCTTGATCAGCTTTCCTTTATCAGACAGGAGGATGCATCCCTT
>JBJELZ010000104.1:0-2361 GCA_051879415.1 Lachnospiraceae bacterium
CTGGGGAATCAGGGTAGTTCCCAGCAGCATGATTCCTGCTCCTGCCATGAGCTGTATAATGCCAAATATGAGAAAATTTTTGCCCGAATGGGCTTGAAATTGATAAAAATATGATAGATTAGAAATATCTTATGGAGCTGGAACCTCTTTCGATGGTTCCAAGCTCCGGTATTGGACTTAAATTAAAATGAATTTCCATTTCCACCGCATGGGAATTGTTGCTTCCATCATCCTGCGGCTCTGAAATAACAATCTTGCTGATCAGCCGGTTCAGTATATTGGCATCCAGTTCTGTGATGTCTGTATAGCTGCCAATATCTTCTGCCCACTGTTGTGACTGGGAATCCAGCTTTTCTTCTTCATCCAGAAGTTTCTGATTTTTTACAAGCTCCTGTTTGATCTCAGACTGCTCTTTCTGTGTTTTCTCCAGCATCTTATCAAAAGTAGCTTCTGAAATCTTTTCACTGATCAGGTCATCATAAAGGCGGGCAATCAGCCGGTCAAGTGACTCCAGCCGGTCTTTCTGTTTCGCTGCCAGTTTTTCAATACTGTCCCTGTGATCCTGTTCGTCCTCACAGCAAAGTTCCCGGACACGTTCTTCCATATCCTCACATCCGCCGACGGCAATTCTGGCGCATTCACGGATTTTGGAAAGTACTGCATCGTACAGATCATCTGCATCCACCCGATGCTGGCTGCAGTGTGCTTTTCCTTTGTGGATGTAAGTGGAACAGGTGTAAATCTCACGTGGGTCTTTGCTGTTGGTTTTACGGATGGTTAGTGCCCCTCCGCACTCCGCACATCGAAGCAGTCCCGCAAAAATACTGTATTCCCCAGTGGTATTCTGCCTTTTCCTCGATCTTATTTTCGCCTGTACCAGTTCAAAGGTATCCCTTGAAATAATTGGTTCATGGGTATCTTCCACTGTAATCCATTCATCTGGTGCCTTGTCTCCCTGTGAGCCAATTTTAAACCGGTAATACCTCTTCTGGGATGCCATATCCCCACAGTAGACCGGATTCCGGAGCAAGTCTTTCAGGTATGATTCATCCCAGACATATTTCCCGTTTTCCGGGTCTTTCTGCTCCCATTTGGTGTAATAAGTACGGTTCCCCCGTTTCCGGTGCCACCATGACGGACAAGGGACTTTCTGGCGTTCCAGCTCCCGGGAAATATAATTGATTCCCCGTCCGTCCACCGCCCACTGGAAGATCTTCCTGACAATGGGTGCCGTTTCCTCATCTATCAGGAGATGTCCCTTTTCGTCCGGGTCTTTTAAGTACCCCAAAGGAGGAACCACACCGGTAAACTTGCCTTTCGTTGCCTGCAGATGATAAGAAGCGTGTACTTTCTTGGAAATATCTCTTGAATACATCTCGTTCAGGACGTTCTTGAATGGAGCAATCTCATTATCACCGGCATACGTGTCCACGTTATCATACAATGCCACATACCGGACACCATGCTTCGGGAAAAATTCTTCCATCAGATACCCGGTCTGTACGTGGTTCCTTCCCAGACGGCTCTGGTCTTTCGTGATTACCAGATTGACCAGGCCTTTTTCACATGCCTGCAAAAGCCTCTGTAAATCCGGACGTTCCGTGTTCAATCCGGTGTACCCATCATCCTGAAATACCCCTACGATCTGCCATCCCTGCGAATTACAGTAATTCGTCAGGATATCCCTCTGGTTGGAAATACTGGCACTCTCGCCATTCAGTTCATCATCCTTGGAAAGCCTGCAGTAAATACCGACTCTCCATGTATCACAGTTTTCTTTTCGTCTGCTGTTTTGATACATCATTGCGTTGTTCATCTGATACCTCCGTTCCTTTCGCACATCCTACGCAGATTTCAGATTACTGAACTCATGTTCATTATAATCCCTATCTGTCATTTTTGCAAGGTAATCTTTCCTTTTCGTGTCCTTTATTTTCTGTGCAATCACCTCTGCAAAGACCTGTGACGCATCCTGATTGCCATCAAAAAACACCTTAATATTTATAATCTTATTTTTTGTTGCCATAAAAATCCCCTCCATTTTCTGCACAAAAAAAGCAGCTAACCCATATTTCATAGACTAACTGCTCAATCACTGGCTCCATATTTTATTTTCTTAATCAAATAATCTCCAACGTATTTATGAAAATATAATGAATTTTCGATTTTTCGTTGATAAAAAAACAGATTAGTGGTACATTAGATATAGAAAGAGCACCCACTCCAAAGTGGATGCCTCTCGAGATGGTTATTTGTCCTTATGGACACCGCCTATCCTGTGGGCAGACAGGATAGGCATTTTTATTTCTTCTTGTGCTTTCTGTCAAGAAAGGCAAGAAACGCAACAATCAAGCTGCCAAA
>JBJELZ010000105.1:0-50259 GCA_051879415.1 Lachnospiraceae bacterium
ATTACATTGTCCTGCGTTCCCTCATTCTGCATCTCTGTCCCACTATCTTCCACTCTTTTAAGTGGTTCCAGATATGGTTTTAACAGCCGCAGTACCTGCTCTTCCTTGATCTTTAACTGTTCCTCATAAGGAAAGCCCTGATACAGACAGCCGCCACATTCTCCTGCATGAAGGCAGATACCATCCCCCACACATTGTTTCTCACACGCTGCCGGTTCTACTACCTCTAACAGTCTGCCTTCTGCCTGACCATTTCTTTTCTTTGTAATCCGAAAAGATACTGTTTGCCCGGGGAGTGCATTTTTTACCGTCACTGGCGTATCCTCGATCCGCACAATCCCCTTATTGGGAAAATTCATCTTTTCCACAATGCCCTGATATACTTCGCCTTTTTTCATATTAATGACCATGCCTTTCCAGCACCTGCGAACTTTCAGGTACTTTAGTACCTTGTGCAGGCGCAATATTGGCAAAGAGAACACAGTTCTCTTGTGAAAAATTTATTTTTCACACTGCCTATCATCCAAAAAAGGGATGCCATAAGCATCCCATTTTTATTCTGTTTATCATTTCAAAGCACCAGCCGGAGTTTATTTCTCCTCTGCCTTTGTCTCTTCTTTTTCTACCTTGACGGAATCCTTGCTTTCATCTTCAACAAGATCATCATCATCAAAGAAATCGTCGTCGAAATCATCATCAAAATCGTCATCAAAATCTTCCAGATAATCCGGCGTCATAAAACGATATACAGCATATACAACTGCAGCTACAACAGCAACTACACCGATTACGATCAATACAGTTTTCAGGACACTGCATTTCTCCTCTTCTTCCTCTTTCTTCTTCATCATTTCATTTAATTTTACTGCTGCAAGCACATCTTCAAGTTTATTCATCGGATAACCCACCTTTCTAAATTCAGTTAAACTATGTTTAGTTTACCACAATTTGTATTTTTTTACTATAGATTTTTTATATCTTTTTCAGTTTTGCAAAAGCTGCATACATAATTTTCTGTCCGACACTGTCAAAACGGACCGTTACCTGATAGTCTCTTGGCATTTTCTCCATAGCCACAACGGTTCCCTCGCCAAATTTGATATGCACCACTCTGTCCCCCGGCTGATAATCCGGCTTCTCCAATGCCATTTCAGAGCCTTTGGAAAGCACCACCTTTTTCGGGACAAACGTATCCTGGAACTGTGCTTTTCTCGTTTGATACGGATTTTCTCTAAAGAAAGCTCTTGCTTCAGAACCCTGACTGTGTACTTCATCCAGCCGCACCTTCTGAACAGGCACCTCACCCTTTAAATACTCCGGCGGAATCTCTTTTACAAAACGGCTGACTGCATTATACTGGGTCTCACCCCTGACCATACGGGCTCTTGCCGCACTGATCATCAGCAGATCCTTTGCCCTCGTAATTGCAACATAGGCAAGACGCCGCTCTTCTTCAATATCCTCATCCTGTCCGCTGTTGATGGACATATAGCTTGGAAATACGCCATCCTCCATACCGCTTAAAAAGACTACCGGAAATTCAAGTCCCTTTGCACTATGTACCGTCATCAGCAGGACTCTGGAGACATCCTCCTCCACGCTGTCAAGATCCGATACCAGAGCAACCTCCTCCAGGAATTCACTTAAGGTTCCTTCCGGATTTTCATCCTCATAAAGCTGTATCTTTGTGATAAATTCATCGATATTTGCAATTCTGTCTTCGGCGTCCTCCTCATCTGCAGCCTTGATGTCCTCCACATATCCGATATCCTCCAGAAGCTGCTGTGCAATCTCCTGAATACTGCATTCCTCCATTCGGGTACGGAATATTCTGATCATCAGGGAAAAGTTCTTAATCTTCTCTGCCGCTTTTCCCAGTGCCGGAATCTGCTCTGCTTCCATACAGGCCTCAAAGAAACTGATCCCCTTTGCATCGGCATAGTCCTGCACTTTGGTAATACTTGTTGCACCGATCCCACGCTTCGGAACATTGATAATACGTTTTGCTGCCAGATCATCCTTTCCGTTATCAATGGTCTTAAGATACGCCAGAATATCCTTAATTTCCTTTCTGGCATAGAAATTAACGCCACCTACGATATGGTAAGGAATGCTCTGATAAACAAAAGCCTCTTCAAATGCTCGTGACTGTGCATTGGTACGATAAAGTATTGCACAATCCTTATAATCATATTCTCCGCGTCGCTTCAGGCGGGCAATCTCATCTGCAATTTCTACCGCCTCCTCACTTCCGCTGTCATATACCCTGAACCTGACAGGCTGGTCCGCCTCTCTTGCTGTCCAGAGTGCTTTCCGCTTTCTTCCCTTGTTATTGGCAATCACCGCATTAGCCGCATTCAGTATATTCTGGGTACTACGGTAATTCTGCTCCAGCTTAATGACCTTTGCCTCCGGGTACTCTTCTTCAAAATTCAATATATTTCTGATATTTGCTCCACGGAATTTGTAAATGGACTGATCATCATCACCCACCACGCAAAGATTCTTATGCTTTTCAGCCAGAAGCTTTACCAGAACAAACTGTGCCGTATTGGTATCCTGATACTCATCTACCATAATATAACGGAATCTATGCTGATAATTCTCCAGAATTTCCGGACATGCCTTAAAAAGATAAACTGTCAGCCGGATCAGATCATCAAAATCCAGGGCATTATTTTTTCGAAGTGTCTCCTGGTATTCCCGATAGGCATCAATAAATCTCTTCTTTCCATAATCCGATGCATTCTGTAAAGCATACTCGTCCGGTCCCAACAGCTCGTTCTTCGCATTTGAAATTTCTCTAAGAACCGTTGCTTCCCGGTATTGTTTCGGATCGATCTGCAGCTTCTTAAATACCCCCTTCATGATACTCTTGCTGTCATCCGTATCATAAATGGTAAAATTATTATCATATCCAATCTGGTCAATATATCTTCTGAGGATTCTGACACAGGTCGCATGGAAAGTCATAACCCAGATACTTTCTGAGCCAAATCCAACAATCTTATCTATTCTTTCACGCATCTCTCCGGCTGCTTTATTGGTAAAGGTGATCGCCATGATATTATACGGATTCACATTTTCACTCTCAATCAGATATGCAATCCGGTGCGTAATGGTCTTCGTCTTACCGGAACCGGCTCCCGCCAAAATTAATAACGGACCATCCACATGCATTGCCGCTTCTCTTTGTTTATCATTTAATTCATCTAACTGCATTTTCTATCCTCTCCTACACAATTTCCATTCTAAACAGCTACATTACCCCGACTACGATACCTGCAATAATGACCGCCGCACAAAGCAGCTTATAACCAATGTTTTTCTCATGAAAAATAAGCTTTCCTGCAAGGATCGTCACAATACAACCGGACTGCTTGATCAGTGTCATGACTGTAATCCTGGATTCCGGCACTGCATTTGCCTTGAACAACGCCCGGTCCGCAATAATAAATAATATACTGAGAATCCAGATCCAGTAATTTTTTACCGCTTCCTTCCATCGGATTTTTGTTCTGCTAAGTACGATATAAAAGCCATAAAACATAAGCAGAAACAGCATATACCAGAACTGAAGCTGTACCGAGGTAACGGTTTTCGTCAGCAGCTTATCCATCAGTCCGGAAAATGCATTGAGAAGGCAGGACGCAAGTGCCAGAAATACATAAACAGGCTTTGTTTCCTCCGGCTCTTTCGCCTTTTTCAGCTTTAACATCAAAAGTCCGCCAGCCACCAGGAATAATCCTGCGACCTGCGTACCGACAAGGGTTTCCTGCAATACCACAACGCCCAGCAGAGTAGCAAACAATACCCTGGAAAGGTCCAGTATTCCATAGATACTGATCGGTATCCGTTCAATGGCATGGAAGCTTGCCATCCATGCCAGAAAAATGACAAATGATTTTAATGCGATCCAGCCAAGCTGACCGATCGGGACACCGCATGCTTCCTTAACATCCGGCAAAAGAAACAAAAATCCAAACAGAGTATAAAAGAAAAGTACCTCCATAACGGTACTTTTCTGAAGTGATTTCTTTTTTACAATTTCACGGACACCCTTTAACAATCCGTATACTAATGTTAACACTATCCAGTTCATTTCTTACAACCAACACCATCCGGTCATTTCTGTTTCTTCTGTATCTTTTTCAATCCTAATGAAGAAAATGCAGGATAAACCACAAAAAAACCGGAACAGAGATATCACAAAATACCAAGACCATAAAAAGCTGATGACTGCCATGAAAATCCAGACATGCAACAACCAGTGTAGCAAGTACCATGACAATCAGAAGAATGACACCGGTCAGGGCTGCAATCCGCTTTCCCCTGCTGTGTCCCGGAACCTGTTCTTCGTCCTGCAACAAGGTATCTGCCATAGCATCTGTCTCTTTTACTGCCTCTTCTGCTGTCTCATCTGCTGTTTCTATCGTCTGTAAATCTGTATTTTTCTGCATTTCTTCTATAGGCATTTCTTCCATAGACATTTCTTCCATAGACATTTCTTCCATCCGCATTACTTCCACACGCACTACTTCTTTAAAGGACTCTCACGATAAATAATATCCTCTCTGCCCGGTCCGTTGCTGACCATGGTAATCGGATATCCAATCTGTTCCTCAACAAATTCGATATATTTACGGCAGTTTTCCGGAAGCTCTTCATAGTTACGGATACCACTGATATCACTCTTCCAGCCCGGCAGTATCTTCAGTACCGGTTTTGCCTTTTCCAGCTTATAGGTTACCGGGAAATCAGTCGTCACTTCCCCATCAATCTCATATCCTACGCATACCGGGATTTCATCCAGATATCCCAGCACATCCAGTACGGTAAATGCAACATCTGTTGTACCCTGCAGACGGCATCCGTATTTGGAAGCCACACAGTCAAACCAGCCCATTCGTCTGGGTCTTCCTGTGGTTGCACCATATTCACCGCCATCACCACCGCGTCTTCTAAGTTCATCAGCCTCTTCGCCAAAGATCTCAGATACAAAAGCACCTGCACCAACTGCAGAGGAATATGCCTTACATACCGTGATAATCTCTTTAATCTCATAAGGCGGAATACCGGCGCCAACTGCTCCATATGCCGCAATGGTATTGGAAGAGGTAACCATCGGATAGATTCCGTGGTCTGTATCCTTCAGAGTTCCAAGCTGTCCTTCCAGCAAAACAGTCTTTCCATCCTTCAAAGCCTGATCCAAAAATGCAGAAACATCACACACATAAGGTGCAACCATTTCTTTGTATTCCATCAGTGTCTGGAACAATTTCTCTGCATCAAGCGTCGGTTTGTGATAAAGATGCTCCAATAATACATTCTTTGTTTCAATCACACGTACAAGCTTCTCTTTCAAACCTTTCTCATCAAAAAGCTCACACACCTGGAAACCAATCTTTGCATATTTATCTGAATAAAACGGGGCAATTCCTGACTTTGTGGAGCCGAAGGATTTACCTCCCAGACGCTCCTCTTCATACTGGTCAAACAGTATATGATAGGGCATAACCATCTGTGCTCTTTCAGATACCAAAAGCTTTGGCATCGGTACACCCTTGGACACAATTTCCTGAACCTCTTTAAAAAGGATCGGAATATTCAATGCAACACCATTACCGATAACACTGGTGGTATGGTCATAAAATACACCGGACGGAAGAGTATGCAGTGCAAATTTACCATACTTGT
The DNA here is from genome assembly GCA_051879415.1 of Lachnospiraceae bacterium. Classification (GTDB taxonomy): domain Bacteria; phylum Bacillota; class Clostridia; order Lachnospirales; family Lachnospiraceae; genus NK4A136. Next base: position 5,698 of record JBJELZ010000105.1, read on the forward strand.
TTTTAATGGTATGTCCTGCATTGGCACCGCCCTGAAATCTAACAATGATGTCAGCATTTTCAGCCAGCATATCCGTAATCTTTCCTTTTCCCTCATCTCCCCAATTGGCTCCGACAACTGCTTTTACCATGACTTTTCAGCCCCCTTGTCTTGTTTGAATAATGACACAAGAAAAGCAGGTTGTAAAAAACCCGCTTTCCAGTCTCTTACTTATTGAATATATCACAACTCACCCGCAAAGTAAAGTCTTATACATTAATCTCTGCCTTCACTCCGAGAAGCTCCTCGTTCTCCTTCAAAACAGGAGAAACCACATTTTTAAGATACTGCTCTACCTGAATCACGGAACGTCCGATATACAGTTCCGGCTTCATGGACTCCTGCAGCTGCTCCAGTGTCAGAGGGAAACAGTCATCCTCAGCAATCAGCTCCAGCAGGTTATTGTCAAGACCTTTCTTCTTCACATTTTCTCCGGCTTTCATGGATAAGGTTCTGATCTCTTCATGAAGCTCCTGACGGTCACCACCGGCCTTTACTGCATCCATCATAATATTTTCCGTTGCCATAAACGGAAGCTCTGCCATCATATGTTTCATGATAACCTTGTCATTAACAACCAGACCATCAACCACATTCAGGCACAGATCCAAAATACCATCTGTTGCCAGAAATCCTTCCGGAATGGAAAGTCTCTTATTGGCTGAGTCATCCAGTGTTCTTTCAAACCACTGGGTTGCAGAAGTAATGGCAGGATTCAAGGCATCAATCATCACATATCTTGCTAAAGATGCAATTCTTTCAGAACGCATGGGATTTCTCTTGTATGCCATTGCAGAAGATCCGATCTGACTTTTCTCAAACGGTTCTTCCACTTCTTTTAAGTGCTGTAACAATCTGATATCATTACTCATCTTGTGGGCACTGGCTGCAATTCCTGCAAGAACATTGCAGACTCTGGTATCCACTTTACGGGAATAGGTCTGTCCGGAAACAGGAACACATGCTGCAAATCCCATCTTTTCAGCAATCATCGGATCGATCTTATCAATGGTCTCCTGGTCTCCGTTAAACAGCTCCAGAAAGCTTGCCTGAGTACCAGTCGTTCCTTTGGAACCTAACAGTTTCAACGATCCCTGCACATAGGTCAGATCCTCCAGATCCATCATGAATTCATTGATCCAAAGAGTTGCCCTCTTTCCTACCGTAGTCGGCTGTGCCGGCTGGAAATGGGTAAATGCCAGCGTCGGCTGCTCTTTATATTTCTCAGCAAATTTTGCCAGTTCATCAATTACGCATACCAGCTTCTTCTTAACCAGCTTCAATGCCTCATTCATCACAATGATATCTGTATTATCCCCTACATAGCAGGATGTGGCGCCAAGATGGATAATTCCTTTCGCCTTGGGACACTGCAGACCATAAGCGTATACATGACTCATAACATCATGTCTTACTTCTTTCTCACGTCTTTTTGCATCCTCATAATTAATGTCATCTTTATGAGCCTTTAATTCATCAATCTGCTCCTGGGTAATATCCAGTCCGAGCTCTTTTTCTGTCTCTGCCAAAGCGATCCACAGGCGTCTCCATGTCCTGAACTTCATATCCTGTGAAAAAATATACTGCATTTCCTTACTGGCATAACGCTCTGAAAGCGGGCTGCTGTAACTGTCTGTTGCCATGCTGTTCCTCCTGGTTTTCTCTAAAATTATTTGATGATGCCGGGGCAGAAGCATTTTATTCTATATCTCTATATAAAGCTGCACATAAAAATTTGTTTGAATGACTTATGTGCTACGGAAATGAGACTCTGAAAATCGTGGAAGCCTCTGCTGAACACGATTTTCACGCCAGAGGCTCATTGGAGTGATTAGCACATCGGAAATTCAAAGAAATTCTTATGTGCAGCTTTACACAAAAAATGTGAAATATGTTTCTGCCCCGGCATCATTTAAAATTAGTTTCAAAATCTATTTTCTATGCCAAACCAAGTCTCTTGAATACTTCGTTGTAAGCTTCCTCTACATTACCAAGATCTCTACGGAATCTGTCCTTATCCAGCTTTTCGTTGGTATTGACATCCCACAGACGGCAGGTATCCGGTGAAGTCTCATCTGCAAGAATAATTTCTCCGTGATAACGGCCAAACTCGATCTTAAAATCGATCAGCTTAATATCTGCCTGCAGGAAATAAGCCTTCAATACTTCATTTACCTTAAATGCATATTTCTTGATGGTCTCAATCTCTTCCCAGGTTGCAAGATTTAATGCTCTTGCAAAGTAAGAATTGATCAACGGATCACCCAGCTCATCATTCTTATAAGAAAACTCGATGGTCGGTTCTGCAAAAGGAGTTCCCTCCGGCACGCCCAGTCTCTTTGAAAAGCTTCCTGCTGCCACATTACGGATGATAACCTCCAGCGGAACGATCTCGACACGCTTTACAGCAGTCTCTCTGTCACTTAATTCTTCAACGAAATGCGTAGGAACCCCCTCTTTTTCAAGGAGTTTAAATACATGGTTGGTCATACGGTTGTTGATAACACCCTTTCCTACGATGGTTCCCTTCTTCTCTCCGTTAAATGCCGTTGCATCATCCTTGTAATCAACAATCAGGATATCCGGATCATCTGTCTTAAATACCTTCTTTGCCTTTCCTTCATAGAGCTGTTCTAATTTCTGCATGTTTTTTCCCTTGCCTTTCTCATTTTATATAAAGCTTTCGCTTTTCATTTCCATAGCTAGTATATAATCTCTTTCTTTTTCTGTCCACTGTTTTTTATTGGGGCTGGTACTGTTTTAACAGCTGTTCAATCTCCTTCGCATACTGTGGAAATTTTCTGCGGACATGTTCAATCTGCTGTCTGGAATTTTCTGCAACTTTCTTATTATATTCCATCTGTTCCCGCAGCTTTTGTCTTCTGGCAATCAATGCATGTCTGACCTCTACCATTTCTCTGGGATCAATCAGTGCCTGACACTGATGGGTCCAGATTTCCGGATCTTTGATCCTATACTGGCGCAATGTTTGTGCCAATTTCTCATAGTAATATTCCAGATCCTCCCTGACCTTTTCGTCCTTTTGTCTTGCTCCGGTTTCTTCTACATAAATTCTCCAGAGTTCTTCCAGTTCCGAGGAATCCTCCACTCCAAATTTCATATATAGATAAGATAACAGATTGGTATTGTTCACATACCGGATTTTTACCGTATTCTGCAGTGCTGTCAGTTTATTCAGTTTCTTTTGCGTCTTTTTCGATTCTGCCCCGGCATCCATGTGTCTGAGATACAGAAAGGTCAGTGCAATTGCTCCGGCTCCGCCTGCAATCATATAACCCACACGCACATCCATCTGATAGGCAAACTGAAGAATCATAAGAGAAACAATACACAGAATCATTGTTACAGCACAGATTAATGCAATCCCTCTGGTATTCACCAGCGCAGAAGACAATTCATGCTTCTGATACATACAGCTTTTTTTATCTGCGGCCAGTTTCCTGAGATCCTGCTTAATCAGCTTTCTGTAATCTTCTGCCTCTTTCATCTTTTTGATTCCGTCAGGAATCTCTCCTTCCAGACGTTCGATTCGTCTGACCATACTTTCTGAAAGCTGTCCGGTCTTTGGATACAGCTTACGCCGTTCCTCCTCCAGCATCTGTACCTTCTGTGCCTGCTCCACGATCATCCCACGGATATCTTTTGGAAGATTTTCAATTTCCTCCATATCAATCAGAAGAGCCGTTACTGCCTCATACTCATCAGCACACTGTTCCATACGTGTATTGGCCTCGGTCATCTGTCCAAGACATTCTAACACGTACACTGTTCGCTGATCCGAGTCCCGAAAGAACTGCTCTTCCTTTTCCGGCTCAGACGGCACCTGCATCTGCTCTGCTTCCCAGTCGTCAGGAATCTCATCCTGCTCATCATCCAGATCATGATAATACCAGTTATTCCATTTTTCCTTAATCTTTCCAAACAAACCCAATGAGGAAATATCCCTTTCTTTCATTCTATTCCATAAACAATTTCGATACCCTGATCTTATCTTGTCTATATTCTATTCCAATACCATATTCCGGTACTGTTCTTTACAGGAATTGTCAATCTTCTCCAACTGCTTTAAATATGTCTCATATTTTCCGTTTTCCCGCAGCCTCTCCAGTTCAAACAATTTCATATTTTCGTCAGATTTCTTCCAGTCTGTCCGGATTCTGTCAAAGGTATTGTCCAACAATCTGGCGGCCTGACCGGCATCCTTTTGCTGTTCTGCAAACTGTCGGTACTCCTGCTCCGGCTTCGCCAGTTTTCCTGCAGCCAGAAAGGCTATCTGGTATTCCTCTTTTTTATGTTTATCGTATGCCTGACGAAAACAGAGTCCTGCCTGTTCAAACAGAAACAGATGTGCATAAATCACTCCCATATTGTAGAATACAGAGGCTATCAGCTGTTTGTCATCTGAGTCAGCAAGTTCATCCTGCAAGTCCTCATAAGATTGCAGTGCCAGTGCATATCGTCCGTTTCTCAGGAAATAATCTGCTCTTATCTTATTTTTCTGCAGAGTATTCATACTGTCATTGGCGGCAATCATTTCGACTACTTCACCAATCTCCTTGGCCGAACCGTAATGCACCCGTTCCAATAACAGTTTTACCTGCTCCTCCAACCTGGCTCCCTGTCTGATCAAGGCACGGAGTTCTTTTGCAATTGCCGGTAGCATACATTCTGATTCCAGCCATAACAGCATATCCTGATTAATAAAATCCTTTTCCAGAAGATACGCATTGTTGCAGATATAAAAGCAAAGCTCCTCCACACAATAAACATGAATCCATGTTCTTTTTATCGTATATGCGGTTTCGGCATAATGCCCTACACATTGGTATATTTTTCCCACGTTATTCCACTTGCCTTTCCGATCAACTGATCCTTCTATCCCAGATTCTTCTATCACAGATCAATCTCACTGTTCCATTCCATTCCACTTGGCGGAAAAAATTCTCCAAAGCCAAGATCCTTTACCGTCACTGACAGTCTCTTTTCCGAAAGCATCTTAACTTCCATATGAATTCTCGTTGCCCTGGGCGGCCGGACAGGACACCCTTCCAGATAAAACTGTATTTCCCTGACCTTCTTTCCGTCCACCGGTGTAACAAGCATCTGAATCGTATCCTCACGATCCAGAATCAGATCACATTCCCGTGACACCTCATACCAGTTTTTACCAGCATCCAGAAGTGCCATATAACAATCCTCTCCTTCACGCATCACATGCATGCCTAGATTGGATTTTAATTTATCTTTTCCCAAAAATACATGTTTTTCTTCTACTTCAGAAACAATCAGTTTCTCTTTCGCACCATAGCAGGCTCCCTTACTGAACAGATTATTGCCCTGGAATACCCTTCTGTTTCTGCACATATATTTCAGGGAATCCTTACACCATTCTTCTTCGAAGCCATCTCCCAGCAGATAGATTGCTGATACACTTTGATCCTTGCACTCATCTGACAAAATCTTTAATAACGCCTGATCCTTACGCTTATATTCCACTTCCTGTGCCACACTGCCTTCCGGATAATCCTTGCTTTGAAATCCGTCATATTCTTTTTCATCCGCAAGCACCACCATCGGGCTGGTATGAATATTACGCTGAAAACGGTATACTTTCAGCTTTTCCTGTCTAATCTCCAGAAGCATGACATCTCTGTTCCAGATATCCCTTGACTGCTTTAGGATATAATGATAAGCACTTTCTGCATGACTTTGGAAAAATACCTTTTCCGGCTTGATTCTTAGAATTGCCACAACCTGATTCAGCACCTGTATCATTCTTGCATCCGGTTCTTCGACTGTTATCACGATTGCTGCAACCTTTTCCATCGGTGCCACCAGTGCAAGCAGGGAAAGGCATTTCTTAATAAACAACGCAAGAAGATCAACAGGATCATAATCCCTGGTTTCTACTTCAATCAATTCACCGGCTTTTGCTTTGGCAATCAGTCCCGTAAACAAAAATCCTTCATTCTGGCGTTCTGTCTGATAGGCTTCCTCTCCAAAGGTCCAAATCTGTTCGCCGTATCGTTTGGCAACTGCTGTCGGAATGCATAACTGTTCCTCACCGCCGCCTGTACTCAGTGTCACCGGTTCTTCCTGCTCTGCCGTACAATAACTGACAAGCGCATATTCCTCTGTCAGATCCACGCCAACCACTGCCTTATCCCGGGCAATCTTTTCAATGGCTCCTTTTTTATCACCAATCAAAGCATTCTGTCCTTTCTCAATCTCTTCTAATATTTCAACTCCGGCACAAACAGCTTTTTGACCAGATAATCCTTATAAGCATATTCCTCTGAAAGCTTCTCATAAGTCTCATAATCCTGCATATCCTTGCTGATAATCATATGATTCACAAACCGGAAACGGTTGTCCTCATTTTTATCAGACATTTCTTCCCGCTGCAGCAGGCCCGACTGTGTCAGTTTTTCCTGTCGTCCATCTTCCTCCGTAATATAATAGCGGACCTTTTCCCCATAAAAGATAACAAAGGATTTCACATAGATTCCACCATACATATGTATCATTTCCTCTTTGCGGTATTCCTTTTCCTCCTTATCCGCACGCTCGATGATATAATGAAGAACCACCTTACTGTCTTCCTTGCCACGGTATTCAATATAACAGCGGTCATCCATCAGATCCAGTTTCGAGATCCATTTCCGATAGCTTAGATACATCGGGAAAAAGATCTGTTTTTTCCATAATTGCCCGATAAAGAGTATCGCATATTCCCGTTCCTGCTCACTAAGCAGTCCCTTTTCTGCTCGCTCCTGATTTTTCTTCAGGTAGGCAAGCTGACAGACAATCGAAGGTTTTTCTCCCGTCTGCTGAAGATATCCAATTCTCTCTACCAGTTTATCACTTAAAGAAAGTCCTTCCACAAAATAATCATAACAAAGCTTGGATAAAAATACCCGCTCAATATCTGCCACCGAGCCCTGTGCAATATACTCTAAAAAGATATTTTCCGATTCGTCCACATAGGTCTGGGAATACAGCATCTGGACAAGCATATTTTCCAGGAGTTTATGCACATCCATCTCAAAGGAATCGGCTGCTCTCCAAAGATCCTTCAGTTCACCAAGGGAGCCCTCTTTGTACAACAAAAGATACTGCAAGGTTGTCTCATCATAAATTCCTCTGCAGAAAATATCATTGCAAATCTTTAAAAGCTCCGGTTCATATTCGAAGTCTGTCCTCATCAGAATTCTGTCACATAGACGAAGCAGCGTCTTATCACCTGCCGACTCCGTTCCACAGCATCGAACCCATTCCAGAGCCTTATCATAAAGTCCCCTTGCCACCAGAATATGGATACAATTTTCCCTCTGTTCACTGGTCAGGTGCAGCGGATCAAATTTTAACAAAAGATCATCCAGAGGCACCCATAAATCGTTTTCAAAATAATACTCTGCCAGCTTGACCATAATTTCAAGCCGGTATTCCTCGGTGAGTGCTTCTTCCGATGCCAGCCACGAAAGTATCTGTTCGTTATGTTCATCCAGAAGAAGGTGATCTCCAAGTTCCTCTGCACGATACAGGGCAATATCCATATGTAATTCAGCCTGTTCAATCATGCTTCTTAGATCAGACGGCTTTGGAAGGAAATATTGGCAATCATACTCATTTTCATCAGAAAAACGATTCCCTTCTTCATCTTCCAAAAGTACCGTACTGTCCCTTCCCACAATCGGTACAACTGCCTTTCCCTGATAAATCAGAAATTCCATTTCATCTTTCAGATGATCATTGACAACAAGTACCTTTTTCATCCGATCATCCCTTGCGGTAATTTCAGCCATAAACAGCATTTTAAGATATGCAGTAACCAGTGCAGAATCCTCCCGAATCATCGGAAGTGTCTGCTGATACAGATAAGACAGCTGTTTATTGATTCGTCCTTTTAAAAGCTGTTCCTTTACAAATCCCATAATCAGCGGATGATAATCCTGATATATATCTTGATACTCCTGTTTATGTTTCATGATATTTGCATACAGAAATGCACTTCTTTCATAATCCAGATGCGTCCGGTAAGCAAAATACATCACTATCATTTTCGGAAGTCTGCCCTCATAATCCAGGTCTATGGACATAATATAATATTCATAAAGCCGGGTTAATCTAAGCTCCTGATCAACCGCCAGCTCGTACCATTTAAAATATTCCTGTCCGATTTTATTCCCCTTCATCAGCAGGGAGCAGATTTCCTGCAACGTTTCATTTCTATTCTCCAGCTCATAACAGCAGCATAGAAGTCTATAAAGCTCCTCGGAAAAAATCTTGGTTTTCCCTGCAAGAAATACAAAACGATTCCGGATCTCTCTTGTCAATGCATTTTGTCTGAGTGCAAATGTAATAAATGCAAGTTCAAAATCTCCCAGTTCCGACATCAATGCGGGCATCCGCAGCAATGCATGCAGTGCTTCCAGGAACAAAATGGGACTGGCATTGCCGTATTCATACTGCTGCTTTAAAAGGTCCCATTTTTTCTGTTCATTGGAGGCATACTCCTCCTTCATATACATCAGAAGCCATGCAAGACGCCAGTTATGGGTATTGCGCACATAAAGGTATTCCGTCATTTCTGCCAGATCTGCCAGAACCTCTTCATCTTTTGACCGCAGGGATTTCAAATAGTAAAAATATCCCTTGATCTCCGGCAGCACTTCCTGCTCTTCCAGCAGAATCTCTACCCGTTCCATAATTTTATCTGCTTCCGTGTATCTTTTTTCTGCCAAAAGCAGCTGAAGCTGATAAAGTCTGCTCACAATGTGATTGGTATCTCTGGACACCATCCGGTTTACTATCACATGACATTCCTTCAGCCACTCATGTCTGTGAATTCTTCCTGTCCTGTAGTCCATATAAAGATGCATCAATTGTACCAGTTGTCTGCGCTCTGATTTTTCTTCTTCCGCTCTCTCTTTTCCATTCCTCCACACAAGTACAGGAATCCTGATGGTGCCATAAAAATAGTCAATCACGATGGCACCTTCATTTTTACCATAATGAATCCGGTCTGCATGAACATAATAATTTACGGGAAGCACATTTCCCAAAAAGTCATCCTCGGATGCCTGTTCCTTTTCTAAGGAAAGAAAATCACCTTCTGCATAAAGTTTCAGTCTTGTATATCCCCATCCCTCTCTTGTAACATCAATCGTCTGCATCACAGTCCCGGAAGGTGCTTTCATTTCAATATCGGTCACTTCCGTCCGGCAAAGCGGATGAAGTTTCTTTTTCACCTCTACCAGAAAGTTTTCAACATTCTGCTCATTCCCCGGATTTACTGCCATTCCACGGTAAAGAGACCGATACTGTCTGTCACTTCCGGTCAATATATTGATAAATACAGGAGAATAAAACAGCTTAACTGCTTCCTGCCAGTTTTCTTTTGCAAGATTGGTATAATGGAACAGATTTTTGATCACTCCCATAGAAGTATCCGGAAGATTCCTTGCAACCGTAATACGATACGGGAGATTATACTCTCCAAGATTAGATACGATATTTAAATGACCCTCACACACGGTTCCTTCTTCCAGTCCATGCGTATCAAACTGGAACATCACATCCATTTCCAGTCCGCCAAACCGATTTCTTGCCACTAACATACGAAGATCAGAGGAATACACATATCCCTCCGGCTTCAATTTTTCATCAGCTATAATAGAGAAAGAGCCTCTTACTATCTTTCCAAATTCTACTTCATATTCAATCTGGGTACACGAAAAAGACAGCTGTCCCTTTTTATGTCCAAAGCTGTAATTTTCTGCTTTCATAGCATCAACAATCTTCTTCACTGTACACACCTCATTTTTTCATAACATCCCAAAATAGTATATCATTTTTTGGCCTGTTTAACAATCCGGATTTTCTCTTTATTTTGCAAATTAATCATGGGCTAATTTTGCCTTTTTCCTTGATTTTATCTTGGAAAAATGCTACATTGAACATATAAAATCAATCAAAGGAGTGATGATAATGGCAGGTATTAATAATTTATCCGGAATGTCTGACATGTCCAGCCTGTTATCTTCCATGACAGGGACGTCGGGAACAAGCAATGCAAATAAAAATAATCCTCTTTCCACCCTTTTTGAAAGCAGTGGAAATTCCTCCAATTCAGGAATGATGGGAATCGATTTCAGCAGCTATTCTTCTATCAAGAGCGGAAGTTATTATAAACTGCTGAAAAAATATTACAGTTCCAATACGACAGACAGTACCTCTGATGATATCAAGGCATATCAGGCAAAGGTTGACAGAATGGCTGATGCTTCTGCTGCTCTTTCCTATTCCCTGAATGAGGTAATTCATGGCGATTTTTCATCTGAAAAGAGAGAGGATCTGTTAAAGAATGTTGAAAAATTTGTTGAGGATTACAATACTACTGTTACCAGGGCCGGTGATTCCGATTCCAAATCGGTTCTTCAGAAAGCAAAATGGATGACCTCTATGACAAGAGAATATTCCAATGTTCTCTCTGAAGTCGGTATTTCCGTAGGCACTGACAACAAATTAACGCTGAACAAAGAAGAATTTAATAAAGCTGACAGTGATACATTACAATCTGTGTTTGGTACAGATCCCAATTCTTTCTCCAACAAGGTACTGTATAAGGCAGAGCAGCTTTATTCTCTATCTAAAACATATGGTTCTTCTGCCACTGCATACACCAGTGCCGGAACCTACAAACCGGATACTGCAACCACTACCGCTAATGTTGTAGATGCCCTTCTGTAAGAATCAGAAATAAAATTAAATCATTTTTAAAGCACATGAAGTCTTCCAACTGCATGTGCTTTTTTGATGAATGTCGTGATTTCAATGCGTGCACTTATGCCGGTTCCGCAATACGTGATACGCCGACATAAATCTGTGAGATCTTATACCATGTAGGGAAATCTACAACTCCGGTCTGTGGAAGTCCGAATACTTTCTGAAAAGCCTTAACAGCTTCTTCTGTTCTTGGGCCAAATACGCCGTCCACACTGATTGTAGGAATCATCGGATAATTCTGGGCAATTCTGTTAAGCTGCTCCTGCATCTGACGTACCTTGGAGCCACGAGAGCCGCGTGATAAGTTGGCACCGGGCCAGGAAGAAGGAATACCGCTGATATAATCCGTTGAATTAATAAAAATATTATTGCCATAATAATAACGCAATATTTCAATAGGAGTATACCCCTCATCGCCAAGATATTTTGACCCCCACTGGGAAAGCCCGGAACAGGTTGCCGTGGTTCCATTGCAGTAAGAGGTAAATAACGGCTGTCTGATACCCGGCCTGGAAATATAGTTATTAAAAATGCTATCCACAATACGGCTGATGTTCTCATAAATATTGCGTCCATAGACCCACTTCTGGTCATACGCCGTAGAGGAGGTAATCGTAAAATCGTACCCCTGATTGCGATACCATTCGGTATACACGCGGTTCAGCGTAAAACTCATAATAGCAAGTACATTGGCATAAATCGTATTTTCTGACCATGTAGCATAGATTTCACAGGATGCTACGTTTTTAATATAATCGGTATATCTGACATAGTAATTATTGGCGGAAGCATTGCCTGGAACACCGTCATGTACAACAACATATTCAGGAAGAACAACCCTGCTTAATACAATTTCCCCGCTTTCATCCATTGGTTTTACTTCATCTTCCGGAATTTTCGGCGGAAAATCTCCATAAAGGGTATGTGGTGGAATAATGATTTCTTCCCGTGCAGTTCCGGCTGTTTCTACAGGATTCATGCTGACCGGCTGAACAGCAGTTGCTTCCGGAAGAATCTGTGCTCCTTCGATTGTAACAGGTTCATAACCGGGAGCAGTGATTTGAAAATTATAATCAGAATATGGTCTGGGTTCATCCGGCTGTTCACTGTATTCAATCGGCGGAGCCGGTAATTCAATCTCCCCGGTTTCTCCTGCTGCATCAGTAGTGATCTGTTCAATCTGTCTGGAGGGATCTCCTGAAGAAAAAATATTAATGGTTGCATTTTCAATGGGGATCAATCCCAGACTGGATGTAATGTTAAAAACCAGCCCTCCTCTTGAACTGTTGTCTGTCTGTGCATTGCTGATGGTTGTACTGTCCATAGATGCCTCAATCGTTCATTTCGTTATCCTACTATATGCAGCCGGAACAGAAATGTTACTTTTCCACAGTCAGAACAGACCTATCACTCTTCCCTGGCAAATAAAAATCTCCGGAAACCCTGTTTGATTTTCAAGGTTTCCGGAGTTTTCATTCATTTCTTCTGTTATTTGTTTACTTATTCACCTAACATTTCTACTGCAAGATCATAGAAATCACTGTTGCTCAAAGAGTTAACAGCATCAGAATCCATTTCTTCAAAGCTGATTGTCAGATATTCATTATATCCACCATCACTATACCATACGGCAAGATAGATAACATCCTCAGCAGAATCATAGCTGGTATATGTCTCTCTGACAAGGTAACAGTCTTCACCACCCATTACCTGACCGATGACTTCTGTACTGACTTCATAATTCTCGTATCCATAATCTGCAAGATCATCAGGTACTTCTCCACTTGTCAGAACGCTATACAACGGCCACAAAGCTTCATTACGAACTGTCAGATATCCATTGCCATCACTGCTATCCAGATAAAAATATCCATAATCCGGTGAAGAATAAACATCATCATAAGTAAATCCATCCGGAACAGCTACTTCACAGAGGAGTTCTGATGATTCATCACACTTATTCAGTGTTACATAGCCGTCATGATAATAATCTGCCGGAGACGGAGTAGCCGGCTCATCAATTGGATCATCTATCGGCTCATCAACCGGTTCAACAACCGGTTCATCCGGCTCAGCAACACCGGTAGCACCTGTCATATCATCAATTTCATCAAGAACATCTGTTACATCATCTGCTTCAACTGCATTATCGATGACATCATCGGGTACCTCTACCTCTGTATCATTAATATCAGACATTGTACATATAACACTTAACTTGGAGAAAGAAATCTTATCAATCTGATCCATATCCCCTTCTGCATCCATATCCTTCATGATCTGTTCAACCATACCATACAGATCAGAATCTGACATATCTATCTCGCTCTTTACAAGATAACCTTCTTTCTTGGAGATATAGTAGGTAAGATCAGCAGAAAGGTATTCCATATAGGAAACCATATCCAGATCCTCTACACCTGCTTCTTCCATAAGATCATCAAGCGTTTTTGACAACGGCTCCATAATATCAGCAAATGCATCACCATCAAGTGTTGCAGTGATTACATAGCACTCCTCGCCTTCAACCTCTTCTGTTTCCTCAGCAAGCTCACCAGCCTCTTTGATTGCTGTATACATTGCTTCTGTTACTTCATCAAGAGTATCCTGATCAACAGTATCTTCCAATTCTGCTTCCTGATAATACCAGGTATCCTCATCCTTATTGTAGCCGTAGCTTGTTACCTTATCATCTTCCATAACGGAATAAACTTCCATCGGAACTGTCTCATCCAGTCCTAACATTGCCATCTCTGCCCCTACTTCACCTTTTACATAGGTAACAATCTCATCAGCGTCTTCGTTAAGACCGGCAGCCTGGATTTCCAGATCACTGCTGATTCCCATTTCTACGGTTACTCCCTGCACACCAATCTCAAGTGCTGCTTCCAGCTCCATCTGCATGGTCTGGGATTCAACTTCCTTCTCGCTCAGACCATCAATCAGGGATTCCACAGTCGGCTTTCCACAGCCTGTGAGCATTACAAATGAGAGACCTAAACTCATTGCAAGCACTACTAATTTCTTCATTGTTCTCCTCCTTTAATAATAGATAAAAATGTATCTTCTTTTTTAATAAAAAGCTTATTTACCAAACAATTCCTGCGCCAGCTCCAGATAATCATCCTCTGACCAGTCATCTGTATCCATGTTAAAGAAATCTACAACAAGATATTCTATGTATCCGCCATCACTGTACTGCATGGCAAGATATTTGCATTCATAATCAGTATCTGTCGTTGCATCATAGTAAGATTCCTCAATATAAATGCAGTCGCTTCCATCAAAAGCTTTACCAATTACTTCCGTATCACACTCATAATCCTCGAATTCTTCCTCGGTAGGAATACTTCCATCAACAAGATAAGCATACAAGGGATAATAAGCTTCATTGCAGATATAAATGAATCCACCATCCTCATGATCCAAAAACATATCCTTGCCTTCTTCAGAGTACTCATCATCGTAACTCCACTCTTCTGTTACTTTTACTTCAACAAGCTCTTCTTCTGTTTCATCACACTTATTGAGCGTATAATACTCAGCATTTTCATCTTTCTTGTCTCCACAACCGACAAGTACAGCCACACAAAGTGTTAAAGCAGCTGTTGTAAGCATAAATCTTCCCTTCACTTTTTCATCCTCCTTTTTTTCAGGACTTCTGTTCAAGATTGAATAAGTCCCACTAAAGTTGTATTGTAGGTTTTTTCAACAAAAATGTCAATCTATTTTGTGTAAAATGTAGATAATGTGGATTTTCTCCGTCAGTAATCTGTTTTAATGTAGTTTATCCACACCCCATTGCCTGAAATAGTGAATTGTGTTATAAATAAATGTACACTCATAAGATATCATATGAAACACCGGCTTGTTTGCATACATAAAACAGCCGTGCAGAACGGAGTATAAAATGAAAATACTTAAATATATCGGACGATTTTTACTATGGTTCATTTCTACTCTGCTGGTATTACTGGCAGGGCTTTATATGATGCTTCTCTATATTAATAAGGGACCTTCTCCCTATGTCCGTGATCTTTTTGTTGCTTCCGTCATGGAATCCAGCGCCGGCGGCGTTCTTGCACAGATTTATCTCTCAGATGAAGAAATTGCTTCCATACAGGAAAAAAACGCCACCACATCCGTTGATGAAATAACCGATACTACATTAATTAATATTGTAGCACAGGAAAATGCGCAGGCATCCGCTTCTGCCAATACAGCTGAGGTAACTGATGATCACAGCGATGCCGAAATCTATGAAGACGGAATCGAAGTCTATGAAGTCCGTGGTGCCATGTATTATGGAAAAATGATGATTGTGCAGGATCCTTCCCGGGTTAAGGTTGCTGTCATTGACCAGTTCACAATGGGTGGTGGAGGCATGACACTGTTAGATCTTGTTGAAAAATATGACTGTATTGCAGGAGTTAACGGAGGAAAATATGAAGATGAATCCGGACTTGGCACCGGCGGTATGCCGGAAGGAATTGTAATTTCCGAAGGGAAGCTTCTAATGGGAGATCCCGATACCACCTACGGTGTCTATGGTTTTACCAATGATAATGTTCTTGTTGTCGGCAATATGACCGCAGCACATGCCCTGTCAATTGGTGTAAGGGATGCCGTATCCTTTGGTCCTGCCCTGATTGTCAACGGCAATCCTGCCGGTTATTCCGGCATCGGCAGCGGTCTGAATCCCCGTACTGCTATCGGTCAAAGGGAAGATGGCGCTGTACTCTTATTAGTAATTGAGGGAAGACAGACCTCCTCCATGGGAGCTTCCATGTCGGATCTGATTGAAGTAATGCTGGAATATGGTGCTGTGAATGCTGCCAATCTGGATGGCGGTATGTCTTCTTCCATGGTATATGATGGAGAAGAGATTATCTCTAACTGTCAGCTCCGTTATCCCCGGAAAATGCCCACAGCCTTTGTTGTAGAAAGGAGTTCCCAATAGATATGGCACAGCATAGGAAAAAATCTACAACTGCATATCCTAAGGATGAGGACTGGGTAAATTTCTCTGTTGATATCCATGATGGATGGGCTGATGATGTTTCCCTGGTCTATCCCGAGGGAAGCTGGAGACCGGATGACGGCGAACTGACAACTCTTTCGATTGATGAAAATTCACAGGACGAAACTGCCCAAGAAGCAGAAGATGATTCGTCGGAGGATGCTGTCAAAAAACATTCCGACAACTCTACCGTCACAGATACATCAAAGCAAACTTCCGGCAAAAAGACGCATTATTTTCGCACCTTTATGATTCTGTGGTTAGGCACACTCTCTATTGTCATTGCATTGGCACTTGGATATTTTTATGACTTTCTGGATTCCTATGAGCGGACTTATCAGGCTTCCCGCCCATACCACATGATGGATGATATCCTGGTTTCTTTTCAGAACATGGATATGGATACCATTTATAAGATGCAGACTGTCCTGCCTGCCATTACAGAGTTTGAAACGGAAGAAAATGTCAAATCTTATATGACAACCCTTCTTGACGGAAAAACAATATCTTACGAAAAAACAACTTACTATAATGAAGATTTCCCTGAATATAAGATTCTGGCAGACGGCTATGTTATCGCAACCGTTGCACTTCGAAAATCGCAGACAGACCACCTGGAATATGACTTCCCGGTATGGTATGTTTCTTCTTTTGAATTTTATACCCAGCCACTGGAAGAATTTCGTATCCAGGTTCCTGAGACCTATACCGTATACATAAATGGTGTAGAGCTTACAGAGGATTACTTTGTAAGCCGTTCCCTTCCTGAAGAAAACCACTTTGTAGAAACTTATGCCACCCTTCCATATGTCAATAATTATTACGGTGGTGATTTATATGAAACACCTGTCATCACAGCCGTCAACAGCAGCGGAACAGAATATATGGTTCTGCCGGAGGAAACAACCGGCGATTATATCATTCCATTCCCGACTGATTGTCCGGAAGCAGAGGAAATGAAAGAATTTGCCATCAATGCAGTTACGACCTATGCCAATTATATTTCCAATGATACACCGGACAATGCCCTGGATTCTTACTTCCCGTCCGGCAGCGAAATGCTGACACTGATCAAGGCCAATACATCAAGAAAATATTATACTGCACACCATACGCCTGAAATTCAAAACATTGAAGTTAAAGATTTCATTGTTTACAGCGATGATATCTTTTACTGTGAAGTCTATCTGGAACAGAGCATGAAACTTTCCTGGGGCGGCGAGCCGGAGATTGTTCCTACGGACGGGCATTTCTACTTTGTACGAATTGACGGTGAATGGAAGGTCAGCTCTATTGCATACTAATCCAATACACAGACGCTTTTTCGTCATGTAAAAAACGGTTTCGTCTATGAACTCATAAACGAAACCGTTTTCTTTATTTCAGCAAATCAATTTTCCCAAGCCTCATTTTTCTTAATCTGCCAGCATCATCATAATCTTATTGCTTCTTGCAACAAACTTGGTCATTGCCTCCGGTGCAAGCGGTGCATTCTGAAGAAGTGCCAGATCATACAACTGTTCACATAACAACTGTACCTTATCTCCTTCCTTTTCCTCCAGAATCTTCTGTACCAGCTTATTGTTGGCATTCAGTATCAATGTCTGGCCTTCCTTGCCAAACATGCCCATATCCATGCCCGGCATGGAATACATCTTCATCATTTCCTGCATTCTTCTGGTTTCTTCCGAAACAGTAATCATAGAAGAAATATCCTTATTTTTCAGCTTCTCCAGTTTTACCTGAATATTGTCCTTCTTGATTGCCTTTTTGAAGATTTTTGTCAGCTCTTCCGTCTGCTTATCAATCTCCTCCTGTGCCTTCTTGCTGGTCTTGGCTTTCATATCATCCATCAGATCCGCATCAATACGCTTAAACTTAATTCCCTCATTTTTGCTTTCCAGCTGTGTAACAAACGGCTGGTCAATCGAGTGATTTAAGATGACTGCATCCTTCTTAGCCTTCTTGAACATATTGATATACTGGCTCTGCTGCTGTTCATCTGTAACATAATAAATGGTCTTTTCCTTCTTTTCTTCGGTCGCACCATCCTCTGTTTCCTCATCCTCTGCCTCGGTTTCAGCATCCGTTACCACTTCTGCCTCTACAGGATTGCCATCCTCATCTACAGCCTTTTCTTCCTCATCGGTGTCAATCGGTTTTACCTCAAGGCACTCTGGCAGGGTCATATAATCTCCATCCAGATTCTTGAACAGGATATAATCTGTCATCTTCTCACAGAACTTGTCATCCTTCAGGCAGCCAAACTTGATGAACGGACTGATATCATCCCAGTATTTGATATATTCATCTTTCTCTGTCTTACACATTCCTGCAAGCTTATCAGCCACTTTCTTACTGATATACTCGGAAATCTTCTTAACAAATCCATCATTCTGCAATGCACTTCTGGACACATTTAAAGGCAGATCCGGGCAGTCAATAACACCCTTTAACAGCATCAAAAATTCCGGAATTACTTCTTTAATATTATCAGCAATAAATACCTGATTGTTGTACAGTTTGATTACACCCTCAATGGATTCATATTCCATATTAATCTTGGGGAAATAGAGAATACCCTTTAAATTAAACGGATAGTCCATGTTCAGGTGAATCCAGAACAACGGCTCCTTATAATCATTGAATACCTTGCGGTAAAATTCGATATATTCCTCTCTCGTACATTCATTCGGATGCTTTGTCCAAAGAGGAGTAGTATCATTCAGTGCTACCGGACGCTTTTTGATCTTCAGACGCTCCTTCGGCTCCTCACCTTCCTTTGCTTCCTGCTTTACTGTTTCAAGCACTACATCTGTATCCAGCTTTTCTTCCGGATCAATCATCTGTGTCAGTTCCTCTCCATCCTGACTCAGATAAATCTCATAGGGCATAAAGGAGCAGTATTTCTTCAGGACTGATTCTGCCTCATATTTGTTGGCAAATTTCAGACAGTCCTCATTTACAAAAAGAGTAATCTCGGTTCCGACCTCTGTACGATTGCCATCTTCCATGGAATAATCTGTACCACCGTCACATGACCAGTGAACTGCCTGTGCACCTTCTTTATAGGAAAGGGTATCAATCTGCACCTCATCTGCTACCATAAATGCGGAATAAAAGCCCAGTCCGAAATGACCGATGATCTGATCCTCATTGGCCTTATCCTTATACTTTTCAATAAAGTCTGTTGCACCTGAGAATGCAATCTGATTGATGTATTCCTCTACTTCGTCGGCCGTCATGCCAAGACCGTTATCAATAAAACGTATTGTCTTCTTCTCCGGGCTGACAATTACTTCTACTTTCGGCTGATACCCTTCCGGCAAAGTATATTCTCCCATCATATCCAGCTTCTTTAACTTCGTAATTGCATCACAACAGTTACTAACCAGCTCCCTGAAAAAGATATCATGGTCTGAATACAGCCATTTCTTAATAATAGGGAAAATGTTGTCACTATTTATGGATAATGCTCCATGTTTTTCTGACATTCTACGTCACGTCCTTCCTTCTGTATGATAATATGGCACGATATCTTATCCCCTATCGGCCTGATAGAACATAGTTTAATACGCGTGATAGCAAATGTCAAGAAAAAATTAGCACTCATTTTAATTGAGTGCTAACAATTTAAAATTTACATAAAATATTTCGTGTAGATATCAAAGAAATTAGATGTGGCACTGGAGGCTTCTGCCGTAAAAGCAACTGTATTCCAAAGCTCTTCATTCAGATAACAATGCTTGTCTCCGATAAACATATCATAAATACTGCCAAATACCGCCTGCTGTCTTTCTCTTATAATTTCAAGCTTTGCAGCCTCTGTCTGCTCCATATCATAGGTGCTGACACACTGAAAAATATAATATCCCTGTGCTCCCTCTACAATCTGGCTGACTTCATCCTGTGCCAGATTAAATACAGCCGTTTCAAGTGCTTCTTCATATTCCCCTTTTCTATAGTACGCTGTATGCTCTTCCTCATCACTATACTCTGATGCCAGTTTTTCAAATTCCTCTCCTGCTGCAATCCTTGTGCAAATTTCCTCCGCCTTCCGGTACACACTCTCCTTCTCTTCCTGAGAGTAAGAAATCACCTCCCCGTCCTCTCCCCGGTAAACTGTGGAAAGGACAATCTGCTGTACCGTAACGGTTCTTGCTTCGTCATCACTGATTTCCTGATTCACATCCTTCACCAGGTACTGATAAAGCTTATTGGCAAGTGCATATTCTTCATAAAGCTGAAGCACTGTCTCCTCTGTAATTCCTCCCATGGCTTCTATTTCAGCCTCACTTAAGGAGTCAAAATACTCTGCTGCCGCATTTTTAGCCATCTGTTTCTCCTGTTCGTCCAGGGTAACGCCGTAACTTTCTGCCATAAGATTCATCATCTTGATTTTTGCAATCCTTGCCAGCACAGTCTGTTTGATGCTTTCCTCAATGGGAATCCCATCAATCGACTGCTGGAAAATCTCCTCTCCATACACATCCTCATACTGGTTCTGGATATTGGTCAGATAGATCATAATCTCCGGGACATAACAGGACATCCCTTCAATTCTGAATACTTCATTCTCCCTAAATCCTGTTGTCAGAATGATTTCCGTATCCTTTTTGCATCCGCCGGACAGGAATAAAAACCCCATACACAATGCCATGCATAGTATTTTTCCAATAATTGTTATTACTTTTTTTCTTTTATTATTTAGATCTTTTCTTAACATCTTTTATCTCTACTGTCTTTCTTTTTTTACTTTTATTAATCTTACGATGTACGTTTCAAAAAGTTATTTCAGTTTTTTCCTCTTGTATTTTACCATAAATATGTTATGATTCCTTCTGAAATATTTACCAAATTGTAAATTAAGATATGAGCAAGACCGGATGCTGCTATAAAATGACGAAAGAAGGAAATTCCCATGAATATCATACAACGCAATCATTTTATCCATGCCATTGAACACATTCTTCATGTTCCCGGTAATTACCGGGGCGGTATTCTGGAAATGACCATCGTGCTGGATACCGGTTATCCCATGGAAGAATGCAAACTCGTAATCAAAGATCATCTTACCGTATTAAAACAACATAGTGATATATTTTCCAATGTCCGACTTAATCTTGTCCTCTGGGACTCTGACGAAACGATTACAAATACTGTCACTTCCATGTCAATGCTGATGCTGGGTCGCGGTCTTCCAAAGCAGGAAGAACCCCAAAGCTCCTCTGACAAATCTCCGGAGCTTCTTTGTAACTATTTAAAGAAGTTCCATGCCCGTTCCAAAATCCTTTTGTTGTTTACAAAAGAAAATTATGTAATTCAGGAGAAAGAAGTTCTCCAGAACTGTCTGCAGCCCTTTCTGGGTCGTAAGCTATTGATTCCTAATGAAGAAAAAGTTATGACTGCTGCCGAATATTTTACGCCGCATACAGCATAACGATTTTCTTTAAGAGCTCAATAACCTTCTCCATATCATCTACGCAAAGATATTCATGTCTGCCGTGAAAATTGCCGCCTCCGGTACACAGATTCGGACATGGAAGTCCCATAAAGGAAAGTCTTGCTCCATCTGTACCGCCACGGATCGGCTCTACCTTCGGGGTAATCCCGCATGCTTTCATTGCATTAAGTGCCGTCTCCATAATCAATGGATGCGCTTCAACTCTCCCCTTCATATTATAGTAAGAATCTTCCAGCTTGACGGTTACACTGTCCTGACCATACATTTCATTTAACCGCTTGGCTGCTTCCAGGAAGTTTTTCTTCCTTTCCTCAAAACGACATTCATCATGATCTCTTAATATATACGAAGCCTCTGCCCGCTCCACAGTGCCCTGTACCCTGATCAGATGATAAAATCCTTCGTACTTTTCTGTATATTCCGGCCGCTCCCTGTCAGGCAATGCCCGGTCAAATTCCTGCTGCAAAGTCAGTGCATTGATCATCTTATCCTTGGCATCTCCCGGATGAACACTTCTTCCATGAAAAACAACTTCTGCATCAGCAGCATTAAAATTCTCACAGGAGATCTCTCCCAATGCACCTCCGTCTACCGTATAGGCATAATGTGCCCCAAATGCATTCAGATCAAAATGGTCAACGCCCCTGCCAATCTCTTCATCTGCAGTAAAGGCAATACAGATATTTCCATGCTTATCCTCCGGATGACCGGTAAAATACTGTAGCATCTCCATAATCTCCGTAACTCCGGCTTTATCATCCGCACCAAGTAATGTTGTCCCATCTGTCACAACCATCTTTTTCCCCTTATATGCCTCCATCTCCGGAAAATCAGCAATCCTTGTCACAATGTCTTCCTGTTCATTTAGGACAATATCCCTGCCGTCATATTTTTCTATCACGCAGGGCTGCACATTGGCTCCGCTGACTGCATCCGAGGTATCCACGTGTGCAATAAATCCAATGGATGGAACCGTTCTTTCAGGACAATTGGATGGCAAAACTGCATATACACATCCATATTGCCGGTCCTGTCTCACATCCGGCACTCCCATTTCCCGCAGTTCCTGATACAACAGGTTCAAAAGAACCAGCTGTTTTTCCGTACTTGGATAGGTATCTGACTGTTCCTTTGACTGGGTATCCACTTTGGCATACCTGATAAAACGTTCTAAGGCACTCATGCTCTTTCCTCCGAAATATTGTCTAATGATCTATTTTACACCAAGAATCGGCAGCAGATCACGTAGCTTCCTGATCTCATAGTCAAGCGGCAGCATCTCCTGCTTTAAGAATTCCTGTTCATAAGGTGTCTGCTCCGGCCCCTTTGGATGGTACCAGCAGCAGGGCATTCCTGCACGATTGGCACCCAGCATATCACTGCTTAAGCTGTCACCGACAACCAGATATTCTGCCGGGTCTTCCACCCCTATCTTTTCCATGCATCTGTCAAAAAAAGCTTTCTCAGGCTTATGGAAGCCAACTTCCTCCGAGATAAATATTCCATCCATCACATCTTTCAGCCCGGACTTCTCCAGTTTGCTCATCTGCACTTTTGCATTACCATTGGTTATGATGTATTGCCGGATTCCTTTTTCTTTCAACTGCATAACCAGTTCGCAGGCATCTTCTTTATAGTAATACACACTTCCCAGTGCTTCTGGATAATTCTTCATAATCCGCCCAAAATCAACTCCCGACAGCTTTTCTGTTTCCAGAAAGGTACAAAAACGCCCTTCCAATACTTCATCTTTTGTAATCTCTCCCCGCTCCATCCGTTTCCAGTACATCTCATTAATAGCAGAATAGGATGCCACTTGTGCATCCGTAAGTTCCAATTCCTCTATCTGAAATGCTTTTCGCAGGGCATACGCCTCTGATTTCTTAAAATCCAGAAGCGTATCATCCAGATCCCATAATATAATCATCATACTCCCCTGTCAGTTTTCGTACTGCATATAATAGCTGAATAATTATCGTCCACGCCTCGCTTCAGCGCGCATTTTCGTATCTTCTCTTTTATTTTATCTGCAGAGTTCAAAAATGATCCATGGCACATGATCTTCTGTAAATCTTCCTTCGTACAAAATTTGTAGACGCCATCACTGCATAATAAAAATGTCTCTCTTCCGGTCAGCATTCCACTGTAGCGACTGATTCTGATCTGTTCATCTGACCCCATTGCTTCCGTCAATTTGCCAAACCGTGAATCACATTCCATGCTTTCTCTGCTCATTTCAAATTTTACTTCGGGAAGATTTTCCCAAACATCATCCACTGTCAGCTGTTCCAATTCCTTCTCTCTGACCCGGTAAATCCTGCTGTCTCCGGCGGAAAGGATTGTATATCTGCCATCCCAAAGAATCAAAACAACAACGGTAGAACCGCCAAACTGTCCTCTGCTGTTAAAGTATTGAAATATTTCTGCATTAATATTATTCAACAGACAGTTACACTGATGAAATACGGCGTCTATATCCATGGACGCCGTATCAAACTCATTACTACTCCACCAGTTCCTGATCCCATTTACAATTGCACTGCTTGCTGCCGCTCCATCAGAATGTCCCCCCATACCATCTGCCACCACAAAAATTCCTCTTTCCTCTTTGGCAGAAACATAGATTGCATCCTGATTTACCGGTCGGACTCCGCATTCCGAAAAGAAAGCGATATCACTTATCATAAGCTGTTTTCCCCATTTGCAGCAAAGTAGATGCTACATTCTCAACAATTAATTCTCTATCGTTATCTTATATTTATAACTTCCAATCTCAACCACGCCACCATTCATAATCGGTGTTTCCTGATAAACACGGGAACCGCCATAAAATGTACCGTTGCTGGATTTCAAATCATTCACATAGAACAGATTTCCTTTTTTCAGGATCTCACAGTGCGTATGGGATACAGCACCGTCAAATCCCAATACGATATCTCCGCTTTCACGTCCAATCACGATCCGGTTGTCAATTGGTACACGGAAGGTTCTCTGCGGACTAGCAATATCTGTAAGGGAAATATATGTCTGACGCACTGCAGCCTGTCCGTTTGCCCCCTGCAGACGCATAGTATTACCGCCACCGTTGGGTGCTCCCTGAGGTGTCAGTCTGAGTGTGCCGGAGCCTGCCGGTGCCCCACCGCCTTGCGGCATATTACCGGCTGCCATATTGTTAGGCATTGGCTGTCCTCCCTGCATCGCATTCTGCGGACGGTCTGCAATGACAACATCAGCCTGTTTCTTCTTTTTGTTCTTCATTACAATTAACACAACAACCACTGCCGCAATCACCGCAACAACTACAACCGCAATGATAATGATAAGCACAACATTGACTCCACCTGCAGGTTCTTCTGCCTGTGGCTGTGATGAAATACTGGGTAATGTTGACGCCGGTGCCTGACTGGGTTCCGGGGACGGACTCGGCTCAACTGCTGCCTCCTCTTCTACTGTCTCCTCAGCCGGTAATGCACTTACATCTGCAAACGGCATCTGTAAGGAATAGGTCAATGTTGCAGTACCATTGGATGAATTCAGAGAAAATTTAGCCTCTCTCCTGCTTCCATCCATCACACTTGCTTCCGGGACAAGCTTCATGCACAACATAGCATAATCCTCATCCATCGCTGCTCTGACTGCTTCCACCTCTGTAGCGGAATCTACAAGATGATAGGTTCCGGAAGTATATCTTGCAAAGGAAAACAGTGTTTCCAAAAGTTCATTATTATTAGAGGCTTTTACACCAACCGTATGAATTACCACCCCGCTGACTTTCATAAGATCAGCAAGTTCTGTCTGTGTATATTTGATATCATTATCATCTGCGCCATCTGTAATAATGATATATCTTGTATAATTTGCCTCACCGTTTTCTCCACTTTGCTTTAATAGTTCATATAAATTATCACTCAGATAGGAATTCTGATTGCAGTATTCAATTCCATCAACCATCCCTTTTAAAGCATCATATTCTGCGGAAAAATCAGATACAACAGTCAGGGTATCCGCAAAAGTTAAGATTCTGAATTCCTCACCCTCTGCATGGTTGTCAATCAGCCCATTAATCAGTTCCTTAGCCTGATCTCCCCACTTACCGGAAAGAGACTGTGAGTTATCAAAAAGAATTGTAGTCTTAATCGGCATTCCTGTTGAAGAAATACCTGCCACCTGAATATCCTCACATAACGTATTGCCAATCTGTACGGTGGTTCCGCTTGTGATATCACTCATACCCTTGATATAAATATATACTGCATCTTCTGTTGTCCTGCTGCTTATCACAGAAGCATCTGTGATAACAGCATTCGAAGTCTCTTCATTTGAAGTCTCTGTATTCTCAGTAGTCTCTTCCTGTTCCTGCTCCTCCGGTGTCTCACCCCCTTCGGTTGCATGAACTGTAATTCCCGTAAAACACAAAAAAGCTGCAATCATGCAGACGATGCTTGCAAACCTCTGAACTCCTAAAATCAGTTTATTCTTTTTCATAGCTTCTCTCATTCCTTCATGTATATGATATTCTTGTGTTTCTATTCAAACCTTGAAGCATTCGCTGTCAGGCGATCTTCCAAATTCATATATTGCGTTACCGCACTTCCTGTCACCTTATAAATCTCATTTAACTGCTGCTCACTCTTTTCCATTTCCCGCAGGATGGTCTGAAGTCGTTCTCTGATATTCCTTCTATCCTGTATTTCAGAAGGAATTCTCCATTTCATCATGCTGGCAACTTTCTTTTGAGCAGACAGACTGGAGATCATAGAGGGAAGATTATAATTTGCACTACGCACTTTTTTGATATCAATTTTGGTTGTTCCCATCATCAATCTCCTTCCTTTCCAAATCAGTTTTCGGCAGCCATTCTGAGTGCCTCTTCTGCTGCCAGTAAAGCTTCCTCTTCCTCCGTCTTGATTTCCTGCGCCGTGACCATGACGTCATGACCAAGATTCTCCAACTCTCCGGACAGACGATTCAGTCTACGGATCAGTTCTTCGATCACTGTATCCATGCCTTTAATCTCAGGGCTTTTCCATGCGGCATCCAATGTCTCCTGATGGCGTTGAAGCCTGCGCTTTACATATGCAACTTCATCAGCTACCATATTCAATTCTCTCTGCTGCGCTCTTGCAGCATCAATATCTATCGCCATACTGTCTCCAAAAAACATTCTTCCATGTAAGGAACGCTGCCGGCCACATCCGGTCGGCAACGCTCACCAATTACATTTTTACTTTCCTTCTGCTTTACAGACTCTGGAAACCTTCAATGGAGTAATCTTCATTGACTGTTACCGCAAGGGAAACTGTAAACAATCCATCACTGGTACTAATCTTAACAATTGTACTTCCTGCTTGACCGGCTGATACCGTTCCACCTGATACAGAACATACGGAAGGGTCTAATACTTCATAGGTTAGATCTGACTGGGAATATCCATCCGGAATATTTTCAAATCCAATGTTCATGGATTCACCTTCGCCCAGATACATAACGTAACTGTCTAACTCAATAAAGTCAAACTCAATCGGCTCAAAAGTAAACGGATCAATCTCTTCAAGCGGTTCTCCCTCCGGTGTGGTCAGTTCCTGCTCTACTTCTTCGCCTCTGGTACATACATCACCTTCTGTTCTCACCCAGTCTTCCAGATGCATATGCAACTGTACCGGTGAACTGGTGGAATCCCAGATGGTTGCACTATACTTCAACTTTCCGCTGATATCTGTCAACAGACAACCGGATTGGTTTACGCCCCATTTTAACGGAACATATAGCTGAAGATCCAAACATGTCGGCTGTTCTCCCAGAAGATCTGCTTCCAGCTTAGCCACTGCCACCGCACCGGTAGTAACCTGTGCATTTGCCAGACTGTAGGAAACCTTCTTGTAACCGATACGAAGATCTGCCAACAAAGTTGCTTCTGCTGTCAACGTAGCATCTGCATTAAAATCTACACTCGCTTCACTGTCAAAGTCCTTGCATAAACCGGAACCCTCTTTCCAGCCAATTGACAGGACATTCTCTGTTGTATAGCTGATAGAAACATTACCATCCGCACCAAGATGAGCTGTCAGCATAAGCTTAAGGTTAAGCGGTCCCCATACCTGAATATATGCTTCACCCAAAGGAATGGATGCTGATACACTACCGTGAATTTCTGAAGATACCACTGTATCAAAATTAACTTTACAACTTACTTCTACCGGATCCAACGGATTGTACCATTTTGATTCATAATCAACATCTACTTTGATATTCTCGATACCGATTTTCAACTGACCATTAGCTGCTGCATTGGTATCGATATTGTCTCTTGTTGCACTCTTCTCTACGTCGAAGGAAGCTGTAAATACAACATGATCTCCACTGGCATCCACCTTTGCAGAATTGGCAAGGTTGGTCAGAACATATCCATCCTCACAGGTAGCCAGATTGTAGGACTTCATCTCATCATAAATTTCCTGTCCCAGTCCGACATTGGTTCCATCCGAAGCAGATACTGCCTCTACAACGGTTCCCTGGAAGGTACCACGGATATTCAGATAGTCATAAGTCTCTGTAGGTGAAGCATCTTCAAAACTGAAAGATTCTCCATCAATCTCTGTAATTTTAATTGTTCTTGCAATAGAGGTATCTGTTGCATCAATATATACAATATCTCCAACGCTGTATCCTGCAGCCTCAGGTATCACACCTGTTACGCCGTCTGCATTCAGACGAAGACCTGCTTCTGCTGTCTTTACGCCATCTGCCAGCTCCATCTCTGTAATCTGCGGACGTACAAGATTGTTGCTGTATGTCTTTGCATACTCGATAATCTGCTGAGCTGTTGCATAATCTACAGCACCATCACCACTACCCAAATCAATCTGTGCAATATTGTTCACATAGAAATCTGCCAGATTATTGACATCAATTGCTGCTCCTGATGCTGCAATCCGATCTGTTCCCACTGCTTTTACTGCACTTTCAACTGCAAATTTAAGAGTTGCTTCACCATTGGGATCAAACTTTGCTCCACTCTCAATGATATTCCACTCTGCTGCAGCCTGTATTTCTTCATAATACTCATCTGCTGATGACACATCTTCAAAAAGAGCGGAATCAGAAAGAGAGGTATTATATCCAAAGCTGTCTCCCAGCAGTCCAATATACTGGGCTCTGGAAAGATCTCCTGTAATCTCACTGCCGCTTGCCGCACTATCGCTCTTACCACAACCTGTGATAACAACACCAAGCAGTAATGTCACCATGCAAAGCAGTGCCTTTATCTTACTATATTCTCTTCTCATAATGTTCTCCACATCCCATTTACTTATTTGAACTGGCTTGCATTACTGTTGATTGTATTTTCCAGGTTCTTAGACTGTGCTGCTGCATTTCTGATAAATTTCACATAGCTGTTAACTACCTGCTGATAGTTTTCAAATCTGCTACTCATGTTTGTAATCTTCTGACGAATGGTCTCAGCGGAATTACTTTCCCAGTCTCCCTTTAAGCTGTTGATCTTTGCCTGGATATCGTCAAGTGTCTGACGCATCTCCTTGTTCTTGTTGTCAATACTGTCTGCGTGTCCGTCAAATTTACCATAATTAATAATAATCTGTCCATTGTCTGCCATGATATTTATCTCCTTTTTCTAATCCGAATTTTAAATAATGATTTTACTTATGCACAAACTGCTCTTCGTTATTAGCTCTGCAGTCCTGCGATCTGGCTGCTTAAGTTCTCCTGGTTCTTCTCGTAGTCATCTGCTGATTTCTTCAAAAAGCCTGCGTACTCATCCATCAGATCTTTCATCTTAATGAAATCATCCTCAAACTCTTTAACCTTTGCACAGAATTCCTTTGCATCCTTACCCTGGTAATCTGTGGTAGTAAATGTTTCTACCAATCCAAATAGTTCACCATACTGCTTTTTGTAGGTACTTGCAAGTGTCTCTACCTCTCCTGCTGCCTTTCTCAGATTAGCCGGTGTTACCTGAATACTATCCATTTTAAATCTCCTCCTTTGATTTGTTTTATTTTTGTTTTTTAATTCTTCTTCATAATAACTTCTGTTGGCATAAAAATGTATCTGTTGTAATAAACTGCAATTTTTATGTAATAAACTGCAATTATACCAGCATGATCCTGGAACCGTTATGAAGCCCTACCATCTCGATAAATGCGTTGGAATCAAAGGCTTTTCCGGTTCCCACCTCACACAATACACTGTCATTGCCGGGTATAAACTCTTCATCCTGTTTTTTTAAGAAATCAATGAGCATCGTAGTTACCTGTGCAATTTTCAGCTGTCTGGGTACCTTCACATCAAAACTCTTTCCGGAAGCCGGAAGATAAACCTCCAATAAAATCTTATTCTTCATCGTTCACCACTCCTTCCAGCTTAGACGGCATCACAAGCCGCAACAGCTTTGCTGATCCGTCCGATACATAATATCCTGTTCCGAAACCAACCTCTCTGGCCAGCTCTTTGCTCTTTCTGGTGATAGTCAGGCGCATCTGATCTTCAATTCCGTTTCCAACCCAGATCCCTTCCCCTGCACAACGATTCCCCATCCAGCTGTCCATATAGTATTGATTCACTGACCGATAACCATCACTGATCATGAAGTAAATATTGCAGAAGCCTTCCACCTTATCCAGAATCGTAATCAGTTTATCCTGTCCATCCGCAGATAATGCCTTCTTGATCTTGTCATATCCGTTAAATACAACAAGCATCGGGCTCATATCCACCGTAGGCTGTCCATTGGTATCCTTATAATTGTTGTTTCTGCTGACTGCAAGATTAAACAACTCAACAAGATGCTCTTCAAAGTTATCATCAATCCGCTCATATGCAACATCCAGAAGGTCTGCCAGCTGCTTTCCGCCATTAAATACGATGGTTCGAAGATCAGACATGGTTGAAACAGTCTCAATCAAACCGCCGGCATAATTCAATGCATCCTGGGCATTCTCTGCCATAACAGTAAGAATGTTCTTCTCCTCGGCATTGATCTTTAAGTAATCATAGGTAGCATAACTCAATCCCAAAGGCAGCTGTCCAAAGGAACTCATACTGTTGGCGGCATCCAGACCGGAAATAAACTTCGGTACAACCGGCACCTGTTTTGCTCTCACACCATCAGCCTTTTCTGTCAATTCCGCTGCAAACTGTTTGATAAATGCCAGCAGGTCCTCTTCTTCGCCTACGATATGTGCTGTCTGGAAGACATAGGTTTCATCTGATTTGATAATACCCCTTCCCTTGATCGCAGGAGGAACCACACCACCTGTATTTCCAAGGATAGATGCGTAGTCAGACTTATCATTCATCTGCATTACATACATCTGTCTGAAGTTCTGTAACATACGGTATCTGACTGCCATGGTATTGGTTGCTGTCAATGCAAAGTAAATACCATATTTAGGGCACTCTCTGGTCAATGTAATCAGGATATCCTCATATCTCTCATAACTTTCATAGAAATGAGAATAGTTATTGATAATGATAAGGATATACGGCACTCTGGTATTCTCTGATGCATTGTACCGGTTCATATCACCGCCAAACTCTGCAAAAAGTTTCTTACGATACTTCATCTCTTTATCAATCATGCTGATAAAGCTTGCAATCTTCTCATTTTCTCCATCAATCATGACACTTCCGGTATGCGGTGCACTTTCGAACATTTTCATGGTTTCTGCACCGAAATCCAGAATATATGCATTAAATTCAGCCGGTGAATAATTCTTATACAGGGAATAAAGGATTGCATTGAGCATCATCTCTTTACCGGTACCGGCAGCACCATAAAGCAGGATATTTCCGGTTTCTGCAAAATTAACATCCAGAATTCTCTGCTCCTGTCTGTACGGATCATCCAGCTCTCCGATGACAGCCTTGAGAGCATTTCTGTCCTCAATTTCATAGGAATACTTCTCAATCAGCGCATCTACCCTGATATCTTCCGGAATTTCCGGCATCCACAGCTGATGTACGCTGATATGTTCCTCGTCCGCAAGTTTATTCAGGTATTCCATGATCTTAACGATCTGTCTTCCGTTCTCCTGAACCGGCGCTGATTTCTTCGCCTTTATACGATCCACCACGTTGCCAAGTTCATCCAATACTTCTATGGAAGCATCCGGCTCATTTCCGGTCTTATCAGAATCGGTATAAACTGCACCTGCCCAGGCGGATTGTCCCAGTTCAAAGAGTTCATTATAACCAACCTGCAGATAGAAACGTCCTGTCTCTGCAATCTCTGCAGCATCCGGTCGTTTCAGCATATCATTACTGTCTGCTCTGTCCTGAACCTTCAGACAGACTTTAAATTTGGAGTTCGCCCAGATCTGCTCATTTACAACACCGCTCGGCTTCTGGGTTGCCAGAATCAGATGTACACCAAGGCTTCGTCCGATTCGTGCCGTAGAGATCAGCTGATCCATGAATTCCGGCTGCTGGCTCTTCAATTCCGCAAACTCATCCGAAATGATGAACAGATGCGGAAGTGGCATATCTACCAGGCCATCCCGGTACATCTTCTGATATTTGTAAATATCCATGGTTCCTTCATTGGCAATCTCTCTTGCCTGATTGAAGATTGCCTGACGTTTCCTAAGCTCACTCTTAATCGAAAGAATGGAACGCATGATTGCTCCGCCATCCAGGTTCGTAATCGTTCCTGCCAGATGGGGAAGTCTGTATTTCTCATTTTCAAAAGCGCCTGTCAGTCCACCACCCTTATAGTCGATCAGGACAAATGCAACTTCATCAGGATGATAGTTTACTGCCATGGAAAGAATATAGGTAATAATAAACTCTGATTTACCGGAACCGGTCATACCGGCTACCAGACCATGGGGTCCATGAAACTTTTCATGAAGATCCAGGTAGAAGGTCTCACCATTGGTATCCACACCGACCGGTGTCTGCAGGGTCTTTACCGGGTTATTATTTTTCCATCTCTGAAGAATATTCAAATGCTCATACTTGCCAACCCCAAACATATCCATAAAAGTCAGCATTTCCGGCAGTTCATAACGTCCCTGGTTCAGATCCAGCTGATGATCTGACATTCTCTGTACCATCTGTTTCGCATATTCGGAAGAAATCACATCCTGGGCAAAGTTGACATTGCCATACTTGCTGGTTGCCGTATCATAAACCATACCCTGATTTCCATTAACCCATACAACAGCACCACATTCTTTCGGAAGACTCTTCATCTCATCATAAGCACAGATCACACTGAAATTGGTAAGTGTTTCGCTCATCAGAATATCTGTAAGGAATGCACACTTGTTGGAAAGTGCCTTGCTGGCAGAAAGAATAATATAATGTGGCGAGGAATTATCCTTGTTTTCTGCAGAAGCCTTCTCCTTCTGGTCAGCAATGATTTTGTTCATATCAATGGAAAGCTCGCGAAGATTATCTTCCGTCACTGCCAGAAATCTTCTCTTTCCTTCGTTATCCCAGATATGCTGTGCATAGCGGATATAGGAAAGTGCACTTTCATCACTCTTCTCATACAGACAAACAACCTTTACCTCATCATAGCTGTGTAGCAGTAAAATCTGTAACAGAATATTGTTTAAAAGATTATGTACACCGTATTTATCGCCAACAATTCCCAAAACACGGCTTTTTAAAAGAGAAATTCCAACCGGAACATTCATCAGAAGCCGTTCTTCTCTCTGGAACGCAAACAAGCTGTCCCGCAGAGTATCATCTTCTATGGAAAATCTGTCATCCGGGAATTTTATATCGGCAAACATCGGCATATTGCCGGCACCAAGACGCAGGAACAGGAAATCATCACTGGAGGCATTTTTCCCCCACAAACGTCTTTCCCAGAAATCTGCCTGTGAGCATAACTGCGTCACCGGAGGATTGTTCTCATTTAGCAGTTCTTCCTGCACTGTAATATTGGAACGGATCTCCTGTCTTAAGTTATCCAGATATTTTAAATACTTCTCACGTCTTTCAAACTCCTTTTCCTTACCAATCCGTTTTTCACGCTTACGAATGATAATCGGGAAAAGAATCATACCAATCAGCATGGAAATCGCAGTAATCATGGTCGGAATCGTGGTCATGATATTTCCGCCATTCTGGGTTGCATTGACAATGGAAAAGATACCGACCGAGAAAGATGCTACACCCATGATTAGGGAAGGACCGATGGTAAGGATCAGCGGTGCGCCCTCCTTATCTTCACGCCTTGTAGGGGAATCTACCTGCAGTTCAAGAGGAGTGATCTCCCGTACGAATCTTGGAGACCGATAGTAATAAGACGGATCATCCACATCCAGAATCTCATCATCCACATAATCATTCTTACTGAAGCCTGAGAGGAAATCCGCATTGATTCTGATATTCTGATCCGGATTGTTCATGGAGATGAAATTGCTGCCCACCACAAATTTGAATCCCATGATGAACACAATATCGCCCATATTCAGAGTCACCTGACCAACAACTCTGTGACGGTTCACATAGGTTCCGTTTGTGGAATTGTTATCACACAATGTCCACACTCCATTGCTAAATCCTAAGGTTGCATGATGTGCCGAAACATACGGATTGGAAATCACAATATGATTATCACTTTCCCGTCCAAGGCTTAACACCGTGTCCGGATTGGCAACATACTTTTTATAGGTGCCTCTGTCTTCGGTAAACGGTTCCGCAAACAGAAATGCCACCTGACGTTCCTGTCCATAGGACAACTGATACAATTTTCCTTCTTCCAGTACAATTTCTTTGACTTCAGCCTGCTTATCATCAAAAAGCTTCAGTTGACGGTCTGATTTTACCACCCATCGCTCTTCGCCATCCGCCTCAATTGCCAGAATCCGATTGCTGTTCAGAGGTTTTTCCTCATCTAACATCCAATATTTTCCTGAAATCTTCTCCGGAAGATGCATACTGAATATCTTCTGTTCTCCAATCAACGTTACTAACATTGTTCTTCTCCTAAGCTTTCTTTTATTATTTTTTGATAGGATCTTGAGATCGGGATTAGTGCACCGTCGGTCAGAAGTACACCTTCCGAACTGTATTTCTCAATCCTATCTTTATTTACAATATAACTGCGGTGACACTGCAGAAACTGCTGTGGCAGCTTGTCCAATGCTTCTTTTACTGTCATATAGGTTTCAAAAGAACCATTGTCTGTATACAATAACATCTTTCTGGCAAAGCTTTCCATATATAAGATCGCAGAGAACCGGATCTTCTGTTTCTGTCCCTGTGCCTGTATGGTAAGCGTCCTTCCGACATCCTCCTCACATCCCAGCCGGACTCTTTCAAATGCAGCTTCCAGAGTCTGCTCACAAAATGGCAACCGCATAAAAAAGGTAGGAACTGCCCAAAATATCTTCTCTGCACAGTCTGTTGTCTCAGCGTAGAAAATCACCCGGATATGTGGAAAATATTCCTGCACATCTTTTGCCAGCTCTATACTGCTGTCTGATTCCACATGCACCATAAGGAGTTCCACATCTCCCTTGAGTTCATCATATACCGCCGTAGCCAGTGCAAAGGTGGTAGCATAAGAATTCACGACCCAGTGGGCATATTCTTTTTTTATAAATTGGGACAGGTATTTTATGTTCTGTTCATCACTGTCCAGTATTGCCACACGCATATCTTATGTCCTGCCTGTCATCCTCTTTCGTGCAACTTAAGTAACATACTGCTTTCCAATAACCATGAATTACCTAATGGAAGTCTTAATAATACCCATCATACTCATAGGAATCATACCTGTCACTATAATCCTCTATAATCTGATTTACGGGAGTTAACACTCGGGTTCTGCTGTCATATGTAAAGACATCCCAATAATATCCATCCTCTCCCGGCACATAGAAGGTATAGGTAGGCACGCCTGTATTTTCTGTGTACACCTGTACCGTAGCACCGGATACACTCAGCTCTGATTCATAACCATGTGAATAATTGTATATGCCGAAATGATAGAAACCGTTTTCCGGGACATAGATTGTTGTTGTTTCCGGACCATAAGAAGATGTATCATCCAGGTCAAGATCACACACAATCTCATCATTCTTATAGGCACTTGGAGATGAATAATACACATGGTATGATTCCTCATTTCCTCCGGCCCCTTCAAACCACATATGCGAATCCAGGTCAGAAGGATATTCACCCCAGGTTAATACGATTCGCACCTGACCATCTTTCATCGGCATGCTGACAGCGCCATCCTGATTGGAAATGTACACATCACCCATGATCTTAATATTAAAGGAACTGCTTAGATAAGGCTCTTCTACTTGACGTTCATCTACGATTTCAACGGTATAATTGCCATAATCCATCTCTTCTGTACAATAATATCCGTACTCATCTGTTGTCAGAACTTCAACAGGCCTTCCATCGGTATTATTCCAGCCGGGTCTTATATTCAGTGTCAGATCCTCGACACCATATCCGGTAGCCGCATCACAGATCGTCCCGGATGCGGTTCCTTTTCCTCTGTATTCATCGCCGATAACTTCCAGGACAGCATTATAATATACTTCCTGATCCTCCAGCACGACGATCTCCTGTTCAATATCTGCGTATCCTCTCCTGGATACTTTTAATATATATGTACCGGGAACAACATGTTTAAATGTATATTCTCCGTTTTCATCTGTCGTGGCTCTTCTGCGGACACCATCATATTCTAATTCTCTTGCCAGTTCCACTTTGGCATCCTCTAATGCCATATTGTTGGAAAAGTCCATATCCGTATCCGCAATGGTAACTGTTCCGTATACTTCTGCCTTACTTTGCTCATCATACAGATCTTCAACTTCTTCCAGATAATCCTCTAAATCTTCTGCATTCTTCACTGCATCGATACCGTCTTCCAATACCGCAATCGCTGATTCATAGTCACCCATCTCAACATAGACATCAGCCAATCCCAAATAAGCATCGGGAAGTTTCGGCTCTATCTCGATAATTTCTTCATAGGTTGCAATTGCATTCTCATAATCCATATCATCCAGATACTCTTCTGCCAGATCGAGCCTTCCGGACATTCGCATTCTTGCGAAATTATCCGTAAGAGAAGTGGCAACAAGTACTACCGCAATGATACATACTGCCAAAACAGCACCTACAATGGCGATAAATTTTTTGTTCTTCTTCATTTGTATTTTCCCCTCATGTCAGTTTTTCCAGATCCTACAACCGTTACCGCCATAGAATCATGTGCCAAAAAATTCAATTTATCTTACCATATTCAGGCAATCTCTTCAAGAAAATAATAGCTTTATTGCTTCCTTTGGTCATTACAATTATGCATCATATTCTTTTTGGATCTTATCGATCATCTTTCGGCGGCTCTTTCCGGCTGTTGCCGCAACAATAATCAGAAGAATCAGACAAACTGCTGCTCCTGCAATTCCTCCAATCACCATTAACATACCTGTTGTCATTTCCATCGTTAGTTCCTCCTTGTTGTTAGGCTTTTTAATGATATCATATTTTACTTTTTACCTGTAGTTATTTGTTAATAATATAAGTTGGGAACAAAAGAAACCTGAGAGTAATCACTGATATTATTATCTTCCAAAATTAGCCATTCCAGATTCGTCAACCCACTTAATGCACTGATATCACTGATATTATTATTGGATAGATGAAGGCTTGTCAGATTCGTTAATCCACTCAATACACTGATATCACTAATAGTATTATAGTCAAGAAAAAGAACTGTCAGATTTGTCACCCCACTTAATGCACTGATATCACTAATTTTATTAGAAAACAGATCAATGCTTATCAGATTCGTCAACCCGCTTAATGCACTGATATCACTGATATCATTATTACCCAGACTAAGGAATTCCAGATTCGTCAGCCCGCTCAATGCACTGATATCACTAATATTATTATAAGCCAAACTAAGGTCTGTCAGATTCGTCAACCCACTTAATGCACTGATATCACTAATATTATTATAAGCCAAACTAAGGTCTGTCAGATTCGTCAACCCACTTAATGCACTAATATCACTGATATTATTAGTTGATTGCCCCTCTCCTTCGTAAACCATTGCGAAATTAAGGGATTGTAAATTTGTTAATTCTGCCAACGCATCAATATTGCTAATTCCTCGTCCGCTTAAATCCAAACTGGTTATCTCCCAGACATCGCTAAGCATGATGTCTCCGGTCTGGATTCCTGTGATTTCCCGCATGGCTGCTTCCAGATTCGCATCCTGCCAGTCCATGACATGATCCTCGAAATCCATGTTATTGCCGGTTACATCTGAAGTATCTGAACCACTCATCATTTGTTCAAGTTCTTCCAATGCTTTCTGAATTTCCTCAGACCCCGTTGCCTCATATCCTTTTTCTAAGATATCAAGTGCATTATCATAATCACCCAGTGCTACATAAGCCTCCGCCATTCCAAGGTATGCCTCTACGCACATTGGGTCAATTTCAATGGCTGCTTCGTATGCTGCGATAGCTGCCTCATAATCCAGTTCATCCATATACCGGTCTGCCAGTTCCAACTGTTCTGCCAGCTTCTTTCCACTGTTTCCACCAATAACGATAACGGAAACTGCTACCGCAATGCAGACAATTACTGCGATACCAGCAATCATTGCGATTAGTTTTTTGTTGATTGTTTTCTTTTGTTCCATAACCTGTTTCTCCTTATCTTCTATTTTTATAGAAACTTACGCTTTCTAGCTCTCTTAATAACTTAAGTTCGGTACAAAAGATACCGGGGAATAATCACCAATACTGTTTCCATACAAACTAAGTTTTGTCAGATTTATCAAGCCGCTTAACGCACTAATATCGCTGATATTGTTGTAATCGCTACTAATCCAGCACTAATGGCGATTAGTTTCTTATTGATTGTTTTCTTTTGTTCCATAGTCGGTTTCTCCCTCTTGTAAAAGACAATTTATCTTAATGGGGTCAATTTTCCATTTTTTATAAATACCTTATATCTTTTCCAACTTTTCACATAAGGAATAATATCTAATATTTTAAATCCGGCACAAAGGCTACTGGTGAATAGTCGCTGATATTATTATCCGTTAAATTAAGATATTCCAAATTCGTTAATCCACTCAAAACAGTAATATCACTTATATTATTACTATGTAAATCAAGGGATTGCAAGTTTGTTAAGAGGCTTAAGGCACTAATATCACTGATGTTGTTCCAACTCAGATCAATATCTTCCAGTTGTGTCAATCCACTCAGGGCACTGATATCACTGATATTAGTATAATTCAAATGGAGAATATGCAACTCCTTCAACTCGCTCAATGGATTAATATCCTCAATTTGATTACAATTTAATATAAGTCTTTGTAAATTTTCTAATCCGCTTAGGGAACTAATGTCCGTAACATTATTATCATCCAAATGCAGTATCCGAAGTTTTGTTAATCCACTCAACGCACTAATATCACTGATATTATTGCTACCCAAACAAAGAACTTGCAAATTCATTAATTCACCTAACGCATCAATATTATAAATTTCGCACCCTTGTAAATCCAAACACGTTATTTCATATACATCACTAAGCATAATATCTCCCGTTGTAATACCTGTAATTTCCCGCATGGCTGTTTCCAGATTTTCATCCTGCCAGTCCATTACATGATCCTCCAACCCTGCATCTGCCCATGATACAAACGTTGACTCTGTCTGCGTTACCTCATCAGATTCATCCTGTAATGCTTCATCTGCTTCCCCTTGAATTTCACTATTCTCTGCAGATGATTCTTCATCATCCTGCCCACTGGTTTCCTTCCGCTCTTCCATTTCCTTCAACAGTTCTTTGATCTCTTCCAGTCTTTTGGGGATTTCCTCAGAACCTGTTGCTTCGTAGCCATCCTCCAGAACTTTGATTGCATCTTCATATCCACCCAGGACCACATACACTTCAGCCAGTCCAAGGTACGCATCCTCACACTTAGGATCAATTTCAATCGCCGCCTCGTATGCAGTAATGGCCGCCTCATAATCCAGCTGATCCATATAACATTCTGCTAAATCCAACTGTTCTGCCAGCTTCTTTTCACTATTCCCACCCATAACGATAACAATAACCGCTACCACAATACATGCAATCGTTACAATACCGGCAATAATGGCGATTAGTTTCTTGTTGATTGTTTTCTTTTGTTCCAAATCCTTAATTCTCCTTTTTAACAGACGCAATAAAAGAATTCTGAAAATATACATACTTTATTTCTCAGCCATGGTTTCTAATGCATTGCTTTCCCCTGCTCTATTATTCATTTCAGATATCTTTGTCATATCTGTAGAATAATCCACCATAGCTTTTTCTAAATTTTACCCCATAACTACAATACTATTGTATACTGTCAATCATAGAAGACATCTTTCTTTTCATCCGTTTTCTCCTGATACGGATGATGCTCCTCCGGTAGTATCGACCCACATTGCCGGTCGGACGCCCGTTTCTGAATCATTAACAGGAATAGTTCCAAGAACACACATACCTCCATAAGAATAGTCCACATCAAGTACACAACCAGGAGTTCTCGACCACAACCGCCCTCCATAATATATTTCCATATCACCAAAAGAATCATCAGGAAATTCATAAACTCCGTTTGCCAGCGCATAAGGAGTCGGTGCAGCATTCAGATATTTATGAATACCTGAGAGAGTAATCCAGTCTTCATCTACATAAGGTTCCAACTCTTCATTACTCAGAAGAAAAATATAGTCATCTGTACTATTTGCCGCATTATTCTCAATATTTGACAAGATTATATGAGATTTTTCATCATCTCCAAAGGCTGTATTATAAAACTCACTATTCAGCCAGCTTCTAAGCGTACAATTTTCCCATGTTACACCTGCATTGTTATCATCATATGGCTTACAATCCAATATATATACTGAAAGCAGCAGTGCTTTTCCGCCTCCTGCATTCAAAACATACCACTTAATTGGTTCCGAACCATTTTCAAGATTGTTATCCTGTTCATAAGTTCCAAAAGTCACAATATCGCCGGTACGAACGTCAGCAAACGGCCCCTGTATTTCCTCTTCCGCTTCAACCTCAGCCTCATTTGTAATATTCTCTGTTTCTGATAAATCGTCGGTATTATTATCTACATTTTGAATATTATCAGACAATTCTTCAATTCTATTTAACAATTCCTCTTGCAATTGACGCTGGCTGGCTTTTTGCTCTTCCCAATCCTCTTCGACATCTGCACGATACTCCGCCAGCTTTTCAACGGCACTTTCTCCTTGGCTACTGTCAAGTTCTTCGAATTCTCTGATTCCTTCATCAAGCACTTCGATTGTGCTCTCATAATCCCCCAATCCCAAATATGCTTCTGCCAATCCAAGGTATGCATCCTCATTCTTAGGATCAATGCTGATTGCATTTTCAAAGGCTGCAATCGCTTGCTCATATTGCATCTCTTCCAGATATTGATTACCTAAGTCTAACTGTTTCCGCAATCTGGCCATAGGACTGGCATTTGTCAAATAGTATATTATTCCACCAATGATTACTAACGCCAATATCACTATGATAATTACAATACGAAATGATTTCTTTTCTTTCTTTATCAATATCGTTCCCTGTTCTTCTTTTTTGCCTTCGTTACTCATCATTACTTCCCCCTTTGTCAGTTATAATCACTTTTATAGCGGGACGTACCCCAGTGAAATCATTTACGTAGTAACCGTCACTGCCAAATTCGCGGTAACTGCTAACATAGCCGTTGTCGAAGACACATGCTGCATTACCACTAAAGTAGCCGGGTGAACGTAGCCACCAATAACCACTGCCTACGGCATAACTCAAATCGCAACCAGATTCATTCATCTCAGACTGTGCATCCTCTTCCGAATATGCTTTTACTCCTATTGCATTTGCATACTCCGTCGGTTTTGCACATATGCGGTTATCCTGACCGTAACAATAAACAACGTACTCATACCACCCGTTCATATTTCCATTTCTATCTATCCCAAAATATCTATCAATATCTCCAAGCGACAAAAGCCATACCTTATCCACCGTATCATTGCCTCCCTCTGTATCAAACTGTGGATTATCTTCATTGACAACATTGGTATTGGCAATGACCGCCTGTTCCTCCTCAGAGAATGCCGTGTTATAAAACTCACTGTTTAACCAACTTCTAAGAGTGCAATTTTCCCAAGTAATTTCTTCATACATTTCATGGTATGGCTGGCAGTCTAACAGATAAACAGCCAGCAGAGTCGCCTCTCCGTCTACCTTATCCAGAACATACCACTCCACCGGCTCCGTACCGTTCGTCAGGTCATTATCCTGCTCATAGCTTCCCCAATATACGATATCTCCGACAGAAGCATCGGCAATCGTCGCCATCTCATCCTCATACGGCACCCTTTTGCCCGCTACAACGGCTTCTTCTGCAAGTTCCTCCACGGCAGTTTCTACTGTTTCTTCTGCCATAAGTTCCTTTGCTTCCCAAAGCTTATTGCCGATAGCTTCAGAATCGGT
This sequence comes from Lachnospiraceae bacterium, assembly GCA_051879415.1. Taxonomy (GTDB): domain Bacteria; phylum Bacillota; class Clostridia; order Lachnospirales; family Lachnospiraceae; genus NK4A136. Next base: position 47,553 of record JBJELZ010000105.1, read on the forward strand.
CTGCGCCAATCCTTCTTCCAGCACCTCTGCTGCTTTTCCATATTCTTCCTGCTCTATGTAGATATCCGCCAGTCCCAGATATGCCTCTTCTGATTTCGGATCAATCTTTATCGCTTCTTCAAAGTATGCAATTGCCTGTTCGTAATCCACCTCTTCCAGATAGCGATTTGCCAGAGCAAGATTCCGGTTAAGACGAATCCGATCCATCCCGCCCATAGTGAAGAAAGCAATGCTTCCGATGACCAGTGACACAACAACAATCCCTATGCCAATCATAACTCCCAGATCGCTTTTCTTTTCTTTCTTTACAACCTGTTCCGTCTGGTTCTCTGTCGCCTTGTTTGCTTCTCTCTGATCTGCCTTTACTTCATTTTCTGTGTTATTCATAAAAACTTTCCTCCCCATATGATCATATTTCCTATCTTATCGGAATTAAGAATTTTTCTGTCTTTATCTCACTTTTGTGACAGATTATGAGACAGATTCTATATCGACTGATATGACAGTTCTAGCACCAGATTCTACACCATCTGACATGGCAGTTTTTGTATCAAATCCTGCATCGGCTGATACGACAGTTTATGTATCCTGATTTGAAAAGTCAACAAAACTGCATCTTCCTATGACGGCATATTAATAAGTCAGGTTCGGCACAAATGAAACCGGTGAATAATCACTTATAGGATTACCATACAGGTCTAAGTTCTGCAAGTTCGTTAAGCCACTTAATGCACTGACATCGCTTATGTTGTTAAACGCCAGATTTAATTCCCGCAGATTTGTTAAGCCGCTTAATGCACTGACATCACTTATATAATCATTTTCACCAAGCCATAATGTTTGCAGATTTGTTAAACCACTTAATGCACTGATATCGCTTATGTTGTTGTTATACAAATCCAATGTCTGCAGGTTTGTCAAACCGCTTAATGCACTGATGTCGCTTATATGATTTTCGCCCAGACATAAATACTGCAAATTTGTCAAACCGCTCAATGCACTAATATCGCTTATGTTGTTACCTTCCAGGTCTAATCTCTGCAGATTTGTGAATGCACTTAATGCACTGATGTCGCTTATATCCCAAAAAAGCAGATCTAATTCCCGTATTTCCAACACATCGCTACGCTTGATATCTCCTTCTTCGATGCCTATGTTCGCCCTTATGGCAGCTTCCAGGACCGGATCTTTCCAGTCTATGACATAATCTCCCTGTTCTACTTCTTCCGCATTTTCCTGAGACTCCTCTTCTTCCGTATCCTCCGATATAGCTTCTGTGTTTTCGTCATTTTCTGAAGTTTGCGCAGCTTCCCCCGCTTCTGTATCTTCCGGGCTTTCCAAAACTTCTGTATCTTCCGTATTCTCCGCTACGACTTCTGTGTCCTCCTCTTCCTCTGCTTCACCCGCAGCCTGCTCGGCTTCCTGCTCCGCAAGGATCTCCGCCAGATATGCCTTCAGCACTTCCGCTCCCGTCTGTTCGATTCCTTTCTCCAATGCCTCTATAGCACTTTCATAATCACCCATTGCTACATACACTTCTGCCAGCCCAAGGTATGCATCCTCACACTTTGGATCTATCTCAATGGCTGCTTCGTATGCTGCGATGGCAGCTTCATAATCCAGCTCGTCCATATAGCGTTCTGCCAGTTCCAACTGCTCTGCCAGCTTTTTACCACTGTTTCCACCAAGGGCAATAATAGAAACTACTACCGCAATGCACACAATCGTTGAAATGCCGGCAATCATGGCAATTAATTTCTTGTTGATTGTTTTCTTTTGTTCCATAAGTTCATTCTTCCTCTTCTGTTCACGATTCTTTAATCATAAACACTTTCATATTTAAGATTATTCTCTGCATCATATTCTCTTTCTGCAACCATATTTCCATCTTTGTCATATTCATAAAGACGATACCAATTTATATTTCCGTTTTCATCATAATAAACATATCTTTGGAGCTTCCCCTGTTCATCTCTTTCCCAAACCTGTTTTCCAATCAGCTGATAGTCTGAGTCATATATTGACATTACCTTATTCCCTTTTTCATCGAATCCATATTCTTCATACACTGTAACTTCATCCTTGCTTCCAACATTATCTCCATATCCTCGCATGCATCGTAGTGGAACTCCATTATCATCCGTTTCTGTAAGCACCCAGCCGGTAACTGTAACATCATCCTCATCATAGTGCAATTCCGTTATCAGGTCGTCTTCATATTTATAAGATATTTTAAAAATTTCCCCTGTATCGTTATACCAGCCATAACTTTCATTCTCGGATATCGGCAATGTTTTAGTCAGATTACCTGACCCATCGTAATGCGAAACCGAATTTTGTATATTTTCCCGGTCATATGTATATTCGTGCCGGAATAGAACCTCTCCAGCATCATCATACACCGTCATCATCACGATAAGTCCGTCAGAGCGTTTGATATTACCGCTCTGGAGCATCTCAATCTTCTCGGCAAGCCTATCATCTCCCGTAGCCTCATAACCTCTTTGTGCATAATCAAGTGCAAGTTCATATTCTCCATCCCGGATATAAGCCTCTACAATACCCAGATATGCCTCCACACACATCGGATCAATCTCAATGGCTGCTTCGTATGCTGCGATAGCTGCCTCATAATTCAGCTCATCCATATAGCGGTCTGCCAGTTCCAACTGTTCTGCCAGCTTCTTTCCACTGTTTCCACCAATAA
>JBJELZ010000106.1:0-2349 GCA_051879415.1 Lachnospiraceae bacterium
AATGACTTAGGAAAGTTCTAAGTCCAGGGCTCAAAAATCCAGAGCCTGAGCATACTTTCAAGCCCTGGATTTAGTACTTTCTTTTTGAACCAAGTCACGCATGCGTACCTCTTATGCAGTTTTAATGGCATGCCGATTCATAGAAATTTTCATGATCATTCCACAGCTATCGAATTAATTCTGATAGCTGTACCAAATGTAGCAACGAAATGACTGTTTTTTTGACATGACAACAAAGCCACCTTCATTCAGGCGACTTTTCCATTTGACTTCTTTAGGCTGTCAAGGTGCAGCGAGAAGTAAATGTATCCAAGGATATCCCACGGGGAAGATGTACTACCTTTTTACTATTACAGACAGGGCAAGTACAGATATCCCGATCATAAAGAAGGAGCATGAGTTCAGCAACCGTTTTTCCTTTCACCGGATTTCCGGTATAAACACTATTCCGAAGTTTGTGGATTAGTTTCAAAGTTTTTCTTTTTTTGCAGTTGCAGAGATAGCCGGAAAAGCGAACACGGCAAAAACCTTTGGGCAGTACATGAATAAGGAAGGCCTCAATGAATTCCATACCACTCATATGCATGGATTTGGTCTTTCCATCGTCGGCATAATCCTTGTAGTGGAACGTCACACCGGAATCATCCACGGAATCGATGCGGCTGTTGCTGATAGCACTGCGGAATACATAACGGGCAAGATAGGTGATGGCATTGCCGAATCCGTTAAATGTTTCTTTGATATGCGGGATCCAACTTTTATCGTACAGCAGGTCAATAAATGCCTGCCATTCATAACTGTTACGGAGATGCAGGCAGTTTCCGTGAAAGTGGAGTTTGTTCTGGTCATGGTATCTCTTCAGTGCATCCATAAATTTTCCGCGGTAAAGCCTGCCCATGGCATCCTTTGGGAGAAGGTAGCCTTTATGTGCAGCTTCTACAAACTGTCCGGATGAGGTTAGTCCCCCACCAGAAAGCATGGTATGAATGTGCGGGTGAAAATTCAGACGCTGACCTTGTGAATGTAATACAGAAACAATCCCGGGAGTTGCACCGAGATACTTTTTATCACGGCAGAGGGTGAGCAGAGTATCCGTCGCACAACGAAACATCAGTCCGTACAGCAACTCCTGATTTTCATAGATCAGGCTGTTAAGCTCATAGGGAACCGTAAAAATGGCATGATAGTAGGCAATACCCTCTATGAGTTCGGAATTACGTTCCATGATCCATTTCTGCTCAACCGGAGACTGACAGCAGGGGCAGTGACGATTATTACAGGATGATGCATGAATCTCTACATGTCCGCATTCTTCACAGTAACTGACATTGTATCCGAGACCGCCGGTTTTACAGTTGGCGATACAATTGGCGGTTTTCCATTGCTGTGGAGTAAGAGTATAGTTATCCAGGTACTCGGGCAGAAATTTCTGAAAAGCATCACGGATGGGGTAAGAAGGATTATCTTTCAAGGTCATAGGGACTTTTCACGCTCCTTCCATTGCCGATACCAAGGGTGAGGTATACAGTGGTACTGGAGATGGATTTGTGCCCCATAGCCTCTTTGATTGTCATGAGATCCGTACCTGCTTCATAAAGATGAAGCCCGAAGCTGTGGCGGAGTGTATGGCAGTTGAATCCACGTTCCTTCCAGCCAAGGGACGCATACTGCCGTATAAGTTCATTATAAATGGACTGGGTGGAAATATGCCTGCCAGGCTTCTGTCCGGGGAAAAGCCAGTCATCTTTAGTGGCAGATACGTGTTCCTGGCGAATATATTGCTTCAGGATAGGAACAACGCGGTCAGCCAGGACAGCATACCGGTCAGAACGGTTCTTGCTTCTGGAAATATAGATATGTTTCTTTGTAAGATAGATATCCCCACAATGAAGGCGGCAGAGTTCGCTGACCCGGATACCGGAAGAATACAAAAGGGCAATCTCCGCTTTATGTTTGATATTTGTGAAAGAATCGATCAGCCGGTTCACTTCTGGAACGGTAAGGAAAGAGGGAAGCGGCTCGTCATAATGGAGATAAGGAACTTCACGGATGTCCCAGTCTTTGTGAAGGACATAGATAAAGAAGTCCCGCAACTGTGCAATATAAACATTGATAGTCCGTGGGTTCAAATGCTTCACGTTTTTGAGATACAGGCAGAAAGAACGAATCTCTTCCCAAGAGACATCAGGGACAGGTTTTCCATCAAGCTCAGAAGTAACCCAGTCAAGGAAGATCCTGAGATAGGAAACATAGGTTGCGATGGTTCCATCCGCAAGTTCGCGGAAAGAAAGGATATCGGAATGTTTTTGGATGTAATCGTTAGTATTCATGGCATAAGCCCTCCTGTAA
>JBJELZ010000107.1:0-11229 GCA_051879415.1 Lachnospiraceae bacterium
AATGGTAGATGTGTGCAAAACATTTAATAAAGGAACCGTGAATGAAAAGACAGCCCTGGAGCATCTGAATCTGACCGTGGAGGATGGGGATTTTCTGACGATCATCGGTTCTAACGGTGCAGGTAAATCAACTACCTTTCATGCAATCTGTGGAAGCTTTTATGTGGATGAGGGATATATTGAACTGGACCATGAAGATATAACCTTTGTTCCGGAACATAAAAGATCAAAATATATCGGACATCTGTTTCAGGATCCGATGAAGGGTACGGCACCGAATATGACCATTGAGGAGAATCTTGCCATTGCGTATCTGCGTGCTTCAAAGGGGCAGCATGCTTATCTGAGCCGTGTGACAAAAAAAGATAAGGAGAAGTTCAGAGAAGCACTGGCCAGACTGGATATGGGACTGGAAGACAGGATGAAAAATCCGGTTGGCTTATTGTCAGGAGGACAGCGTCAGGCATTGACACTTCTGATGGCAACGCTGGTAACACCGAAAATCCTGCTGCTGGATGAACATACGGCGGCACTGGATCCGGGAACGGCAAAAAAGGTTCTGGATCTGACCAAAGAAATTGTGGAAGAACGTCATATTACCTGTATGATGATTACCCACAATATGAACCAGGCATTGGAGCTTGGTAACCGCACCCTGATGATGAGTGACGGAAAGATCGTTCTGGATGTCAAAGGTGAGGAACGGAAACATATGACAGTGAATACCCTGTTGGAGAAATTTGCGGTAGGAGCCGGTAGCGAATTTGACAATGACAGAATTCTGCTTTCCACTGCAACTGAGAAATAAGATTTCTTCGTCTATATAGAACTCGGTGAATCCTTAAAACATTATAAAATATTTGTCCAAGGCATTGAAAGTAAAACATATGTTCGATATAATATGGTTGGTGCTACCCTATTCGGTAGGCGGTTGCCTTCTCCAGAGAGTAATAGCTCTGATTACATAGAAATCCACTTACGGAAATCTTGTGAGGAGGTTTGTGCTTATGCTTACAACGGAGCTTTTTATAGCCATCATCAGCTTATGTATTACTTGCTTTGCTCTTGGTTATACCGTTGGTTCTAAGAGCAAGAAATAAACACAAAAATGACCGCCCGGTCTGACAAAACGTGGCGGTCATTTTTGACCAAAAACAATATCAGGCTAACCGTCTATCGGTAGCACTTTATGATATTATACTAGCATTTCTCCGACCCTATGTCAAACAAATATTCGTTTTCAATGCTCCCTTACAGTCAACTTACTTCGCAATGACATTTGCTGCAACTTTGCAAAAAATCATCTTAAATAAATCTTAATGATTTAGCTTGTTTTTTATTAAGAAATCTTTTGTTACAATACAGATAGAATAAAAAGACAGAACGAAACAGCAGAGTAAAATGGTCAGAAAGAATAGACAGAACGAAACATAGAGCTGTGAAACGGAGGAGAAAATGTACAATCTACTAATCTGTGATGATGAGCAGGATATTGTGAACGCATTAAAGATTTATCTGGCAGATGAAGATTACCGGATTTATGAAGCTTTTGATGGAGCAGAGGCTTTAAAGCTTGTTGAAGAGGAGGAAATCCATCTGGTACTGATGGACATTATGATGCCGGTCATGGACGGGCTGACGGCGATGGTAAAAATCAGGGAAATCAGCAATGTGCCGATTATCCTGCTGACCGCCAAGGGGGAAGATTCCGATAAGATTCTCGGACTCTCGGTAGGAGCGGATGATTATATCACAAAACCCTTTCTGCCGGCAGAGGTATCTGCAAGAGTCAAGTCTGCTCTGCGTCGTTATATGCAGTTGGGAAGCGGAGTAGTTTCCCCTGATGTGATCAGGATCGGGGGAATAGAACTTAATGACAAAGAAAAGACGGTAATGGTAGATGGAGAAGTGGTCTTTTTGACACCAACGGAATTTGATATTTTAAAACTCCTGATGGGTCATCCGGGAGAAGTATTTGCACCGGCAGACATTTACCGGAAGATATGGAAAGAAGAACCGTTAGGAAGCGAAAGTACGGTGGCAGTACATATCAGACATTTAAGGGAAAAGCTGGAGATTAATCCTGCAGAGCCCAGATATCTGAAAGTAATCTGGGGACAGGGATATAGTATCAAGAAGCCTGAATAAAGGGATTGCAATAAAGAAGCTGGAACAAAAGCCGGAAAGGAATGGTTACTAAAATGGATACACATACAGAGTTGCTTCAGGAGCCGGAAAGAAAAACCAAAAAGAAGAAAAAGCTGACAGAAAGCTTCCCTGCAAAAGTTTTTGTCTTTTTTGTCATGATCATCTGCGTAGGAATCGGTACATTTTCCGGCTATGCAACGATATGGAACCTTGCCGAGGATGTTTATGAGGAAGATTTTATCTGTCAGCTGGAAAATGCCTATTACTGGCAGGCAAGAGAAGACCAGTACAGCATATATAACCTGTGTGTGCAGGGCAATTTCAACAGTATTGATGATTACTGCAGAGGAAAGAATATCAGCGTAGAAATCTATGATTCGTCCAATCATCTGATCTGGGGAAATTATCAGCAATATGATGAGCCGATGGTATTTTCCTATGATGATTTTGCACCCATTGAACTGAAATATGAAGATACAGGAAGAATCTGGGAGGCAAAGGTGCGGATTGATCTGTATATAGATAAGGCGTATCCTTATGCAGATGTTTACAGTGCGATCTACCGGAATATAAAGCTGGCTAATGAATATGCTATTTTATCACCATTTATAACTTTGGGAATGCTTGTACTTGTCTTGGTCTGCTTTATCTTTCTGATGTGCAGTGCAGGTCATCGAAAAGATGAACCGACAGGGGATTATTCTGTCGGCAAGGGATTATTTCATGGGATCTATCTGGATATTCTGCTGGCAGTATTTCTGGCTGCTATGATTGCGGTTACGGTGATTGTGTCGGATGCATGGAGCTGGGGGTCTGGTGGGACAGTCTTTCTTTCCAATGGTATTGTACTGACAATCTGGGCCATGCTTATTGCGATTCTTGGAACATTTTTTTGTATGGAATTTGCAATCAGAATCAAGCGGGGCGGTTTCTTAAAATATACCCTAATTTATGGCATTCTTCGTATCTTCCGGAAAGTTTTAAGGATGTGTTTGCGTGGGATCAAAGCTGTATTTCGGGGAATTGTGGATGTATTACAGAATCTGCCGGCACTTTGGATTGCCCTGCTTGCCTTTGCAGTGCTTTGTATATTTGAATTTTTTGGTATGATGCTTTTTTGGGGAGATGATATGCTTTTGCTTTTATGGATTCTGGAAAAAATCATTCTTCTTCCGGCTATTTGTTATCTGGGACTGGTATGCGTCCGGCTTTTTAAGGCAGGCAATGCACTGGCAGAGGGGAATCTTTCCTATCATGTGGATACTTCTAAAATGATTCTTGGATATAAGCTTCATGGGAATCATCTGAACAGCATCGGGGAAGGGATGACTAAGGCAGTGACGGAGCGGCTGAAAAGTGAGCATCTGAAGACAGAATTAATCACAAATGTGTCTCATGATCTGAAAACACCGCTGACTTCCATTATCAATTATTCAGATCTTTTATGCAGACCTGACACAGAGCCGGAGAAGGCAAAAGAATATGCCGAGGTGCTGAACAGGCAGTCGGTAAGATTGAAAAAACTTCTGGATGATCTGCTGGAGGTTTCCAAGGCAAGTACAGGAAATCTTCCTACAGAGTTTGCCCTTTGTGATATCAAGGTTCTGTTGACGCAGGTAACGGGAGAATATGAACAGCGGCTGGAAGAACGGCAGTTAAAGCTTCTGCTGTCCCAGCCGGAGGAGGATGTGCAGATTATGGCGGATTCCAGACATATGTGGAGAATCTTTGATAATCTGCTGGGGAATGTCTGTAAATATGCCCTGCCGGGATCAAGGGTCTATTTGAATGTTGAAAAGCAGGAAGATAAGGTTCACATTATCTTCCGGAATATTTCCGAATATCCGCTGGAGGTTGATGCACAGGAGCTGCAGGAGCGTTTTGTCCGGGGAGATAAATCCCGGCATAAGGAAGGAAATGGACTTGGACTTTCTATTGCGATCAGTCTGGCACAGCTGCAGCGGGGGAATCTTAAGATTGTGACAGATGGGGATCTTTTTAAAGCGATTCTGGAATTTCCCTTGAAAAATGTTATGGGGGAATGATACAGGCAGTCTGCATATAATGATTAAAAGCGAGTGTATGACGGTGGTCTGTATGCGTTGGGAAAAGTCCGATATCGGAAAAATTATCTTGTTTCTTTGCGTGATTTCAGCTATGCTGGGATTATGTAATCAACTGGCTGCAAGAAAGGCAGGTTTTGCAGGAGCACTGTTTACAGAAGAAGCGTTTTCTGCCGGAGGATTTCAGACGGCGGATGCTCAGGAGGAAAAGATGATTGCACTGACCTTTGATGATGGACCTAATGCATTATATACGGAACAATTGTTGGATGGACTGGCAGAAAGGAATGTGAAGGCTACGTTTTTTCTGATTGGAAAAAGTGCGGAGGAGCATCCGGAAATTGTTCGAAGGATTGCAGAAGAAGGCCATATGATCGGCAATCATACATACAGTCATCTGCAGCTGACTTCGGGAAATGAGGAGCGGTTTTTGGAAGAGCTTCAAAGAACCAATGAAATCATTGAAGAAATCACAGGTGAAACCCCAATGTTCTGCCGGCCGCCATTTGGCGTGTGGAATAAATCCTTTGAGGAACGTCTGGGAATCATTCCGGTTCTCTGGGATGTGGATCCGAAGGACTGGTGTACCTTTGATACACAAACCGTAGCGAACCGCATTCTGCGAAACTGCCATGACAATGCAATCATCCTTCTGCATGATGAATATAAGACTTCTGTGGAGGCGGCACTGATCGTAGTCGATGAATTACAACGTCAGGGTTATACCTTTGTGACGGTGGATCAGATTGTGCTGACACCATGAGGATGCTTGAGTTTCCGCAAATTAGCCTTTTTCATAAACATTTTTGGTATCAGTGCTTCCGGATGCGAGCATGCCGTAGGTCATGTCTGCAGAAAACTTTCTGTCCGGTTTGGAAAGCTTTTTTGAAATTTTATTTGTGAAATTTAAAATTTCCCGTTTCAAAGTGTAAGTATTTGATGCAAAATTAAGCATAAGGAATCCCTTTCATTATTGTTTAGTAAAAATTTTGTTTCGCAGCTTAATTTTACTACAAGAAGAAAGAAGATTCCTTATATTTTGGTCATTTTTTTAAGTTAAAGATATTTAAGTTGAAATTTGTATTTCGAGGAGGATTTATCATGAAAAGAATAAGGCTCTGTTTGGTATTAGGTATATGTATATTTCTTCTTGCGGGGTGTCACTCCCGGATAGAAAATGATATTACCGGTTCAGCGGCTCCTTCTGCCATATCTTCTGAAGCAAAGGGAGATGAGTTGGCAGAGTTTATGATTGATTTTATTCCGAATCGGATTAGTCTTGCAGAATATCAGGACCAGTATGAAAGTGAGATAATGGAAATAAAGGAAAACAGTTATGATAATATTAGTTTTCAGGACTGTGAAATGATGCCTTTGGGGGACATAGAAGAAGTAGGCATTTATAGATTATATTCCGTGGATATGGGAGTGGATGAAAGTATTGAGACCATAGAGAACTGGCTGAAGAATATTGGATGTGAAGATATTGATCTGGAAAAAGAATTGCGGGATGCAAGCGGACAGTATGAACGGGATGAAGACATGGAATATCCCTACGATTATCCGGCAGTGTATGATCATTATCCGGAATTTGAATCTGGCCGAGGTTTTTTTGTCAATACCAATCAATGCTATATTCAGATGGGAAATGACGGTATCTATTCCATGAGTGATGGTTCCATAACGGCTTTTCTGGGTTTAGACACTCTAGCGGCAATGGATGCTCTGGGAATAAATGAAGAGAATATAGTGGAAAGGGGAAATACCTCTGAAAAAAGTGATGAGATATGGGAATTGGCAGATGGAGAAATGTCCGTAGAGGATGGAGCAAAGATAGTAAAAGACTATTTCGAGGCAGGGACGCCTAGGCAAAATCCTTCAGGCATATCTGTTGATGTACCAGAGGTAGAAATATTTGCATTAGATGATAAATATGGTTATGCCTTTACGGTACGCAGAATTTATCATGGAGTGCCGTTTGCATATGCGGCAACAGGTATCAGAACTTATTACAGTTCTGATTATGAGATTATAGAGGACATGAAAAGGGCGTATGTTATAAATCATGATACCGTTTCTGCTTTTACAGGATATGTAGACGCAGAGCAATTGGAAGGGGTAATAGAAGAGCAGACAGAGATTATGAGCTTCAAAGAAGCAGTTTCACGCTTAAACGAATTTTGGGCAGGGAATGTGAAACTGGAGGTATATAAAGCAGGCTTGGTCTATTGCACCTATGCGGATGAAGAGGGCGGTCAAATAGTATATCCTTGCTGGCAGTTTGAAGGGATGAATGCTACCAATGGCCAAATGATGCGGGCCTACGTTAATGTCCTGTCGGGAGATATTTATTACTATTCATATGAGGAGGAATAATATGCACAGCATTATAAGTGAGATTAAAAAAAGCCTGTATCTTCCTCTTTTTATTCTGGCATGCATAGGAGTCGTTTGCGTCTGCTGCTTCAGCGAGGGCTATATTTCTGCCAACGGAAAATCCTATACCATTATGGAATTACTGCTATTTTTACGAAGTGACGTAATGCTCACTGACATTTCTCTGAACCGATACAATATATGGATATGTGGAATTGGAACCTGGACCCAGTTACTTCTTCCGTTTTTGCTTAGCATCGGATATCTGTATACCGTTTCCAGTGAAAAGCTATCCGGCTTTAACCGGATGTTGTTAGCTCGGGAAACAAACATTAAATATTGTGTTTCAAAGTTGATGGCATCTATATTAAGTGGTGGTATAATTCTGTTAGCTGGCTACCTGCTTTTTGGTATTCTAGTGTATATGAGGTTCCCTTCCATCTATGAATATTCCATGGATAAGCTGGAATTGTATATGGAAATGAATCCGGGCTTTCAGGAGCCAGCTTTCTGTTTTATACGATGCCTCAGGGTCTTTTTATATGGAATGTTTATTAATGTTTTTGCCTATTTGGTGTCGGTTTTTTTTCGGGATAAGTATATTCTGATTTGTCTACCAATCATGTTGAAATACATATGGGGACAGGGTGTTATGAAACTAGAGATAGATGCAATGAGTAAGGGAAGCAATATAGTATTAAACCTGTGTTCAGGTCTTAGAATTGAGAGTATCCTGAACTATTCAGTCAGATCCTGGAGAATGACATTGTTGCTTATATGTCTTATTTATCTAATCGGCTTCTGTCTAACTTTGTATCTGTTAAAGAAGAGAGGGGAGGGATTTGGATTTGAATAAAATGAAAACTATATGGAATCTTTCCCGGATAGAATTAGTGCGGTTAATGAGAAGCACGAAGACAATCATATTAGTTCTATTTGCGATTTTTATCAATATCCAGATTATAACACCCCTCAGGGCATTAAGTATTACCATGGAGTATAAGCTGTCTATATTTGAACCATTTGTAGCAATTGGAAATTCGGGGATTGTTATATTAATACTGCCTCTTTTTTTCATAACCATGATGGCAGACTTCCCACGGGAAGGCGAAAGTCAGTATTTTTATCAGATACGATGCAGTAAACGGACGTGGATTATCAGTCAGATTATATATGCGGTGGAGAGTTCCATCACGCTGACTCTTTTTGTGTTTGCCGCCGCAGTTTTGCTATCTCTGGATTTTATAAGTCTGACTCCGGATTACAGCTATGCGGTAACAAAGTATGTGGCTTTATTTCCAGAACGGGCTGGGGAGTATGTGGTGCAGTTGATTCCGGAGAATCTGTATAACCAGATTTCACTGCATGTGGCGGTGGTTCATACAGCACTGCTTCTTATTTTGTATTTTATTATGCTTGCCATGTTGCTCCTTATTTTTTCACTGATAAAAAAGAAAATTGCAGGGATTTTTTTGGATGGAATCATTGTTCTTCTGGGAACTATTACTTGTGCCGGCAGAATGGCATATATGTGGGTATTCCCTATGGCACATACCATTCCATGGCTGCATTATACGGAATACCTGAAAGAACCAGTGTTGCCGCTTTTTTGTTCCTATCTGTATTTTGGCGTAATAAATACAGTTCTGATTATTTTGTCCATTGTTATGAGTAAACATTATAACGGTATATAGAGGGAGTATTCATATGATACAAGTAAAGGATTTGAGTCTGAATATAAAAGGGCATTTAATTTTATCTGATGTAAATATGACTATGCAGGATGGAAAGATATATGGGTTGGTGGGTAATAATGGCAGTGGAAAAACCATGCTGATGAAATGTATCTGCGGTTTTGTAAAACCTACCACAGGAGAAGTAATTATAAATAACGAGGTAATCGGCAGGGATGCTGACTATATTAAAGACGCAGGAATTATCATTGAACATCCGGGATTTATACCATATTATTCTGGCATGAAAAATCTTAAAATGCTGTTAGAAATAAATGGAAAGGCAGATAAGGCGAAAATCAGGGAAATCATGAAAATTTGTGGTCTGAACCCAGAATTGAAGCTGCCGGTTAAAAAGTATAGTCTGGGAATGCGGCAGAGGCTGGGAATTGCCCAGGCGATTATGGAGGATCAGTCGGTCTTAATTCTGGATGAACCTATGAATGGACTGGACAAGGAGGGGGTAGCAGCAATCCGGGAGCTACTTCTAAAAATGAAGGAGCAGGAAAAACTAATTATTCTTGTCAGTCACAATTGGGAAGATATTGATGTTTTGTGTGATGAAGTATTTGAAGTTGAAAATGGAATAATTAGGCAAGTACTGAAGGCGTAATATGCCTAGATATACCGGTTATAACAAAAATACTACATACACCAACCTACTGATAGGGCGGCCAGGGGGTCGTTCTATAAATGAATTGATAATTTTCGGAAAGAAATCAAAATCTGATTGATATTCTTCCGAAAAACATTTATAATTAGCGACAAGAAGATTGTTGAATGGAGATGGCACTGATGAAAACTTGTAAGGAAATGGCATTCATTTGGAATGTTACAGAGCGTACAGTCACAACCTTTTGTAAAACAGGAAAGATTCCTGGAGCGATAAAGGTTGGAAAGAGCTGGCAAATTCCTGATGATGCAGAGAAACCTGCTGATGGAAGGATTTTATCCGGAAGATATATTAAAAAGTCTCTAGAGTTGAAATCATTGCCGATTGGTATTTCTGATTATGTGCGAGCACAGTCAGAATATTACTATGTAGATAAAACTCTGCTTATAAAGGAATTTCTTGATCAGAAACCATTAGTTTCATTATTTACAAGACCAAGGCGGTTTGGAAAGACGCTCAATATGGATATGCTCAGAGTCTTTTTTGAAATATCAGAGGAAGATACTTCAAAATACTTCATAGATAAAGCTATCTGGAAATGCGGTGATGAATATCGTTCGCATCAGGGTAGTTATCCGGTTGTATTTCTTACCTTTAAGGATGTAAAATTTGATGCCTGGGAAGCGACAATAGATAAGATTAAGGGTCTTCTTCAAGAAGAATATGGAAGACATCAAGAGTTATTGCAAAGCGATAAGCTTTCAAAGTACGAGAAAGAGTATTTTTTAAAGATTCTTGAAGCATCTGCAAATGAGGTTGAGCTTACATCAGCACTTGAAAAGTTATCCAAAATGCTGGCGGCAAATTATGGCAAGGCACCGATCATTATTATTGATGAATATGATACACCTATTCAGGAAGGTTATTCTAAGGATTTCTATGATGAAATAATTGGATTTATGAGAAACTTTTTTTCTGGAGCTTTCAAAGATAATAAAAATTTGTCATATGGTTTTTTGACCGGCATACTTAGAATTGCGCAAGAAAGTATATTTAGCGGATTAAACAATTTGACTGTGAATTCTGTGATGGACGAAGGCTATGATAATTATTTTGGCTTCACGAAAGAAGAAGTGTCGGAGATGCTTGGCTATTATGGAGTATCTGAAAAGGAAGATGAACTTAAGGATTGGTATGATGGATATTTATTTGGTAGTACAGAAATCTATAATCCCTGGTCAGTTATCAACTATATTTCCAAGGGATGCATTCCGCAAGCTTATTGGGTAAATACCGGAAAGAATGAAATCTTAGAAGATGTTTTAAGAGTTGCAACAGATGATATAATAGAGAGATTGCACTCTCTGTTGCAGGGTGAAAGAGTGATTGCCAGAATTGATCAGAATGTTGTTTATAGATCTCTATCAGAGGATCCGGGCAATATCTATAGCTTACTGTTAGTTGCCGGTTATTTGAAAACACCAAAGAAAGAGCTGCAGGTAGATGGATCTTATTTGTGTGAGGTATCGATTCCAAACAGAGAGATTGCTGCGGTATATAAGAGTGAGATATTGTCGCACTTGTTACAGATTGGTGCTATTACAAGAACGACAGCCAATAAGATCGCAGAAAGTCTTTATGCAAATGATTATAAGAAACTGCAGAAAGCAATCGCTGAATATATGGATAAATCCATTAGCTTCTATGATGCCGGAGCAGAAGGCTTCTATCACGGATTGGTTCTTGGTTTGATTGCTTTGATGGATAATCAGTATAAGATTAATTCAAACAGGGAATCCGGAGATGGACGATATGATATTAGTTTGATTCCAAGAGAAGACAGATATCCCGGAATTATTATGGAACTTAAGTGGAAAAAGGACTTGAGCGTAGAAGCACTTTTAGGACTTGCAGAAGAAGCGTTAGATCAGATTACTGAGAAGAGATATGATGCAGAAATGAAAGAAAATGGCATTCAGAATATTTTGAAATTTGGAATAGCATTTTCCGGAAAGAAAGTAAGCATTAAATCAAAATAGGATTTTTGATACAAGAGGAAATGAAAAATGGTAATGAAATTTTATTAAGATATCATGGTTAAATTGTGTGCCATCACATTAATCTGGAGGTGGTGTGGAAATCAGATGGTGTCCACCTTTTGGGCGTCGCCGTAATAGTCGGATTATAAAATTCAAATATTGGGCGAATGACAAAATATTATACTATGAGTCTTGAACAGAGGCACTTTAATAAGCCCCGCCGGAACCGGACTTTGGGAGAAGTATTCTTTTGTCTA
>JBJELZ010000108.1:0-50193 GCA_051879415.1 Lachnospiraceae bacterium
ATGTTACGGCGTACCGGAAAAAATCTGTATAAGGTAAGGATTTCTTATGGGGGACAGGAGTGTGAAGTAACGGCATTTGTGGATACCGGCAACTTTTTAAAAGAACCGGTGAGCCAGAAACCGGTATGTATTGTGCAACAGAACAGCGTTCCATGGAATCTTTTGGAGGAAACGGAAGGAATTTATATGATTCCTTATCATTCCATCGGAACAGATGCCGGGCTGCTTCCGGCCATTAAAGTGAAACATGTGGAAGTGGAGGACCGGGAGAGTACATATGTCATTCCGGAAATGATTCTGGCAGTATACCAGGGAGAATTTTCTGTACAGGGGAAATACCAGATGCTGCTTCATCCGGAGTATATGAAAGAAAGGAAGGAATTATGTTGGAAGTAAGCTGGCCGGCAAAACTATGCTGGTTATTATGTAAGGATAAACTATTACCGGAAGAAACCTGCAATGAGGTGTTTTACATAGGCGGAAGTGATGTACTTCCCCCGCCTTTAAATACAGAAGAAGAAAATGAGATGATTTGGAAGCTGGAAAACGGGGAGGCAGAGGCTGCCCGCCCTGTATTGATTGAGAGAAATCTTCGGCTGGTGGTATATATTGCCAAAAAATTTGATAACACCGGAATCGGGGTAGAAGATCTGGTTTCTATAGGAACTATAGGTCTGATCAAATCCATTAATACCTTTCGTTCAGAGAAGAATATAAAACTGGCAACCTATGCATCAAGATGTATTGAAAATGAGATTTTAATGTATCTTAGGAGAAATAATAAGACGAAGCTGGAAGTGTCAATTGATGAACCGCTGAATGTTGACTGGGATGGCAATGAACTTCTTCTGTCGGATGTACTGGGGACAGAAGAGGATATTATTTATCGGGATATTGAAACAGAGGTAGAACGAACGCTGTTAATCCGTGCGATCAGCCGGTTAAAGGAACGGGAGCGGACGATTATCATGCTCCGGTTTGGAATTAACAGGGCAGATGGTCAGGAGATGACACAGAAGGAAGTTGCAGAAAAACTAGGGATATCACAATCCTATATTTCCCGTCTGGAGAAAAAGATTATGAAAAGGCTGCAAAAAGAAATGAACAGGGAGGAATAATTGGGACAACACCTCATATATTTGAAATAGGATATCCGGCTTATTGTAAAACAATCGGGGTTGATTCATTGTTTTGCAATGCTTTGGAAGAATATGGAGAGAAAGGTGAGGTGCATTCATATGACAGATCATAATATTGCAGAAATGTTCCCGGATTATCTAAGCGGAATTGCAGAGGGACTGGAGCGTATTGAAGGCCTTCAGGAAATCCGGCTCAGGGCGGGCAGGGCTTTCCTTTTGCTGGCAGATAACCGGGAATATGGTTTGACGATACAGGGAGAAATGACAGAGGAGCTTAACAGGGCATATCAGGTCGATGGAAAAGATCTGGAGGCTATCTTAATGCATCTCTGCCGTTACTCCCTGTATGCGTATGAGGAGGAAATTGCAAAAGGATTTCTGACCATCAGGGGTGGACACAGAATTGGTCTTGCAGGACAAGTCATTATGGACAATCACCATATCCGCTCCATCAGAAACATTACGTCCATGAATGTCAGAATTTCACATGAGGTCAAAGGAGCTTCAGAACATCTGCTTCCATATTTGTATGAAAATGGAGAATTTTTAAATTGTCTTTTGATTTCCCCGCCCGGCTGTGGGAAGACAACCCTTCTGCGGGATCTGATCAGGAAGGTTTCTGACGGCAGTGTATTGGCACCGGGAAAGAATGTCAGCGTTGTTGATGAACGTTCGGAGATTGCCGGCAGTTATATGGGAATGCTGCAGAATGACCTGGGAAGCAGAACGGATCTTTTGGATGCATGTCCTAAAGCAGAAGGTATGATGATCCTGCTTCGCTCCATGAATCCATATCTGATTGCGGTGGATGAAATCGGTGGCGTGGAGGATGCAGCAGCCATCCGTCAGATTTTGAAATGCGGATGCCATATTCTTGCCACAATTCACGGAGAAGGGATAGAGGATATTAGAAAAAAGGAAGGTATGGAAGGACTGCTTGAGGAAGGGGCATTCCATCGATTTGTTATTTTGAGCAGATCACATGGCATGGGGACCGTGGAAAGAATTCTGGATGCTGATGGAAATCAGGTGGTCAGGAGATGTTAATTCTGGTCAGAGCGGCAGGAGCAGTTCTGTTTGTGGCAGCTGCAGCCCTGTATGGATATTCAGAGGCAGGAAGCCTAATGGAAAGAAGAAGGGAATTAAGGTATCTTTATCAGCTTTTGAGCATCATGAAAAGTGAAGTGAACTTTGGGCGTTTTTCGCTGGGAGAAATATTTCTGACGCTTTCAGAAAAAAGCAGGGAGCCATATCGTAATATTTTTCAGACTGTTCATGAACGGCTGGAGCATAACCGGGAAGAGTTTGGCAGGGTGTGGACGGAAACGCTGGAACATATGGAAAATGTTACCTGCCTGAAAACAGAGGATCTGCAGGATATGTCCGGATTGACAGAACTGGCAGCAGCAATGGATGGCAGACTGCGGGAGGAAATTTTCGGACAGATTTTTGCCAGACTGGAAGAACGGATGGAACAGCTTAAGACAGAGTATCAGCAGAAGGGCAAGGTTTATTGCTATATGGGAGTAACAATTGGAATACTGGGGGTAATTATACTGATATGAATGAAGTATTGATATTAAAAATAGCAGCTGTCGGTATTTTAATCACATTACTGAATCAGATCTTAAAGCATAGCGGCAGGGATGATCAGGCGTTTTTACTTAGTCTTGCCGGAATTGTTATGGTACTGATCTGGATTATTCCCTATATTCTGGAAATGTTTTCCCTTGTACAGGAACTTTTTGATCTTTGAATTCGGTGAAGGAAGGAGAAAGAAATGGATATCATTAAGGTAGTTCTGGTTGGGATAGTTACGGTAATTGCGGCAATGCTGATCAGACAGAAAGAACCGGCAGTGGGAAATGTCCTTTCTCTGGGCGTTGGCGTATGTATTATGGCATGCCTGATGTCCAGAGTACTGGTGTTAGTAGAATATCTGGACGAACTGATGGAAAGTCTTTCTTTCTCCAAAGCCTATCTTGGCATTCTGTTAAAGGCTGTCGGAATTACAATGGTGACGGAATTTGGGGCTTCTTTGTGCAGGGA
The DNA here is from genome assembly GCA_051879415.1 of Lachnospiraceae bacterium. GTDB lineage: Bacteria > Bacillota > Clostridia > Lachnospirales > Lachnospiraceae > NK4A136. The sequence continues at coordinate 3,189 of JBJELZ010000108.1, forward strand.
AAACGGGTTCCTTGCACTGGCAGACAGTATCCGCGTCTTTGGGAAAATATCTGTTTTAATGCTTGGGCTGCCTATCCTGTCGACGGTTGTAAAGACCATAGGAGGATTTGAATTATGAGTCAGACAGTATCGGGAACAGATCTGATTGGAATGATTCTGGGAGAATATGATTTCTCGGAGACAGACAGCTGGCTGGAAACTATTCTTCCACAGCAGCATCTGAGAATTGAAGATATGCTGGAACAGCTTTTCATGGGAGAATTGCCGATGACACCGGTGGAACTGTTACATATGGGAATAGATTGTATTATGACGGAGTGGTCGGACCGGAAAGAACTTTTTGTAATCATACTGATTTGCGGTCTTTTGACAGCAGTCTGTAAAAATATTTCCGGCCTGTATGAAAACCGTCAGATTATGAGTATGGGAACCTATCTGATTCAGGCATTGTTAGGAGGCTATCTTCTGCTTGCTTTTTATGATATTGCAGGGATTGTAAATGATAGTCTTGGACAGCTTACAACGCTTTTGAATTTGCTGCTTCCGTCGTATTTCATTTCGGCCGGGGTGGCAGTAGGAACCGGAACTGCTACAGGGCTGTATGAACTGGAGCTTGTTGTGATGTATCTGGTTGAAATTCTATTAAAGCTGATTCTGATTCCTACAGTGACTGCGGCCATGTTTTTGTCTGTGATGAGCGGTATTACAGGGAATGAATCCATGAAATATCTTCTGCGTCTGCATAACAGGATTTTTTCATGGGTACTGAAGGCCGGTATGGCATTAATTGGAGGCTTCGGAATCCTTCAGAGCTTATTTGCACCGGTGCTGGATGGAGTTCGTTATGGTACAGCACAAAAAATCCTGACAGCAATTCCCGGTATGGGTGGGATTACAGATGCGACAATGCAGATGATCAGTGGGTCATTGCTGCTGATTAAAAACAGTATCGGAATGGTTCTGCTCTTTTTGCTGATCTTTATCTGTATGATTCCCATGGTCAGGGTGCTGGTGGTTGTATTGGTAATTCGTGTCGGAAGTGCCTTAATCGGACTTATTACGGATGAGGGACCTGTAGCCTTGTTGGAGCGGACAGGCAATTGCTGCATGCAGATGTTTCGTGTACTGGCATCGGCATTTCTTTTGAATTTTATGATCATTGCAATTGTGGCTTCCTGCAGGAGCCCATGGTAACTTTAAATGTATGGGGAGTTTGGAGTTATGAATAAGATACAGGGGGCATAGTAAATGGACTCTTATATTAAAATTATCAGGGAAGCAAGTATCTTTATGATCATCGGTGAATTACTGCTGCAGCTGGCTCCGTCAGCTGAATATACGAAGTATATCCGTTTTCTTCTGGATATGATCTGTGTCATGCTGCTGTTTTTTCCGATTGTCAGTACCCTGCAGCAGGAGGAACCCATTTATTACATAGAGGAACTTGTGATAGAGGAACAATTACTGGAAGAGGAGATTGCTTCCTGGGAGGAGAAAGTGGGGCGGCTCCTGATTGAGAATACGGAGCTTGTGAGCAAAGAGGTTTCGGAACAGGAGGGGCTTGAGGAATGAGAGAAAAATTAAAAAAAATTTCAGAGCAATATCTGAAAAAGAACAATCTGATTGTCATGGCATTACTTGGATTACTGCTGATGGTAATTGTCCTGCCATTTGAAAATACCGAGAAGCAGGAAAGTGTGGAAATGGAACAGACAGCAATGCCATCCATGCCCCATTCTGTTTCGGAGACTCCCACAGGTGAGGAGTATGAGGCTGCTTACCGGCAGCGGTTAGAGGAGGAATTACAGGAACTGCTGGAAAGCATGGACGGGGTAGGAAATGTCAGAGTTATGATTACACTTTCAGCGACAAGTGAGAGAGTAATCTTAAAGGACTATGAGATATCTGAGGAAGAAGATTCCATGCGGACAGTTGAAAATACGGTTTTTTATACGGATGAAGAAGGTGTGGAAAATCCATATTGCCAGAAAATAATTACGCCAAGTATTGAGGGGGTTGTTGTGGTGGCACAAGGGGGAGGTGATCCACAGAGAATAATTGAGATAACAGATGTGATACAGTCATTATTTGATGTCCCCATACATAAGATTAGAGTAGTAAGAATGAAATCAGAATAGGAAGCGGGGGAGAAAGGATTGAAAGAAAATAAGTTCCAAAAAATTTTTAAGAAAAATCATGTAATGATCACAGCACTGGCACTCATGATTGCCGTTGCCGGATATCTGAATTTTACCGGCAGTAAGGTTGATGAGGAAACGATGGCTGCCGCAACATCACAGACGGCACAGGAGACTGCAGAAGGAGAGATTGGAGAGGATGTGACTGCACTTTTAGATATTTCCCAGGAAGATATCGAAACAGCAGAGCTGGCGGATGTTGACAGCCTGGATGAAGAGGTCGTTATTATTACAGATAATTATCTGGATGAGGATATGGCTGAAATGATGACAGAGGATACTATGCAGGGTGAGCTTACGGCAGCCGGAGTTGAGGATGGACTTGTGCCGGTGCAGGCAGGAGCAGAAGATGGTAATACCCTGACCATTGACAGTGAGCCGGGGGAGGCGGTATTTACTTCAACAACAAGTATTACCAGCCTTGCATCTGCAAGATTGCTCAAGGAGCAGACCAGATCACAGAATAGGGCAGCATTACTGGAAATCATCAACAGTGCCGGTGCAGATGAAGCAGCGATTAAAGAAGCAACGGACAGTATGATTGCACTGACAGATATTGCAGAGCGGGAAACATCTGCAGAGATTTTACTGGAAGCCAAGGGATTCTCAGAGGTTGTTGTCAGTGTCAGTGACGGAACAGCAGACGTGGTTGTTGGATTATCTGAATTGTCAGATGCCCAGTGTGCGCAGATTATTGACATTGTATCAAGAAAGACGGCAGTGGCTGAAGAGAATATTATCATTACGCCGATACCTGCGGATTGAATCCGAACGCCAGATATGATATACTTAAGAAACTGATTTTGAACAGAGGATCGCCACGAAGGAGGCTTATGATGAAGAGAGTATTCTTGATTGTTCTGGATAGTGTAGGAATTGGTGAAATGCCGGATGCGGCAGACTATGGGGACCGGGGAACCAATACCTTAAAGTCTGCCGCACAAAGCACATATTTTCATATGCCCAATATGAAAAAGATGGGGTTGTTTAATATTGATGGCATTGACTGGGCTGAAGGGACAGCCCGGCCAATGGCATCTGTTGCACGTATGAAGGAGGCTTCCAGAGGGAAGGATACTACTATTGGCCATTGGGAAATTGCAGGACACATTTCCAAAGAGCCATTACCGGTCTATCCGGAAGGCTTTCCGAAGGAACTTCTGGAGGAATTTTCCAGACAGACAGGAAGAGGGGTATTGTGTAATCTGCCTTATTCCGGTACCGAGGTTATTAAAGAATATGGTGATGAACATGTGCAGACAGGGAAGCTGATTGTTTATACTTCGGCAGACAGTGTATTCCAGATTGCAGCCCATGAAGAGGTTGTGCCGGTAGAAACACTTTATGAATACTGCAGGATTGCAAGAAAGCTTCTGACGGGAAAGCATGGTGTCGGAAGGGTAATTGCAAGACCGTTTATCGGAGCGGACGGTAATTATACCAGGACAACCAGGCGGCATGATTTTTCCTTAGAGCCACCCGGAACCACAATGCTCGACCAGATTGTGGAAAACGGGAAAGAGGTTCTTGCGGTAGGTAAGATTAAGGATATTTTTGCCGGAAGAAGTATCAGCCGGTATGTTTATACTACAGGGAATGCAGATGGAATCGCAAAAACACTGGAGTATATGGATGAAGACTTTAATGGTTTATGTTTTATTAATCTTGTAGATTATGATATGCTATACGGGCACAGAAATGATGTGGATGGATATGCAAAGGCATTGACTTATTTTGATGAGCAGCTGCCGTCAATTCTTGCCAAATTACGGGAAGATGATATTCTGATGATTACAGCAGATCATGGCTGTGATCCTGCATATACGGTTTCTACAGATCATTCCAGGGAACATACGCCGTTTTTGATGTATGGAAAAAAGATTACCCCTGTGAATTACGGAACAAGAGAGACTTTTTCCGATATCGGTGCAACCGTATTGGATTATCTTGGAATCCCGTCAAAGATCAGTGGGACTTCAATGCTTTAGGAGGAACAACAGGTGAGTAACTTAGAGAAAGAAATCAACCGACGCAGAACTTTTGCGATCATATCCCATCCGGATGCCGGAAAGACAACCCTGACAGAAAAATTTCTGTTATACGGAGGTGCGATTAACCTGGCGGGAAGCGTTAAGGGAAAGGCAACAGCAAGACATGCAGTATCAGACTGGATGGAGATTGAAAAGGAGCGAGGTATTTCCGTTACATCCTCAGTTCTTCAGTTTGAGTATGATGGATTTTGTATTAATATTCTTGATACACCGGGACATCAGGACTTTTCGGAGGATACGTACCGGACACTGATGGCAGCAGATTCAGCAGTTATGGTGATTGATGCTTCTAAGGGTGTTGAGGCACAGACAAGAAAGCTGTTTAAGGTCTGCGGTATGAGAGGGATTCCCATCTTTACCTTTATCAATAAGCTGGACAGGGATGCCAATGATACCCTGGATCTTTTAGATGAGATAGAGAAAGAACTGGGAATAGAGACCTGCCCAATCAACTGGCCGATTGGCTCAGGAAAGGGTTTTAAGGGAATCTATGACCGGCAGAAGGAATGTGTGATCACGTATTCTGATACGGAAAAGGGAACAAAAGAAGGAGAAACTTCGATGATTCCCATTACAGACCAGGACAAGATTTTGGAAATACTTGGCCAGGAAGCAAAGGACAAGCTGGAAGAGGAAATGGAGCTGATGGATACGGCAAGTGCAGAGTTTGATCTTGCCATGGTTCATCAGGGGAAATTAACCCCTGTATTTTTCGGGTCTGCCCTGACCAATTTTGGCGTTGAGATTTTCTTAAAATATTTCTTGGAGATGACAACAACGCCTCTGCCCAGAAAGTCGGAACAGGGACTGATTGATCCGGTTAAGAATGATTTTTCGGCATTTGTATTTAAGATTCAGGCCAATATGAATAAGGCACACCGTGACAGGATTGCTTTCATGAGAATCTGTTCAGGACGATTTGATGCGTCAGAGGAAGTCAAGCATGTACAGGGAGGCAGAAACTTAAGACTTCTGCAGCCACAGCAGCTGATGGCAAGCGAACGTAAGATTCTGGAGGAAGCATACGCAGGAGATATTATCGGTGTATTTGATCCGGGCATTTTTTCCATTGGAGATACAGTCTGTGCGGCAAAGGATACGATTGTGTATGAAGGTATTCCTACTTTTGCACCGGAACATTTTGCAAGGGTTCGTCAGGTGGATACCATGAAGCGTAAGCAGTTCGTGAAAGGAATTACGCAGATTGCACAGGAAGGTGCGATTCAGATCTTCCACGAGATTTCAACCGGTATGGAAGAGATTATCGTAGGCGTAGTTGGTGTCCTGCAGTTTGAAGTATTGAAATATCGTCTGGAAAATGAATATAACGTGGAGATTCGTATGGAGCCGCTTCCCTATGAGCACATCCGCTGGATTGTCAATAAGGACCAGATTGATGTAAGAAAGATCAGCGGTACATCTGATATGAAGATCGTGTCCGATATGAAGGACAATCCTCTGTTGTTATTTGTTAATGCCTGGAGTGTTGGTATGACACTGGATCGTAATCCGGGACTTGAACTTTGCGAGTTTGGATCCAATTAAAGGAGAGAAAAGTAAATTTATGATCAGAATGAAAAAAACGATTCTGCAATGGATTACCTGTATGATGATACTGGTCATCATGACCGGTTTTTCCGGATGTGGGATGACGCCGCGAAATACCAATATTTTAAATCATCAAGCTTCCGGACAGTCCGGTGCACAGGAAATTGCTAGGCAGGATATGGTAGCGGGACCGGAAACCGGATATGTTGCACCGATTGTGGAGGCTTCCGGCGAGGATATTGCGGCAGATTCTTTAGAAGATGAAAAGGAAGCAGACAGAATTGCCATTGGATTGACAGAAGAGGGAATCCGGGCAAGGATGGCAACGCAGGAGGGCAGATATGGATATGATATGCTGGAAGAATCCCTCCGTCCGCTTTATGTAGAGATTCTTACCATTATAGAGCATCATGCAGAGAACATTAAGGTGTCCACCAATGATTCGGATGTGCTGCAGAAGGTATTTCTTTATGTCCATACGGATCACCCGGAGATTTATTGGATTGATGGATATTCTTATATGAGGTATTCAAGAGGAAATGAGATTCTTTATCTGACCTTTTCCGGAAAGTATACTTATACACTGGAAGAGACCAGATCACTTCAATTTTCCATTGACCAGTATGTCAGTCAGTGTTTTTCCGGAATCTCACAATATGATTCGGATTATGATAAAGTAAAATATATTTATGAATATATTATCAACCATACGGAATATGTTCTGGATTCCCCGGATAATCAGAATATTCTCTCTGTATTTTTACATGGAGAATCAGTCTGTCAGGGATATGCCAAGGCGACTCAGTATCTGCTGGAGCGGCTGGGGGTACAGTGTACCATGGTAGTAGGAAAAGTAGAGTCAGGGGAAGGTCATGCATGGAATCTGGTTTTGATAGATGGGGCATACTATTATGTGGATACCACATGGGGAGATGCAAGCTACCGCTTAGAAGGGCAGATCGTGCCGGATATGACAATACCAATCAGTTACGAATTTTTGAATATTACAACTGAGCAGCTTCTGAAAACGCATATCATAGACAGCGTTGTTCCCATGCCACAGTGTATTGCAACTGCAGCCAATTATTATATCAGAGAAAATCTGTATTTTGCTTCTTATGATGAGGAGGCACTGCGCAGTGCATTTGAAGATGCCTATGCGTCCGGGGAAGAAGCAGTTACGCTCAAGTGCTCTGATGCGGTTGTGTTTGCTGCCATGCAGGAAGAACTGATTACGAACCAGAAAATCTTTTTGTTCCTGCAGGAACAGACAGATTCGGTTGTTTATGCCATGGATGACCAGCTTTATACGATCAGTATCTGGCTTTAATGAAGGACAGAAAATAATTCCGCGATATACTAGCCAAATGAAGTCAGCTTTGATATAATCAGTAAGTAATACAAAGTTGTAAAATATGGAGGAGGTTTACACTATGGATACAAATAATATTACCATTTCCAAGGATGTCAGAAATATCGGCTCAGTTCAGATTGCAGATGATGTTGTAGCCATGATCGCATCTTTAGCAGCTACGGAGATAGATGGTGTATCTGCACTTGTCGGCAATATTACCAATGAGCTGATGAGTAAGGTTGGTATGAAGAAACTGACAAAGGGTGTAAAGGTTGATATTATAGAAAACGTAGTTACCATAGACCTTGCAATTATTCTGGAATATGGCTTTAATATTCCTAAGACCTGCCAGAAAGTACAGGATAAGGTAAAGACAGCAATTGAAACGATGACGGGTCTTACGGTTTCGGATGTCAATATCCGTATTTCCAGCGTAAGTATGCCAAAGGGAAAATAGATATGAGCAGAAGAAAGATCAGAGAACAGTTATTTAAATTATTATTCCGTAAGGAATTTAATTCTCTGGATGAAATGGATCATCAGACAGAATTATTTTTTGCGGAAGAGGAAAATGATATTGAAGAAGAGCAGCAGGGAGAAATTCACCAGAAGCTTTTTAAGATTCTGGATTGTATCGGTGAACTGGATGAGAAGTTGAGTGGTGCTGTAACCGGCTGGTCTTTAAACCGAATCGGAAAGGTAGAATTGACCATCTTGCGTCTGGCCTTATATGAAATTCTGTATGATGAAGAGGTACCCTCTTCTGTTGCAATCAATGAGGCGATTGAACTGGCTAAAAAGTATGGTCAGGAAGAGTCGTCATCTTTTGTGAATGGCGTTCTTGCAAAGTTTGTGCCGAAAGAATGAATAATGTCTATTCTGTAATACAGCTTAATTCCTATATAAAAAACATGTTTGCCCAGGATGTTATGCTTGGGCTTGTTTATGTTAGGGGAGAAGTCAGTAATCTGAAATACCATTCTTCAGGGCATATCTATTTTACATTGAAGGATGAAAAATCTGCAATTTCCTGTATCATGTTTGCGGGGAACCGTAAAGGACTGAAATTTACCATGCGCGAAGGCCAGCAGGTCATTGCAGGCGGCAAGGTAGAGGTGTATGAAAGGGACGGAAAGTATCAGCTTTATGTATCAGAAATCAGGCAGGATGGAGTGGGAATCCTTTATGAGCGATTTGAACAGTTAAAGCAGCAAATGGAAGAAATGGGCATGTTTGCCCCGGAGTATAAAAGACCGATTCCAACTTATATCAGACGTCTGGGTGTTGTTACTGCACCTACCGGCGCAGCGGTACAGGATATTATCAATATTTCCAAAAGAAGAAATCCATATCTGGAAATTATCCTTTATCCGGCATTGGTGCAGGGGGAGCATGCCGCAGAAAGTATTGCAAGGGGAATTGGAGTGCTGGATGATTATGGAGTCGATGTGATTATTGCGGGCAGAGGCGGAGGTTCCATGGAGGATCTATGGGCCTTTAATGAGGAAATTGTAGCACAGGCAATCTTTCATTGCACAACACCGGTCATTTCAGCAGTCGGACATGAGACGGATTTTACCATAGCAGACTTTGTTGCAGATATGAGAGCACCGACGCCGTCTGCAGCTGCAGAACTGGCAGTATGTGAGATGTCGGCTTTGCTGGATACCATGGAAAATTACCAGAAACGGCTGGAATATCTGTGGAACAGCCATCTGGAAGCAGGGCGTGCAAGGCTGGAAAAATGCAGGATTCAGTTAAATTCACTATCTCCAAAGCAGCAGCTGAATGAAAAAAGAACGAGACTGCTTGCAATAGAAGACAGGCTCTGTGGATTAATGGAACAGAGGATAAAGGAAAACAGACACAGGATGGAACTTTATATTGAGAGATTCCATGGATTGTCACCTTTAAAAAAACTGGGACAGGGCTATGGTTATATAGAGGATAGTCAGGGCAGAGCAATAACGAATATTCATCAGGTGGAGATTGGACAACCATTGACTGTTTCTGTAGCCAATGGCAAAATTACTGCCAGGGCAGAAGCTTTGGAGGAAATTGATTTTACTAAACAATCAGATAATTGTGCAACTTAAGATCATATGATCTGCCTTAGAACAATAATCAGAGAAAGGACTGCTGGATATGGAACAGAAGGAAAAAGATCTGACCCTGGAAGAGAATTTTGAGGCTCTGGAAGAGATGATTCATAAGCTGGAGGATAAGGAAACCGGACTGGAGGAATCCTTTGTCCTTTATGAACAGGGGATGAAATTATTAAAAAAGTGTAATGACCAGATTGATCAGGTAGAGAAAAAAGTGCTTGTGATTAATCAGAATGGAGAGACCGATGAATTTTAAGGAAGAACTGGAAAAACGGGTATCATCCGTGAATGATATCATTATGGCATACCTTCCTGAAGCGAAGGGATATCAGAAAACAGTGCTGGAAGCAATGAACTATAGTATTCTGGCAGGAGGAAAACGTCTTCGCCCGATGATGATGCAGGAGATATTCCGTGCCTATGGGGGAGAGGATGAGAGGATCCGTCCATTTATGGCAGCCATTGAGATGATTCATACATATTCTCTGGTGCATGATGATCTTCCGGAAATGGATAATGATGCATTGCGGCGTGGAATGCCGACAACACATGTAAAATATGGACAGGCAATGGCGGTGTTAGCCGGTGATGCATTGTTAAATTATTCTATGGAGATACTAATGAAAGAAGCTTCTCTGCAGGAAGACGTTATCCTGCAGAAAAGAATGGTACAGGCTGTCAGCGTACTGTATCAGAAATCCGGTATCTATGGAATGATCGGCGGACAGACGAAGGATGTGGAAGCAGAAAAACAGGGGGAAAATCCTGCCCTGGAAGAAATATTATTTATTGATGAGTGTAAAACAGCTGCACTGATTCAGGCGTCTTTAATGATTGGGGCGATTCTGGCAGGAGCATCACAGGCGGATATTGAGCGTCTGGAAAAGATTGGATATGATCTCGGTGTGGCATTTCAGATACAGGATGATATTCTGGATATTACCAGCACAACAGATGAACTGGGAAAGCCGGTTGGAAGTGATGAAAGGAATCACAAGATGACCTATGTATCCTACCGGGGGCTGGAAGGTGCGGAGAATGATCAGAGAACGATGTCTGAGGAGGCAATCAGAATGCTGCATGAGCTTTCTACAGAAGGTTCCCTGGTATTTCTGGAAGAATTAATGAGACAGTTAATGAGCCGAAAAATGTAATGGGGGCATTCATATGGCACTTGAAGAGAAAGAGGGAGAACTTAAGGAACCCCTTCTGGAAAATATAAAAAAAGAAAATGATATCAAATTGATTGATAAGAAAGATTATCCGAGGCTTGCGGAGGAAATCCGTCAGTTCCTGATTGAGAAGATCAGTGTGACAGGAGGTCATCTGGGGTCCAATCTTGGTGCAGTGGAGCTTACCATGGCATTACACTTAAGCCTGAATCTTCCGGAAGATAAAATTATCTGGGATGTCGGGCATCAGTCTTATACCCATAAGATTCTGACCGGACGCAGGGAGGGCTTTGATACGCTGCGTAAATTTGGCGGTATGAGCGGTTTCCCGAAGCGGAAAGAAAGTGAGTGTGACTGCTTTGATACAGGACACAGCTCGACTTCTATTTCCGCCGGTCTTGGCATGGTTATGGCAAGGGATTTAAAGGGAGAAAATTATACGGTAGTATCCGTTATCGGTGATGGTTCTCTGACCGGGGGGATGGCATATGAGGCGATGAATAATGCCTCAAAGCTGGAAACAAATTTTATTATTATTCTCAATGATAATAATATGTCCATTTCGGAAAATGTCGGCGGTATTTCACAATATCTGAATGGCATCAGAACGGCAGAACCTTATCTTGATTTAAAAGAGGGCGTTTATCATACCCTGATGAAATCAAAAAAAGGAGAAGGAGTTGTAGAAAAGATCCGGCGTGTTAAGAGCAGCGCAAAGCATCTGGTGATTCCGGGAATGTTTTTTGAAGATATGGGATTAACATATCTGGGACCGGTGGATGGTCATGATGTGAATGTACTTTTGCGTGTTATAAAAGATGCAAAGCGTGTGAAGGGTGGCGTAATCATTCATGTCAAGACACAAAAGGGAAAGGGCTATCTGCCTGCAGAACGCCATCCTGCGAGATTTCATGGTGCAGAACCGTTTGAAATAGAAAGCGGTCTTCCGAAAAAGATCAGGGAGCGTGCCAATTATACGGATGTATTTTCAACGGTTATGTGTAAGCTGGGACAGAGAGATGAGAAGATTGTTGCCATTACGGCTGCCATGCCGGATGGAACCGGACTGAAGCGTTTTCACAATCTTTTCCCGGAACGGTTTTTTGATGTCGGCATTGCAGAGGAGCATGCAGTAACCTTTGCGGCAGGACTTGCAGCAGGCGGTATGAAACCGATTGTCGCCATTTATTCGTCGTTTTTGCAAAGGGCATATGACCAAATCCTTCATGATGTCTGCATCCAGAATATGCCGGTTGTTTTTGCAATTGACAGAGCAGGCCTTGTAGGAAGCGATGGGGAGACCCACCAGGGAATTTTTGACCTTTCCTATCTTTCGTCGATTCCCAATATGCATATTATGGCACCGAAGAATAAATGGGAATTGTCTGATATGTTAAAATTTGCGGTGGATTTTGGCGGGCCGGTTGCGATCCGTTATCCGCGCGGAGAAGCCTATGCGGGACTTCAGGAATACCGCAGTCCGATTGTCTATGGAAAAAGTGAGAAGATATTTTATGAAGAAGAAATCTGTCTGATTGCAGTTGGAAGCATGGTCAAGGTGGCGGTTGAAGTCAGGGAGAAGTTAAAGGAAAAAGGGTATGGCTGTTCTTTAATCAATGCAAGATTTGTAAAACCGGTGGACCATGATATGGTAGTTGCGGCAGCTGCAGACCACCGCCTGATTGTGACAATGGAGGAAAATGTTGCAAGCGGCGGATTGGGAGAAAAAATCAGGGATGTATTAGATGATGCATATGCAGGAAAAGAACGGCGTATGGAAGCACCGGAACTGCTTACCGTTGCGATTCCTGATGAATATGTGGAGCATGGTAATGTTGATGTGTTAAAGGCAGAAGTAGGGATTGATGCAGAACATATCATAGAACGGATTACACATGTGATGAATGAAATCCGATAGGGAAGGTATGGTTGACAGATCGAAGGATGAAAGAGAGACTGGATGTCCTGCTATGTAAGCAGGGGCTTGCTGAGTCCCGGGAAAAGGCAAAAGCAATCATTATGTCAGGGAATGTTTTTGTGAACGGACAGCGGGAAGATAAAGCGGGAGCTACATTTGAAGAAGAAAAAATTAAAATAGAAGTTCATGGAACAACCTTAAAGTACGTCAGCCGCGGAGGACTGAAGCTAGAAAAGGCATTGCAGGTATTTCCGATCCGGCTGGATGGAATGATCTGTATGGATATCGGGGCATCTACGGGAGGTTTTACGGACTGCATGCTTCAGAATGGTGCGGTGAAGGTGTATTCTGTGGATGTGGGGCATGGCCAGCTGGCGTGGAAGCTTCGTAATGATGAGAGAGTGGTATGTATGGAAAAGACCAATTTCCGTTATATGAAGCCCGAGGATATCGCTGATCCGATTGATTTTGCATCGGTTGATGTTTCTTTTATTTCCTTATCCAAGATTCTTCCGGCTGCCTATCCGATATTAAAGGAGCAGGCGGAAATGGTATGCCTGATCAAACCGCAGTTTGAGGCAGGCAGGGAGCAGGTAGGAAAGAAAGGCGTTGTCAGGGAGCCTAAGGTTCATGAGGAGGTCATCAGATCGGTATTTGGATATGCACGGGATAACGGATTTTCCGTTCTGGCTTTGGATTATTCACCAATCCGGGGACCGGAGGGGAATATAGAATACCTGATGGAAATCAGAAAATGCGGTAAGGAAGAGAAAGAGATCGATTCCATGATTCCCGAAATTGTAAATGAGGCACATCAGAAATTAGATTGAGAAGGTAAGGATATCGTCATGAAGAAATTTTATATTGTTCCCAATCGGATCAAGGATGTTGACCTTCAGGTGGCCCGTATGGTGCAGGATGAAATATACCGGTGCGATCCTAAAGCAGAGGTCATGATGGAAGAAGTAAATATGGAACTTCCGGGACATTCGGTGAGAAATATTCCTGACCGGATGGATTGTATTATTGTCCTTGGAGGTGACGGGACACTGATCCGTGTTGCCAAGGATACAGTGAGTCAGGGAATTCCACTGATTGGCGTGAATCTTGGCAGCCTTGGATATCTTAGTGAAGTAGAACGGAGCAGTATTCCTGCAGCAATGAAAAAACTGACAGAGGATGATTATTTTCTGGAAGAACGTATGATGCTTGCCGGAACCATGTCCTGTGAAACAGATCGTCCGGAACCAATCAGTGCATTAAATGATATTGTGCTGACCAGAAGAGGAGATTTTCAGATTATTGGTTACAGGGTTTATGTGAACGGGCAGTATCTGAATGATTTTTATGCAGATGGAATGATTTTAAGTACGCCCACAGGCTCTACCGGATACAATCTTTCTGCCGGCGGTTCGATTGTAGAACCCAAGGCAAAACTGATTGTACTTACACCTGTGTGTCCGCATACCTTAAGTACACGCAGTATCATTCTCTCACCGGAGGATAAGATCGAAATCAGTATTCTTCCGCCCAAGGGAGAAAAACCGGTAGAAGTTGAAGTCTGTTTTGACGGCATGGGACAGGGTGTGCTTCATCCGGGGGATAAAGTGACAATCTTCAGATCACCGCAGATTACGAAGATGATTAAATTAAGCGATGTTGGTTTTCTGGAAGTGTTACATAAGAAGATGAGTGTTTAAACAAAATCGTATTGAGTATCTGATACATAGGTAGGAGAAGTGCTTGTGTAAAGGAGTGGTAATATATGTTAGTCAGCTTGCATGTAAAGAACCTTGTGTTAATCGAGGAGGCGGAGGTGGAATTCCATGAGGGATTAAATCTCCTGACAGGAGAAACAGGAGCCGGTAAATCCATTGTGATCGGCTCTGTTAATTATGCCCTTGGCGAAAAGGTGGAGCATGATGTTATCCGTGAAGGGGCAGAATATGCACTGGTAGAACTGGTATTTCAGGTAAAACATCCTGACCAGCTAAGGCAGATTCGGGAGATGGAACTGCCGATCGAAGAGGATGGCATTCTGATTCTGACCAGAAAAATTATGCCTGGAAAGAGTATTATGAAGGTCTGCGGGGAAACGGTATCGGCAAAGCAGATCAGAGAGCTTGCGGGGATTCTGATTGATATTCATGGACAAAGAGAACATCAGTCTTTGCTGCAGGGAAAGAAGTGTCTTTCGTTATTAGATGAGTTTTGTGGAGAAGAGCTGGACAGGCAGAAAGAAGAAATTGCAGGCTGCTATAAGCTTTGCATGGAGAAGCGAAAGGAACTGGAAAAGCTATCTATGGATGATGCTGCAAGACAGAGGGAAATTTCACTGGCGGAATATGAGGTGGATGAAATTTTTTCAGCGAACCTGAAAGCCGGAGAAGATGAGGAACTGGAAAAGCAGTATCGCAGAATGCAGAATTTTAAACGGATTGCAGATGCCCTTAATACTGCTGGAGCTTATCTTCAGGAAGATGAGGAAGGAATCCTGAATCACCTTGGGCATGTCATACATGAGGTTCACCAGGTCGAAGGACTGGATGAAGCACTTTCTTCTGTTGCAGAACAACTACTGGATGCGGAAAGTCTGTTAAACGGTGCCGCAAGGGAAATGTCTGATTATATGGAGAATTCCGCATTTTCACAGCAGGAATATGATGAAACAGAGAGCCGTCTTGACTGTATTAATCATCTGAAAGCCAAATATGGGACTGATATAGCAGAGATTATGGCGTATGGTGAAAAACGCCAGGAAGAACTTGATAAATTAAAGGATCTGGAGCATTATACGGAAGGTTTGAAAGCGGAACTGGAAGAGCTGGAAAGCAAAATGCTTGTGGCTGCCGGAAGGGCACATGAGATCCGGGAAAAGCAGGCAGCGATACTTTCTTCCCAGATACAGGAAGCATTGGAGGATCTGAATTTCTTAAAGGTATCTTTTACCGTTATGGTAAAGCAGAAAGAGGGATGTACAGCGGACGGATATGATGAAACAGATTTTATGATTTCCCTGAATCCGGGGGAAAAGATGCGTTCACTGAAAGATGTGGCAAGCGGTGGAGAATTATCCAGAATTATGCTGGCAATCAAAACGGTATTTGCAAGAAAGGATCAGATAGATACACTTATTTTTGATGAAATTGACACAGGTATCAGCGGAAAAACTGCGTGGAAGGTCGCAGAAAAAATGGCAATTCTCGGAAAAGAACATCAGGTAATCTGTATAACGCATCTTCCACAGATTGCAGCCATGGCAGATACGCATTATTTGATTGAAAAGAAAGAAGAGGATGGCAAAACAAGGACAAGTCTGAGAGAATTGGAAAAGGAAGATATGATCCGGGAGATAGCAAGACTGTTGGGTTCTGACAATATTACAGAGGCAGTACTGAAAAATGCTGAAGAATTGAAAAATATGGCAGATCAGACAAAAAATAAGTAACTATATTTTTTATAAAAGAAGGCATACTAAGAAGGACACTTATGCAGAGGCAGGTGTTCTTCTTTTTTGTAGAAGAGTGGTAAGCAGAAGGGAGCAGATCTATGAAATTGAATTACAGAATCTTAAAAGTATTTTTATGGAGTTTTATAATAACCGCCCTTGCAGGCGGTATGATTACTGTTTACTTTTATTATCTGTCACGGATTCCCGATGCTATTAATCTGAAGACCTGTTCCGAACAGGAGATAGATTTTTGTGCTCCGGTCAGCGGGATTATTATGCCTGAAATCGTAAGTACCGATGGTACTGCTGTAGATGAGCAGATTCTTCCGGTTGATTTTTCCAGGAAATTTACAGTGGTAACAGGAGAACAGAAAAATTATGTTGCTTCATTGAAATTATTTGGGATCATTCCTTATAAAGAGGTGGCAATCCGGGTTGTTGAGGAGCAGATGGTGATCCCTATGGGAATTACCGTTGGAATCTATGTGGAAACAGATGGGATTCTTGTGATTGATACGGGTTCCTTTGAAAACTGTATGGGAGAAGAATGCGCACCGGCAGAAGGGATCCTGCAAAAGGGAGATTATATTTTGTCAGTGAATGGGGAAACGGTCAGCAGAAAGAGGGATTTTATTGAAAGGATTGAAGAATCAAAAGGGGCTTCCTTGGAACTGGAGATCAGGCGAGAGGAACAGCATTTGACTGTTTTGGTTACACCGCAGCAAAATGTATCCGGGGATTACAAGCTGGGTGTCTGGGTACGTGACAGTGCGCAGGGAGTCGGAACTTTGACTTATGCAGATCTGGATGGTAATTATGGAGCATTGGGTCATGGGATTGCAGATACAGATACCGGTGTGCTGATGGAGATGGACAGAGGAGAACTCTATCGTTCCCAGGTGGTAGCAATTGAAAAAGGACAGTCCGGACATCCCGGTGAGATTACGGGAATGATTCATTATGTACATGATAATATTATTGGCACACTTGAGGAAAATACTTCACTGGGTGTTTTTGGAGTCATGGAGCCCTCTGCTTTGGCGGAACAAGCTGTATGGTATCCGGTTGAGGTCGCTTACCGGAGTGAAATTCATACAGGAGACGCGCAGATTCTTAGTAATATTACGGGAGAACTAAAGACTTACGATATCCGCATTGATAATATCAATATAAATAGTAATGACAATAAGGGATTGATGATCACGGTAACCGAGCCGGAACTACTGGACATAACGGGTGGCATTGTACAGGGAATGAGCGGTTCCCCTATTCTGCAGGACGGAAAACTGATCGGGGCCGTTACCCATGTTCTGGTCCGGGACTCCACAAAAGGGTATGGGATATTTATCGAAAACATGCTGGAGCATTGAGTCCATGCGGCGACATATCGAAAAAGACACCGCGTAAGTTTACTTACAGAGGTGTCTTTTTCGATATGTCGACATACGGCGAAAGCCGTACATGAGCAAGAAGCGAAGCGGATTGCGAATGCCGCATGGACAGCTTTTTCGAAGTGGCTTGGACTTACGGCGGTGTCTTTTTCGATATGTCAGAAAAAATGTTCTTGATGATGATTATTCGTCAGAAAAAGTGTATAATAATATTTGATATTCGTCAGAAAAAGTGTATAATTAAAGGGAAAAGTACATAGTATATTGTATAAGATGAGGTGAAAAATTATGGAACGCTATGCGATGAAGCAATTAGAGAAATGGTACAACAGAAAAAATAGAAAACCATTAATACTAAAAGGTGCCAGACAGGTAGGAAAAACATGGTTAATGAAAGAATTTGGGAGAACTCATTTCAAATATACGGCCTATGTGAATTTCGATAACAATAAGAATATGTCAAGTGTATTTGATGATGATTATGACATTGATCGGATACTAATGGCTATAAACATTGAGACAGGAGTAAAAATTTATCCGGAAGAAACTTTAATAATTTTTGATGAAATACAGGAAAATCCCAAAGCAATTGCATCTTTAAAATATTTTTGTGAAGAAGCACCGGAGTATGCTGTTATAGCAGCAGGATCATTATTGGGAGTTGCTATTCATAAGGGGGTTTCTTTTCCGGTAGGAAAGGTTGATACTTTAGAACTTAATCCATTAAGTTTTAGGGAATTTTTGCTGGCAATAGGAGAAGACGGTCTTGTAAGTTTAATTGATGAAATGAATATACCGTTAATCGAAATTTTCCGTGAAAAATATATTGACTGGTTAAAAAAGTATTATTATATAGGTGGGATGCCGGAAGTAGTATCATCATTTGTGGCGGAAAAAGATTTTACAGAAGTGCGTCGCCTTCAGAAGAGAATTGTTGAAATGTATGAAGCTGATTTTAGCAAGCATACCGCAGCGAATGAATTACCCAGAATACGAATGGTATGGAATTCCATTCCGATGCAGTTGGCAAAGGAGAACAAAAAGTTTTTCTTTGGTAAAATCAAAGAAGGTGCCAGGGCAAAAGATTTTGAGATTGCAATTGAATGGTTATTGGATTGTGGATTAATAAAAAAGGTCTACAATGTTAGCAAACCGGCAATTCCACTAAAAGCATATACAGAGTTTTCAGCCTTCAAATTGTATCTGTTGGACGTTGGACTGCTTGCAGCTATGAGTGAATTAGATGCAAAATCTATTTTGGATGGCAATTCGATATTTGTAGAGTTTAAAGGTGCTTTGACAGAGCAGTATGTATTACAACAACTGATAGCCGGTACAGAGTATACGCCGTATTATTATTCTGAAACAAAGGCAGAAGGAGAAATTGATTTCCTGATACAAAGAGAAACAGATGTAGTACCAATTGAGGTAAAGGCCGAGGAAAATTTGAAAGCGAAAAGCTTGAAAGTATATTGTGATAAGTTTCATCCGCAAATGGCGATTCGTACATCTATGTCAAATTATAGGGAGCAGGACTGGATGGTAAATGTGCCTTTGTATATATTGGATCAATATTTGCAGACGGAAGGATGTCAATCCACTGAATTAAAGCATAAATCATAAAAATTTCCGTATTGATATTTTGTTGATTTTGGAAAATAGATAATTTACAATGAAAAGTAAGATTATAAAACGGATGTTCAGAACAGAAATATTCAAAAGAGTTTGAAATTGCAGAAAGTACGAGGAAATAGTATGTCAGAAGATAAAAATTTCACATCGGAAGAACAGGAAGCATTGAAAGAAGATAAAATCCGCGAGGCCGCTGCTCTTCGAGAGCGGGCCAAAATCCTGATTATGCGTGGGAGAGGAAATGCAAAAAGGATAAACGAGGGGCTTTGTCTTTTGAAACAGGCTTTTGAAAGTAATGACCCGGAAGCAGCATTCATCATTGGGAAATTAACGCTGGACGGATATTTGGAACCCAAAAACGGAAATCGTGAGGAAACAGCCATGAAACAATTGGCAGTGGCTTCTGAAATGGGTTCGCTTCAGGCAAAGGTTCTTTTAAATGAGCTATGCAGCAAAAGATATGAGAAAGATTTTCGTACGGTAAAAGATAAAGCCAGTGCCCATCCGCTGGTTGATTTTGATGGAGAGGTAATTAAAATTGATGAAAGCGGAAATAGGATTCCGGTTGATGCCAAATTGGAATTTGACGGAACAAAGAATCATTTAAAATTCAGTCTGAATCTGTTTTTTGAAGATATGGTACTTGTAAAAAATCCTGAACAGTTTCGAGGTGCTGTTATAGAAGGAATTAAAGAGTGGGAAGGGGATTATTCCGTATTTGGGGGACAACCGCTTAAGGTTTCCATAGAAGTCACAACGGAAGACAGAGCAAGTGATAGTGTTCATGTGTATCTGTTTAATGAGGAAGTAATGGGATTTATGGAGCGGCTGACCAGAATATTTGCGGTAAATAAGAATAGTACTGCATTTCAAAATTCTGAGAGAATTGTCAATGCTAAAAATTCTTTTGCATTCACAGGAAGAAAATGGAAGGTAAGCTCAAAGAAAACCATTTGTATTGTACAGGATGAAAATGACGATAATGTATTTACTAAGATAAAAGAAAAAACAAAGCATGAATTTGGTCATGTGCTGGGGTTGGGTGATCTGTATAAGGACTCCGGTCAAGGACTCACAGGCGTAGAAAAGGGAGAATACCTCGAACTGGATAGTTTTCATATTAATAAAAACCTTTACCAGTTGATCATGTGTACAAACCACGGTGTCATCAGTAATAACGATATCGAAATGATTATCCTTGCCTTTCGTGAGAACGCCATGCAGGTATATCAGAAGCAAAGAGGAATAAAGAAGGTTTCCGAAGCTCTTGGACAGGGTAATTAGGTTTTGCCGGAGGTTCTTAGGAGGGAATTGACCGGGTGGTAAATGTCAGCCGGGTTGGATATAATAATTTAGATCATAATGATGAAAGGGTCATAAGCTATGGCATATGAGAAGCTTTATAATGAAATATATGCGGCACTGTCCTTGAAATTCTTATGGAAGGAATACAGTCCGTGTTTTGTAAAAAGTGAATCGCCGGACTGGATCAATGAGACAATGGATCTGGGGCTGGAAGTCAGTCAGGCACTTCTGCCGGATGATGGACAGACCAAGAATCTGATTGAAAAATATTTAGGGTGCGTAAAAGATGATCTCCCGGAAATTATGAGGGAACGGTATGGTGACCGTCTTTATTTTTATAATGACAGATTCTGGGCGGTTTTACCGGATCCGGCTAAGATTCAGGATTATCTATATAAAGCAGAATACCGTTTTCGTGATAAACTGGAACACTTAAACACAAACTATCAGCATAGACACCATAATGGCTTGTATCTGTACCTTCATCCGTCAGATGAAAGTGAACTGGATATCAGTAGTCTGTACCAGACGATGGAGAAGGAACAGGCTGACCGTAAGGTCAAATTTGACTGGGTATTTTTAAACTGCAGATCGATTATTTATATCTGTAATTATCTCAAGGGAAAGCTGGAAACAATCAGGCTGCCGAAGAATGCCGAGAATTTTCTGAATGCGGAGACTGAACGGCTGCGTCATACGATAGAGTGGGAAAACGGAACGGCAATATAAGGTGATACATACAGATTGGAGAAAATGATTATGACAGAGATACAAAAAGAGTTATTTCAGCTTCAGGATAAGGAATACCAACAGTTTCACAGCAGACTGATGCCGACCATTGATCCTGATCTGGTGATCGGGGTGCGGACGCCGGAACTGCGGAAGCTTGCCAAAAGATTAAGCAAAGAGAAGGACATTTCCATTTTCCTTGGGACGCTGCCCCATACCTATTATGAGGAAAATAATCTCCATGCTTTTATCATTTCCGAGTATAAGGATTATGCGGCATGTATCGAGGCGCTGGATACCTTTCTTCCCTATGTTGATAACTGGGCAACCTGCGATATGATGGTGCCGGGAGTATTGAAAAAGGATCTTCCAAAGACGATGGATAAGATCAAGGAATGGCTGTCATCCGAAAAGACCTATACAATCAGATTTGGTCTGGGAATGCTCATGCGTTTCTATCTGGAGGATGCATTTGATACAGAATATCTTACGATGGCGGCAGCTGTAACATCAGAGGAGTATTATGTCAACATGATGATTGCATGGCTGTTTGCAACTGCACTGGCAAAGCAGTATGAAGCAACGATTCCTTATATTGAACAGAGGTGTCTGGAACCGTGGACACATCGGAAGGCAATTCAGAAGGCAATAGAAAGCAGACGGATCACGGGAGAACAAAAGCAGTATCTGCGAACCCTAAAATAATTGGAAGAGAGAAGTTGCGTATGAAAGATGCACATACATTAAAACTGACGCATTCAGCAGTGCTGAATAAACATGGCAAGCCGTATGTATCTGTTCTGTTTGAACGGGGAACGGATTGGGCAGATGCAGGTCTTCCGGACGGAAAGGTTATCAAGGCAAAAGGTTTTGATGATGAGGAAATCAGAGAACTGGAAGAATACCTGCGTGTGCACGGGCAGGAGATCATTGATGAAGCAAAGAAAATCAGCGGATTTATGAATATATTCTAAAAGGAAATATATGGAAACATCAGGAAAGGAAAAACATATTTATATTGCAGTGGATCTGAAATCCTTTTATGCATCGGTGGAATGTGTGGAACGGGGGCTGGATCCTCTGACGACCCATCTTGTTGTAGCGGATGAAAGCCGTACGGAAAAAACGATCTGTCTCGCGGTTTCTCCTTCGTTAAAGGCATATGGAATTCCCGGACGCCCCAGATTGTTTGAGGTGGTGCAGCGTGCAAGACAGCTTCACCTTGATTATATTACAGCCGTTCCAAGGATGTCACTTTATATGGAGTACAGCCGGCGCATCTATCGTATTTATTTAAAATATGTTGCTCCTGAGGATATTCATGTTTATTCCATTGATGAGGTATTTATGGATGTGACGGATTATCTGGCTGCCTATAGGCTGACGGCGACACAGCTTGCGGAAAAGATCATTCAGGATATTCTTGAAACGACAGGAATTACTGCCACGGCCGGAATCGGAACGAATCTTTATCTGTGTAAGGTGGCAATGGATATTGAGGCAAAGCATGCGAAACCTTCGGAAAATGGTTTTAGAATTGCATTTCTCGATGAAATTACCTACCGACGCAGACTCTGGAATCACCGACCACTTACGGATTTCTGGCGTGTTGGGCATGGATATGCAAAAAAGCTGGAGGAAATTGGGTTATATACCATGGGGGATATTGCAAGATGTTCTCTTGGTAAGATGGATGAATATTACAATGAGGAACTGTTATACCGGTTATTCGGTATCAATGCAGAGTTGCTGATTGATCATGCATGGGGATGGGAGCCTGTTAAGATAGCTGATATCAAAGCATATAAACCGGAAAATAACAGCATCAGTTCCGGGCAGGTGCTTCATTGTCCGTATGATGCCAAAAAGGCAGGCCTGCTTGTGAAAGAGATGGCAGATCTTCTGTCACTGGATCTGGTTGATAAAGGACTGGTGACGGACCAGGTGATTCTGACAATTGGCTATGATATCAGTAATCTGACAGATCCGGAAATAAGGAAGAAATATCATGGACCGGTCAGCACCGACGGATACGGAAGGGCAAGGCCGAAACATGCCCATGGAACTGCCAATTTAAAACGAAAGACAGCCTCCACAAAATTAATTACGGATGCAGTAATGGAGCTGTATGAGAAGATAGTAAACCCGGATCTGTATGTCAGAAGGATTACGCTGGTGGCCAATCATGTTGTCATCGAGGAAGCAGCCGAACACCGGGAACAGCAGTATGAGCAGATGAATCTTTTTACTGATTATGAAGCTCTTACGAAACAACGGAAAGAGGAAGAGGAACTGTTAGAACGGGAGAAACGGCTGCAGAAGACGGTACTGGGAATTAAGAAGAAATATGGAAAAAATGCAATTATCAAAGGAATGAATCTTGAGGAAGGGGCTATGACCATTGAACGAAACCGGCAGATCGGCGGACACAAGGCATAGGGCAAAACAGGATGGAGAAAGAGCAAAGGCAAAAGGAACAGGATTATGAGGATATGATACAATTGCCGCATCATGTCTCTTTGACGCATCCACCGATGCCGTTACAGGACAGGGCAGCACAGTTTTCCCCGTTTGCGGCATTGACAGGATATGAGGATATCATCAGGGAAGAAACAAGAATCAACAGGGGTTCTGATGGAGAATCAGCCGGGGATTCGCAGGAATCAGATGAATGATTGCAGAATTATGCAATTTAAGCTATAATGAACGCAAAGAAAAACAAGCGACTGTGAAGCAGGCATTTGTTTTCAGTTAGAAGAATATGACATAGGCTGGCATACCGGGGAAAGGCAAGGATTGTGTCATGACATTGAAGGAACTTAAGATTGGACAGTCGGCTCTGCTGAAAACGATTGGTGGAGAAGGGGCATTAAGACAGCATTTTCTTGACATGGGACTGATTCCGGGAACAGAAGTCACACTGGTGAAATTTGCTCCAATGGGAGATCCCATGGAATTAAAGCTGTATGGATATGAACTGACACTGCGTCTGGAGGATGCAGAAAAAATAGAGATTACACCAATTAAGGAGCGATCAAAAAAAGAAGAAAACAGTCAGAGGAAAACGGGAATTCCGCATCCGGGACTGGGAGAAGGTGGAAAGTACCATACGAAGGAGGATGAAAATCCTCTCCCGGAGGGAACCACAATCAGTTTTGCACTGGCAGGAAACCAGAACTGTGGTAAGACAACCCTGTTTAACTGCCTGACCGGTTCCAACCAGCATGTGGGTAACTTCCCGGGGGTGACCGTTGATCGGAAGGATGGTGTAATCAAGGAACATCAAGAAACCTTAATTACAGATCTTCCCGGAATTTATTCCATGTCTCCGTACAGCAATGAGGAAATTGTTACCAGAGAATTTATTCTGCGGGAAAAACCAAAGGGAATTATTAATATTGTAGATGCCTCCAATATCAATCGAAATCTGTATCTGACCATGCAGCTGATGGAGCTGGATATTCCAATGGTAGTTGCATTAAATATGATGGATGAGGTCCGTGAAAATGGCGGAACAATTCATATTAATGAGATGGAGGAAATGCTTGGTGTACCTGTAGTACCGATTTCAGCTGCCAAAAATGAAGGAATTACGGAGCTGGTTGATCATGCACTTCATGTTGCAAAATATCAGGAAAAACCAAGAAGGGTGGATTTTTGTGATGCTAAAGGAGAAGGCGGAGCAATCCACAGATGTATGCATGGTATTATGCACCTGATTGAAGATCATGCACAGGAGGCAGAAATCCCGGTAAGATTTGCAGCCTCCAAGCTGATTGAGGGGGATCAGCGTATTCTTGAAAAGCTTCATCTGGAGCAGAATGAGCAGGAAATGTTAGAGCATATTATTGTGCAGATGGAGAAGGAACGGGGACTTGACCGGGCAGCAGCCATGGCAGATATGCGTTTTCGTTTTATCAATCAGGTTTGTGATGCGACAGTGGTCAGAGCCAGAGAAAGCAGGGAGCATGCAAGAAGCCGGCAGATAGATCGTTTTTTAACCGGAAAATATACAGCAATTCCGGCATTTATCGGAATTATGTTATTAATCTTCTGGCTGACCTTTGATGTCATTGGGGCATGGCTTTCCACACTTTTAGAATATGGCGTGGACTGGCTGACCGCTTCGGCTGCAATGCTGTTGGATACGCTGCATGTAAACAATGTTTTACAGTCGCTGATCCTGGATGGTATATTTGAGGGGATCGGAAGCGTACTAAGCTTTTTGCCGGTCATTGTTACGCTGTTTTTCTTTCTGTCCATACTGGAGGACAGTGGATATATGGCGCGGGTGGCATTTGTCATGGATAAACTTCTTAGGAAAATCGGACTTTCCGGACGGAGTATCGTTCCTATGCTGGTAGGGTTTGGCTGTACAGTACCGGGGGTTATGGCAAGCAGAACACTTTCGTCCGAGCGGGACCGTAAAATGACAATTCTGCTGACACCGTTTATGAGCTGTTCTGCCAAACTGCCGATTTATGGTTTTTTTACAGCGGCATTCTTTCCCAAGTACAGGGCAATTGTGATGGGTGGTCTCTATTTTGCAGGGATTTTTCTCGGAATTCTGGTAGCACTTGTATTGAAGAAGAGTCTCTTTAGAGGAGAACCGGTGCCATTTGTTATGGAACTACCCAATTACCGGATGCCCGGCTGGAAAAATGTAAGACAGTTATTATGGGAAAAGGCAAAAGACTTTTTGCAAAGAGCGTTTACCGTGATTTTTGTGGCAACGGTTGTAATCTGGTTTTTACAATCCTTTGATTTTCGGTTTAATATGACAGATCAGCCGCAGGAAAGTATTCTTGCCCTGATTGCAGGTGTGCTTGCTCCTGTTTTTGTGCCAATGGGATTTGGTGACTGGAGAATAGCAACGGCACTGATTTCCGGATTTATGGCAAAGGAGAGTGTTGTATCGACCTTGTCAGTACTCCTGCCCGGACAGGATGCAATCTATGGATTGCTGACACCGGCAAGTGCGGCAGCACTTTTATTGTTCTGCCTGCTTTATACGCCTTGTGTGGCAGCAGTGGCAGCAGTAAAGAGAGAGCTTGGGGCAAAATGGGCCATTGTGGTAGCTGTCGGACAGTGCCTGCTGGCATGGGTGGCCGCTTTCCTGGCATACCGGATCCTGCTATTGGCCGGCATGCAATAAAATGTTTCGTTAAGACATTACTGGTCATATAGAGAATATAATAAAAATAAAAGTTAGAGAGGAAGAAAAGGTATGTGTGGAATAGTAGGTTTTACAGGTGAACAGCAGGCAGCACCGATCCTGTTGGAGGGGCTGTCCAAGCTGGAATACAGGGGATATGATTCAGCAGGTGTTGTAGTCAGAGACGGGGATGCACCGGCAGAAATTGTCAAGGCAAAGGGCAGGCTTAAGGTTCTGGCGGAAAAAACAAATGGCGGTGAAGCCATAAAGGGCAGCTGTGGTATCGGACATACCCGCTGGGCGACACATGGGGAGCCATCTGAAACAAATGCCCATCCACATTGCAGTGATGACATGAATGTTGTTGCTGTTCATAATGGTATTATAGAAAATTATCAGGAGATCAAGGAGAAGCTTTTAAAGAAGAATTATACCTTCTATTCCCAGACAGATACAGAAGCATTGGTAAAGCTGGTTGATTATTATTATAAAAAATATCAGGTGGGACCGATTGACGCAATTGCGAAAACGATGGTTCGTGTCCGTGGTTCCTATGCACTTGCTGTGATGTTCAAGGATTATCCGGGTGAGATTTATGTGGCAAGAAAAGACAGCCCGATGATCTTAGGTGTTGCGGATGGGGAGTCTTACATTGCTTCCGACGTGCCGGCTATTCTGAAATATACAAGAAATGTTTATTATATTGGAAACCTTGAAATGGCACGCCTGACCAAGGGAAAAATAGATTTTTATAATATCGACGGCGAGATCATCAACAAGGAACTTACAGAAATCAAATGGGATGCGGAGTCAGCAGAAAAGGGCGGTTATGAATATTTCATGATGAAGGAAATACATGAACAGCCCAAGGCAATTAAGGATACACTTTCTTCTGTGGTAAAAAATGGAACAATTGACCTTTCAGATGTCGGTATTACAGACGAGGATATTCGGAAACTGAATCAGATTCATATTGTGGCATGCGGTTCTGCATATCACGTCGGAGTTGCAGCACAGTATGTGATTGAGGATCTTGCAAAGCTCCCTGTACGTGTAGAACTGGCATCGGAATTCCGATATCGCAATCCTTTGATGCAGAAGCAGGATCTTGTAATTATCATTAGCCAGTCGGGAGAGACAGCAGACAGTCTTGCTGCACTCAGGGAAGCAAAAGAACGGGGAATCAAGACTCTTGCAATTGTGAATGTTGTAGGAAGCTCTATTGCAAGGGAGGCTGATCATGTCTTTTATACACTTGCAGGACCGGAGATCGCCGTAGCAACAACAAAGGCATACAGCTGTCAGCTGATTGCCTGCTACCTGCTTGCACTGGAATTTGCCAAAGCAAGGGGAGAGATTGATGAAAACAGATACGCAGCGATGCTGAAGGAACTGGATACCATCCCGGCAAAGATAGAAAAGATTATTGAGGATAAGGAAAGGATTCAGTGGTTTGCATCAAAGTATGCCAATGCCAAAGATATTTTCTTCTTGGGCCGTGGAATTGATTATGCGATCTGTCTGGAAGGAAGTCTTAAGATGAAAGAGATCAGCTATGTTCATTCAGAGGCTTATGCAGCCGGTGAACTGAAACATGGAACTATCAGCCTGATTGAAAAAGGTACGCTGGTGATCAGCGTTCTGACGCAGCAGGATCTTTATGAAAAAATGATCAGCAATATGGTGGAAGTCAAGAGCCGTGGAGCATGTCTTATGGGGCTGACTACGTATGGCCATTATGGAATTGAAGATACCGTTGATTTTGCGACTTATATTCCTAAGACAGATGAACATTTTATGGCAAGTCTCGCAGTAATACCTCTACAGCTGATGGGGTATTATGTCAGCCTTGCCAAAGGACTGGATGTGGATAAGCCAAGAAATCTGGCAAAATCAGTGACGGTAGAGTAGAAGCATTACCGGGAGATTACTATGGGGAATTATATACAGCTTTCAGAGGAGATACAGGAAAAGATCAGGAAGGACAAAGAGGCGCATAAGGAAAATCCTTATGCGTTTTGTGATGAAAATGTTGTCCGCAGAAATGAGGGGCATGATATTGCTTCCCTGTGGCGGCCTGCATTTGTAAGGGACTGTGAGAAGATTATGCATCTTCCGTATTATAACAGATACAGCGATAAAACACAGGTGTTTTCCCTGTACCGCAATGATGATATTACAAGGCGTCTGGTACATGTGCAGCTGGTATCCAGAATCGCCAGAAACATCGGACAGGTACTGGGACTGAATCTTGACCTGATTGAGGCGATTTCCCTGGGACATGATATCGGGCATACACCGTTTGGGCATTCCGGAGAGCGTAAGCTGGATGAACTTTATTATGCCGGAACAGGGCGCCATTTTGCACATAATATTCATAGTGCCAGAGTCCTGGATACCATTTTTCCGGTAAATCTGAGTTTACAGACACTGGATGGCATCATCTGTCACAATGGAGAAATGGAACTGGAAAAATATGAACCTTCTGCATATCAGTCCTTTGCAGAATTTGATCAAAAAATGGAAGATTGCTATCTGGATTTGGCAGCTTGTAAAACACTGGTTCCGGCAACACTGGAAGCCTGTGTGATGCGTGTCTCCGATATCATTGCTTATCTTGGAAAAGACAGACAGGATGCAGTAAAGCTGGGACGGCTTCCTGATGACCAGGCATTTACCGGCAGCGGTATGGGAAAGATCAATGCGGAAATTATCCATAATATGACAGTAAATATTATTGAACGAAGCTATGGAAAGCCGTACCTGAAGATGGATCCGGAATTTTTTGAGGCATTTTCTATGGGAAAACGGGAAAATTATGAGAAGATTTATCTGCAGGATGCCAATACCGAAGTTTTCCAGAAACAGATTTATCCGATGTTTGAGGCTGTATATGAGAAGCTCTTGGAAGATATGAAGAAACATGACAGAGATTCCGTAATTTATAAGCACCATATAGAATATATCAAAGGATATACAAAGTATTACAGCAGAAAGGTGGATTATGAGGCTCAGGAACCCAATGCCATTGTTGTGGATTATATTGCCAGCATGACGGATGATTATTTTGTGGATCTGTATGATTATTTGTTCCCGAAGGGAAAGTATCACGTAGAATATCATGGTTATTTTGAATAAAAGAAAAGAGATTTCCTCATGTGAGAAATAACTTGCATTACCAGAAAATTTGCATTATAATAAATATGTATTGAAGGCAAAGCGGCCATTTATGATGGCTGCTTTTTCTTATAATACAGAATACACATATTGTGAAAAAGTTTCCTTTATCTGCCTTTATGGCAGGTGCGGAAGCGGAATAAAGGAAGTGTATATGAAAATGAATTATCAGTATCTTGCTGAAAAGGAAGTTGTTGATGCCGGATTCATGAACGCAAAGAAATGCGTAATGAAGCTGCGGGAATATGAGCAGAAGATTGCTGACGGTGAGCTGCAGCTGGGCAGGCTGGTGGACAATCAGGAACAGACGGAGGAAGAGGTGCTTAAGATTCCTGCCGGAATCATGGCGGCACTGGCTGCACCCAAACTGGTACGGTCAGACCCTAGGGTATTGTCCCTGATCGGTACAGGCCCTGTTAATTATTGTACTCTGTTATGTTTTCTGGAATTGTTTCCGAGTGTTGATACGATTAAATTAAAGGGAAGTTCATTAAATTCCCGTTCGGCACAAAATATCAGGGATTATCTGCAGGAGGATTATCCGCAGGTTCGCAGAACCATTATATGCGAAACGTTGGAAGAAGCATGCCGGGGTGCAGATATCCTGTTGGAAGCACAGGGACGGGATACGATTCGGGATAATATATTTGGATTTGACTGGATCAAACGCGGGGCAGCCGTATTTTCCATGGGTCATTTTGTGGTAGAAGACAGACAGGGATTTCGTGGAATGAAACTGGTAACAGATCAATATGATTTGTATGATAAGTATATGGATGCGTTTGTTGCACAGGGACCGATGGGAGAAGATGGCATGAAACGTGAATGGGGTGTCATGGGAATGCATTTTGTTCATCTTGTAAAATGTCATGGAATGGATCGGGAGAATGTACTGGATATTGCTTCGATAATCAATGGAACAGAGCAGGGAAGAACATCTGAAGAGGACATTGTAATGTGTGGTCTTGGAATAAATCTTATACAATAGAGGCACAATAAAGAGAAAAGGACAGGTGGTAATATGGGAGAAGTAACAATTACAGAAGCAAATTTTGAAACAGAGGTACTGCATTCAGAACTTCCGGTGCTGGTAGATTTCTGGGCAGACTGGTGTGGCCCGTGCCGGATGCTTTCTCCGCTGATTGCAGATATTGCTAAGGAGTATGAAGGGAAAATTAAGGTGGGAAAGGTGAATGTAGATGAGCAGCAGGAACTTGCCATGCAGTATCGTGTAGTAAGCATACCAACCTTGATTCTTTTTCGGGATGGACAGGCTGTTAACCGTCTGGTCGGGGCAGTGCCCAAAGGACGGATTGAGGAGATGTTAAACGCATAGAACTCTGATGGCGCAGGTAAAGACCTGCGCTTTTCAAATTTAAACTTTCTGTGAACAATGACTGATCTTGTTTGACGTTCCGGGAAATATTAGTTATCATAGAAGGAATTATAGCTTTTGAAATGTGAAGAACAGGAGGGTTTCGGATGGCAGAATATGGAAATCTGGACAAATACACAAGAAATATCATTGATCTTTGCAGAAACAATGATTATATACCGGCAGAATTATTTGATGAATACGGAGTGAAAAGAGGACTGAGAGATAAGGATGGCAACGGAGTTCTGTCCGGTCTGACCAACATTTCCAGAATTGATGCATTTAAATACGAGAATGGAAAAAAGATTCCCTGTGAAGGAAATCTGTGGTATCGTGGCTACAATGTCATTGATCTGATTCGCGGATTCGAGGGAAAGCGATACGGATTTGAAGAAATAGCCTATCTTTTGCTGCTTGGCGATCTGCCGGATCAAAAGGGTCTGACGGAATTTAAGGAAATGCTTGCAGAGTGTAGACAATTGCCTACCAATTTTACCAGGGATGTCATTATGAAGGCACCGAGCAAGGATCTGATGAATTCGTTGACGAGAAGTGTACTGACCCTGGCGTCTTATGATGAAACACTTGGTGATACCTCATTGGAACGTGTTCTGGAGCAGTGTATCAAGTTAATCAGTGTTTTTCCGATGCTTGCAGTCTACAGTTACCATGCATATAACCATTATCTTTGTGATGAAAGTCTTTATATTCACAGGCCACAGGATCAGCTTTCCACAGCAGAAAATATTCTTTTGATGCTTCGCCCGGATAAGAAATATACGGAGCTGGAAGCAAAGGTACTGGATATTGCCCTGGTTCTTCATATGGAGCATGGCGGCGGAAATAATTCTACCTTTACTACAAGGGTTGTAACTTCCTCCGGTTCTGACACTTATTCTGTTATTGCAGCTGCATTGTCCTCTCTGAAGGGGCCGAAGCATGGTGGAGCCAATATTAAAGTGGTAGAGATGATGGAGGATATCCGTAATCATGTTTCAGATTGGAATGATGAGGAGCAGGTCAGGGATTATCTTGAAAAAATTGTCGATAAAAAAGCTTTTGACCATAAGGGACTGATCTATGGTATGGGACATGCGGTTTATTCTCTTTCTGATCCAAGGGCAAGAGTATTTAAGGGATTTGTACAGAAACTTGCAGTGGAAAAGGGAAGAGAAAAGGATTTTAATCTTTACAGTATGGTAGAGCGCCTTGCGCCGCAGATTATCGGCGAGAAAAGAAAAATATATAAAGGTGTCAGTGCCAATGTCGATTTTTACAGTGGTTTTGTATATAGTATGCTGGATATTCCAATTGAACTTTATACACCGATTTTCGCTATTGCACGAATTGTCGGATGGAGCGCCCACAGACTGGAGGAAATTGTCAATATCGACAAGATTATCCGCCCGGCTTATAAGAGTATTATGCAGATTCGGGAGTATCCGGACGACGGAGAATGTTGAGTAATGTCATAAATGAAAGTTTTTTTGCGACAAAATAGAGTTGCTTCATAAAATGTCAGGCTTATATAATAGTAATAGCCTTAAGGCAGATTGGAGGACATTATGGAGCAGCAGACAATTGCTTTGACTGAAGATAATGACAAAATGATTAAGATCTTGTCCGAGTTACTAACCCGTGAAAATAAATTACAGATTATGATTACAGTTCCGGGAAAGGAGAGTGGGGACGAGCAGCCGGTATCGGAAGAAAGTACATCCGTATCCGCAGAGAAACCAAGAGATCTGGAAAAGGATGTTACCAACATGATTCATGAAATAGGTGTTCCGGCTCATATCAAGGGATATCAGTACTTAAGGGAGGCAATCATGATGTCAGTGGATGATACGGAGATGCTTGGATCGGTCACAAAAGTACTTTATCCTACGATTGCAAAACGCTATCAGACAACACCAAGCCGTGTGGAACGTGCTATCCGTCATGCAATTGAAGTGGCGTGGTCAAGAGGAAAGATGGAGACGCTGGATGCACTTTTTGGTTATACGATTAATACGGGGAAAGGCAAACCGACCAATTCTGAGTTTATTGCTCTGATTGCTGACCGGATCAGATTATCCTATCGTGATCAGGCATAAAATAAAAACTTGGTAAAAACAAACAAATTTTAAAAGTTTGTCTTTCCCTCAGAAAGGAATTGTTATATAATAAATCTTAATAAAAAAAGACAGAAGACAAAGTGAGAAGGTACTTTGTAATCGGATTTGGAGGAATGGCAATGAAGAATATCTTATTTATTGCATCAGAAGGGGTTCCATTTATTAAAACAGGTGGGTTGGCTGATGTTGTAGGATCACTGCCGAAGTGTGTTGACCGGAAGTATTTTGATGTGAGGGTTATGCTTCCGAAATATACATGCATGACGCAGAAGATGAAAGATCTGCTTACATACAAGACGCATTTTTACATGGATTTCCATTGGAAAAATGAGTATGTTGGAATCTTGGAAGCAGAGGTTGACGGGGTAAAGTATTACTTTATTGATAATGAATCTTATTTTAATGGTTTTAAGCCGTACAGCAGCAATGTTTATGACGATATTGAAAAGTTTTCATTCTTTTCAAAGGCAGCATTGTCAGCAATCCCGCTGCTTGGGTTTGTGCCGGATTTGATTCACTGCCATGACTGGCAGACAGGACTTGTACCGGTATATTTGAAGGAACGTTTCCAAGGGAATGAAATGTTCCGTGGTATGAAGTCGGTTATGACAATCCATAACCTGAAGTTCCAGGGTAAATGGGATGTGAAAGCAGTTCGTGATATCACAGGTATTCCGGCATATTATTTCACACCGGACAAGCTGGAGGCCTATAAGGATGCTAACCTGTTAAAGGGTGGTCTGGTTTATGCGGATGCCATTACAACGGTAAGTGATACCTATGCAGAGGAGATCAAAACTCCGTTTTACGGAGAGGGGCTTGATGGTCTTTTAAAGGCAAGAAGTAATGATCTGCGTGGTATTGTGAATGGTATTGATTATGAGGAATACAATCCTGAAAAGGATCCATATATTGAGTTTCATTATAATGCAAAGAATTTCCGAAAGGAAAAGGTAAAGAATAAACGTGCATTGCAGAAAGAACTGAACCTGGAGATTGATGATAAAAGGATGATGATCGGAATTGTCTCACGTCTGACAGACCAGAAGGGATTTGATCTGATTGCATATGTTATGGATGAATTATGTCAGGATGCAGTACAGATTGTTGTTCTGGGTACCGGTGAAGAGCGTTATGAGAATATGTTCCGTCATTTTGACTGGAAGTATGGGAATAAGGTCTCTGCAAATATATATTATTCTGAAGGCCTTTCTCATAAGATCTATGCAGCATGTGATGCGTTCCTGATGCCGTCCATGTTTGAACCGTGCGGACTCAGCCAGTTGATGGCACTGCGATATGGCACCATTCCTATCGTACGCGAAACAGGTGGATTAAAAGATACGGTAGAACCTTATAATGAATTTAACGGAACAGGAACAGGATTCTCCTTTGCAAACTACAATGCACATGAGATGCTGAATACAATTCGTTATGCGGAAAGAGTATATTATGACCGCAAGCGTGAATGGAATAAGCTGACTGACCGTGCAATGGCAGCTGATTTTTCATGGCATGTTTCAGCAAGGAAGTATCAGGAAATGTATGACTGGCTGATTGGAGATAAATAAAATACAGACAAGAGTATGAAAGGGGCATTCAAATGAAGGCTTACAAGGACATGACGAAAGAGGAGCTCACAACTCTTAAGACAGAATTGCAGAAACAGTATGAAGATGCGAAGGGAAAAGGATTGAAACTGAATATGGCACGAGGTCTTCCTTCTGCGGAGCAGCTTGATATGGAAGCGGATTTCTTTAATACTTTGAATCCGTCTTCCCAGTTCAAATCAGAGGCTGGAATCGATTGCCGTAATTACGGTGAATTGATTGGCATTACAGAAGCCAGAAGATTAATGGGAGATATGATGGAGGTTCCGGCAGACAATGTCTTTGTTTTCGGTAACTCAAGTTTGAATGTTATGTACGACACGGTATGCAGGTCCATGATTCATGGTGTATGCGGATCTACTCCGTGGTGCAAATTAGATAAAGTAAAATTCCTTTGTCCGGTTCCGGGATATGATCGTCATTTTGCGATTACAGAGCAGTTTGGAATTGAAATGATTAACGTTCCGATGCATGCAGATGGTCCGGATATGGATATGGTAGAAGAATATGTGAACAATGATCCGGCAGTAAAGGGTATTTGGTGTGTGCCGAAGTATTCCAATCCTCAGGGAATCACCTATTCTGAAGAAGTGTGCAAGCGTTTTGCTAATTTAAAACCGGCGGCAGAAGATTTCCGTATATTCTGGGATAATGCTTATGCGATTCATCATTTGTATGAGGATCGTCAGGATACACTTCCTGAAATTCTTGCATTGTGTGAGCAGGCCGGCAATCCGGATATTGTTTATAAATTCTGTTCCACATCCAAGGTTACCTTCCCGGGCAGTGGTGTTGCTGCATTGGCGGCATCTCAGAAGAATCTTGAATTTATTAAAAAAATTATTACCATTCAGACCATTGGTCATGATAAGCTGAATCAGCTTCGTCATGTAAGATATTTCAAAGACTTCGAAGGAATGAAGAACCATATGAAGAAACATGCAGACATTCTCCGCCCGAAGTTTGAACTGGTGCTTTCCCGTCTGGATGAGGGGTTAAGTGGTCTGGAGATTGGTGAATGGACCAAGCCGATTGGTGGATATTTTGTATCTTTCCAGGCATTGGACGGATGTGCAAAGAAGATTGTTGCAATGTGTAAGGATGCTGGCGTGACATTGACTGGGGCTGGTGCAACTTATCCCTATAAGAATGATCCGCAGGATTCCAACATTCGAATTGCACCCACATTTCCTCCCTTGGAAGAACTGGCGCAGGCATTGGAGATTTTTGTACTTTGTGTTAAGCTTGCCAGTGTAGAAAAGCTGTTGGAAGCATAGTACCAAAGCGTGTTTTAAACACGGGTTTTTAAAGTATGAAATAACGTTGATACAAATTTGAGGGTAAGAGTGTTCTCTTGCCCTTTTTCTTCAAGGAGAAAGCATCATGGCATTTGATGGGATTACAGTTGCTGCGGTTACGCAGGAATTGGAGAATAAATTAAATGGCGGAAGGATTGCCAAGGTTTCACAACCGGAATCAGATGAATTAATTATTACCGTAAAAACACCGGAAGGACAGTTCCGGCTTTTATTGTCGGCAGATGCATCTTTACCATTTGTATATCTGACAAAAGTGAATAAACCGGGACCAATGACAGCACCTAATTTCTGTATGGTTTTGCGTAAACATCTGCAGGGAGCAAAAATTCTTGGATTTTTGCAGCCCGGTATGGAACGAATCATTCGTATGAAGGTAGAACACTATAATGAAATGGGTGATTTATGCCAGAAAACATTGATTATTGAAATTATGGGAAAACACAGTAATATCATTCTGGTAGATGAGAATGAGATTATTATAGATAGTATCAAACGTATTTCTGGTATGGTAAGTTCCGTTCGTGAAGTGCTGCCCGGAAAGCCTTATTTTGTTCCGGAGACAATGAAAAAGGAAAATCCGCTATTGGCAACAGAAAAGGATTTTTTGATGCCTGTGAATGAAAAACCAATGCCGGTTATGAAAGCAATTTACAATTCCTATACCGGAATTTCACCGGTTCTGGCAGCAACGGTGTGTCTGGATTCTGGTGTGGATGAGGATAAAGACTGCCAGCAGATGAGTGATGAGGAACGTTCAGCTTTGTGGCGGGCTTTTTCAAAGGCTATGCTTTTTGTTAAGAAGGGAGAGTTCCATCCGGAAGTGTATTATGAAGGGGAGGAACCCAAGGAATTTTCGGCGATTCCATTAAAAGGATATGAGCGAAAGAAGGAATATGAAAGTATTTCTGCGCTGTTATTTTCTTATTATGAAGAAAAAGACCGGTATGTTAAGATTCGTCAGAAGTCAGGGGATTTACGCCGTGTTGTACAGACCGCGATGGAACGAACGGTAAAGAAGTATGATCTTCAGTTAGAACAATTAAAAGATACAGAAAAAAGAGAAAAATACCGTGTGTATGGGGAACTGCTCAATACCTATGGTTATCAGATCCCTCAAGGAGAAAAGAGCGCAGAAGTACTTAATTATTATACCAACGAAATGATTACGATTCCTTTGGATGAAACCATGAGTGCCATAGAAAATGCTAAACGGTATTTTGCTAAGTATGGGAAATTAAAGCGAACCTACGAGGCGTTAATTACTTTAACGGAGGAGACGAAGGCAAGCCTGGAATATCTGGAGAGTATTGCGATGGAATTAAATATTGCAGTAGAGGAAGAGGATTTGATCCAGATTAAAGAAGAAATGATGGATGCCGGCTTCTTAAAGAGAAAGGGAAATATAAAGAAGACGAGGATAAAGAGTAAGCCCTTTCACTATATCAGCAGCGACGGATTTGATATTTATGTAGGAAAAAATAATTATCAAAATGATGAACTTACTTTCAAATTTGCAGGGAATAAAGACTGGTGGTTCCATGCGAAAAATGCGCCCGGTTCCCATGTGATTGTGAAGACAGAAGGAAAAGAACTGCCGGATCGCACTTTTGAAGAAGCAGCCGCACTTGCTGCATTTTACTCGAAAGTAAGTGACCAGGATAAGGTAGAAGTTGATTATACCGAAAAAAGAAATGTTAAGAAACCGGCAGGAGGTGCTCCGGGATTTGTGGTATATTATACCAATTATTCCATGATGGCAATTCCGAAAATTCAGAATATCAAAAAGTCTGAAAATTAGTATGCCAAAATGAAAAAGACATAGTATTGTCTAAAACAGAATGGGAGATACGTGGATCATAAAAGATAGGATAAAGGGAGGAGAAAATGGAACAGAAGTTTGAAAATGAAGAAATGGTAATAAAGCGTGTGAATAGGGAACTGGTGGCACAGGGGGCAATCCTTCAGTACTATCATGATACGGTAGAGATTCCTAACGGAAATACAGCCTGTTTTGACTTTATTAAACATCAGGGCGCGGCAGCGGTTCTTCCAGTAACAAAACAGGGAAAATTACTGATGGTGCGTCAATATCGTAATGCTTTGGATCGGTTTACCCTGGAAATTCCGGCGGGAGGATTAAATGGTCCGGAGGAACCGACGAAAGTGGCTGCAGCCAGAGAATTGGAAGAAGAGACCGGATACTTTTCCGATGATCTGGAGATGCTTCTTTCCATTTATCCTACGGTGGCATATTGTAATGAAAAGATTGATATCTATCTTGCGAGAAACCTGCAAAAAACGGCACAGCATCTGGATGAAGATGAATTCGTTGCTGTGGAAGAATGGGATGTGCGGGATCTGGAAGAACTGATTTATCAGGGGACAATTCAGGATGCCAAGACAGTCGGTGCGATTCTGGCATATAAGAATAAATACCTGAAATAGGACATATATTGAACCAAGGACTAAGGAGTGGTCTTTGGTTCATTTTTTATTATGATGGAGTAATGCGATGCTCAGAAGAAGGATACCGGATTGCGGAAGAATACAATGGGGAGAGAAACTGTTATTATGTTATCTGGTGGGTGTCCTTTTTGGAATTATACTGTTGCAGTTTGTGGATAAAGAATACTTATACCGCTATGGTTTTTTTTCGGAAAGTACTTTGGAAAGGCTCCGGTATATGGATATTAACCAGAGAGGGCTTTTCTTTTACTGCATACGGAAACGATTTTTTCTGGCAATTTTATTGATTACTTTTGCACTGACCAATCTTGCACCGCTTGTGATTGCTCTTTTTGCGGCATGGATTGGCTTTGGAACAGGAGCATGGATTACGGTAGCTTCTGTGCGTTTTGGAATTGCAGGCCCCTTGTTGTATATCGGTATTATTATGCCACAGGCACTTATATATTTTGTTGCTTTTTTATTGTATCTTAGATGGAGTAAAGAGATTCACGAAAGGCAGTGGAGTTCTTTTGGTAAAATGGCACAACTTTTGTTGATTTTGATAGTCTTTCTGGTGGGAATTCTGCTTGAAAGTTATGTGAATCCTATTATTTTAAAAAATTTTATAAAATTTTTATTATAGTTTTTTACAAGATATTGTATCACAAAAAATTGTGATTTTCGATATCTTGTAGAAAGCCCGGAAAAGCCTATTTTCCTAGGAAAATTCAGCAAAATTAACGTTTGATTTTCTAAAAAGTAATGCGTATAATGGTAACGTAAATAATACTTACGAGAGGAAAACAGTCTTCATGGAAACAATTATTCAGGAATTTATTTCGTACCTTCACGAGGTGAAAAAAACATCATCCAATACGGAATCATCTTATCAGAGAGATTTGAATAAACTGGCTGCATATATGGAAATGCAGGGAATTACTGAGGTCAGACGTATTACGGTGACACATCTGCAGTCTTATATTCTGTATATGGAAAGAGAAGGATTTGCACCTGCAACGATTTCCAGGAATATTGCTTCGATTAAGGCACTGTTTCATTATTTATTTAAAAAAGGATATATTACAGATGATGTTTCAGAAACGTTAAAGGCACCTAAGATTGAGAAGAAGATGCCGGAAATTCTGACAACGGATGAAGTGAATAAATTACTTGAGCAGCCCTCCGGAAAGTCTCCTAAGGAAATTCGTGACCGTGCCATGCTGGAACTTTTGTATGCGACCGGCATCCGGGTTTCTGAATTGATCAGCTTAAAGACTACGGATATTGATTTCCAGGTAGGATATATTATCTGCCGTGATGCACATAAGGAACGTGTCATTCCATTTGGAACACCTGCAAAGCGGGCACTGACAGATTATCTGAAAAATGCAAGAGGGGAGCTGCTTGAGGATCAGACATCAGATGTGCTTTTTACCAACTGCTCCGGTCAGCCGATGAGCCGTCAGGGCTTCTGGAAGATCGTAAAGTATTATGCGAAAAAGGCCGGTATTACAGCAGATATTACACCGCATACCCTGCGTCACTCCTTTGCGGCACATCTTGTAGAAAATGGTGCGGATTTACGTAGCGTTCAGGAGATGCTTGGTCATTCTGATATTTCTACAACACAGATTTATGCCAGCATGACACAGAATAAGATCAGGGAAGTGTATGTGAGAAACTTCCCCAGGGGATAAAGAAGCATAAGGACAAAAGTCCATTTAAGTAATTGTAAATATGTCAGACCACATAAAATAAGTGTATTTGATTGACTTATGTGCTGCAGAAATGAGACTCTGTAAATCGTGGAAGCCATTGCTGAACACGATTTACATGGTTAGAGGCTCATTGGCGCGTTTAGCACATCGGAAATCAAATACACTTATTTTATGTGGTCTGACAATACAGAATCATAAAATGGACTTTTGTCCTGTATATCATTCTGCAGGATTATACCAGGTCTGCAATGTCATAAATCAACTGTTCGCTGTCGGCCCAGCCCAGGCAGGCATCTGTAATGGATTTTCCATAGATTCCCTCGCCGATTTTCTGGCAGCCTTCCTTGATATAGCTTTCAATCATGACACCCTTGACAAGATTTTTGATATCCGGATTGACCCGTCTGGAGTGAAGAACCTCCTTCACGATTCGGGGCTGCTGATCAAATTTCTTGGCTGAATTACTGTGGTTAGCGTCAATGATACATGCCGGATTGATGATGTCACGCTCATTATACATTTCAAGCAGACGTGCAAGATCTTCATAATGGTAGTTTGGCAATGCATTGCCATGCTTGTTGACCGCACCACGCAAAACTGTATGTGCATATGGATTGCCGGTCGTCTTTACTTCCCAGCCGCGATAGATAAATTCATGTGCATGCTGTGCTGCATAGACACTGTTTAACATAACGGAAAAGTCGCCGCTGGTAGGATTCTTCATTCCGGCAGGTACATCAAAGCCGCTGACTGTAAGGCGGTGCTGCTGATCTTCTACAGATCGTGCACCGATGGCTACATAGGAGAGAATATCAGAAACATATCCCCAGTTTTCCGGATAAAGCATTTCATCAGCAGCTGTCAGTCTGGATTCTTCCATGACACGGATATGCATTTTACGCATGGAGATCAGTCCCTGAAGGAAGTCTGGTTTCTGTGATGGATCCGGCTGATGGACAATTCCCTTGTAACCTTCTCCTGTTGTACGAGGCTTGTTGGTATAGACTCTGGGAATCAGGATCAATCTATCTTTGACCTTTTCATTGACACGTGCAAGACGGTTCGCATAGTCACAAACAGCCTCTTCGTTGTCGGCAGAGCAGGGACCGATAATGACAAGAAATTTATCGCATTTTCCTGCTATAACATCGCAGATTTCCTGATCGCGCTGTCTTTTAAGTGCAGCTAACTCCTCCGGAACAGGAAATTGTTCCCTGATTTCTGAGGGCGTTGGCAATTTCTTT
The DNA here is from genome assembly GCA_051879415.1 of Lachnospiraceae bacterium. GTDB lineage: Bacteria > Bacillota > Clostridia > Lachnospirales > Lachnospiraceae > NK4A136. The sequence continues at coordinate 44,206 of JBJELZ010000108.1, forward strand.
AAAAAATCAAAACTCATTGGTGTTTCACCGTACCTTTCTATCTTAATTGCATCCAGTGATTAAGTATAATACATATATTTTCGAAGTGCAAGAAGATAACACATACAAAGCACAAGCTCACTTGTCAGCAAACCGGAAAAATAAGCATTGATACCAAAGCCTGGAATCAGTAGAAATACAAAGGCAAGCCGGACAGATAAGGATGCAAGCTGGGAGATAAAGGTGATTCTGGTACGCCCCAGGCCATGCAGGATGCTTCCTGTTGTAGAAGACAGATAGAGAAAGGGGCAGATAAAGCTTAAGGAACGTACATAGGCTCCGGCATCAGCGTTGTCAAATAACAGTCCGGCGACAGGAGGACCAAGAAAATAAAAGCCAAGAAAGCAGATGCCGCCCCAGAGACAGCAGTATTTAATGGAACGTCTGGTTGCGGCCACAATGGTATTATTTTTATGCTGCTCCTCTGCTCTGGATATCATAGGAAGGAGCAGTACAGAGATTGAATTGGTTATGGCACTTGGAAACAGAATGAGTGGAAGTGCCATACCGGTCATAATGCCGTAAGCACCTAAAGCATCTGCGCGGGAACCACCAAAGCGCATAATCATTTCAGGTAGATAGGAGGCTTCCAGACCCAGTAAAAGTGTGATGACAACGCGGCTGGCTGTAAGAGGCCATGCCATGCCAAACAGCTCTTTGATAATGGAGACAAACTCTTTTGCATCCGGAAAACAGACCGGAATCCGATATTTCATAATATAGCGGTAAAGATAAAAAAGTGACAGTAATGCTGAGGCAGCTTCGCTGGTAATCATGCCAACTGCAGCCACCTGAATCAGTGGGGTCATGGATTGGCGGAGGATGGATTCGCATAAAACAGTCAGAGTCAGAATGCGGATGCACTGCTCTAAAAGCTGAGAAAGTGCGGGCAGGCCGGTTTTCTGAAATCCATAGAAAAAACCGTTAATACAGGCATGGATTCCGGCAAACGGAATGGAAAGAGCAAAAAGCCTGATGAGTGGTGCTGTTCTTGCTTCCTTTAAAAACAGAACAGCGATTGTTTCAGAACAGCAGTAGAGTGGAAGCATTAAAATAAGAGAGAGAAAGAGGCTGGCCGTACCTCCGGCAGTTAAAATCCGGACAGCTTTGTTCTGGTCATTTTGCGAGGAGGCAGCAACAAATTTGGAAATCGCAGTCTGCAGACCTGCAGAAGTAATGGCAAAGACCAGTGTACACAAGGGTGTAAGCAGCTGGTAGATGCCAATGTTTTCCTCCGTAAATTGTCTGGAAAGATAGATTCGGTAAAAAAAGCCTAGAAAACGGCAGAGAAATCCTGCTCCGGTCAGGATGATGGTGCCTTTGATCAAACGATGGGTATTGGACATACGGCTCCCGGCAGGCAGAGCCTGCAAAGCATATTTTTAAAATATATGTTTTTGCGGGAACGGATATGTCAGAGAGAATAAAAGACGGGTTTACGGTGTTCAAAAACGCAGTAATGTGTAAAGCCGCAGCTGGTAAGAAGATCAGCAGCTGTGGGAAAAAATGATGCAATCTGTTCGGGTTTGTGGGAATCACTGCCAATGGTCAGAATTTCTCCGCCAAGTTCCCGGTAACGTTTTAAGATATCATGGCAGGGATGGGGAGCAGATAAGTGGTAGGCATATCCGCTGGTATTTAATTCGATGCCTTTGCCCTTTGTAATCAAAGAGCGAAGAATGGGATCAATCAAATCCTGATAGTCCTTAAAATGAAATTGTGAATTGGTAGTGGGACCATATCGCAGAACATAATCCAGATGACCATAGACGTCAAAATTGTGATAGTCTGCAATGCATTCATTAATATAAGAAAAATATTCCCGATAGGCAGAAGCTTCTGACCTGCCCTCAAAAAAGCTTTTCAGATAAGGGTCCTTATGATTGCACAGATGGGAGGAGCCAATAATGAAATCAAAATCATAGGAAGTAGCATAGGTATTTAATCTGTCTGTGATATGAGTCTGCAGACCAAGCTCAATGCCAAAAAGAATTTTAATCTGCTTTTTGTATTTTTCCCGCAGGCAGGTCAGTTCTTTATAATAAGTATCGGTATCTGTTTCAAACAGATCCTCCGGCTCTCCGGGTTCATATATAAAATCAAAATCCTGGTGCTCTGTAAAGCAGATGCGTTTAAGACCAAGTGCTATTGCACGTTTTACCATATCTTCCATGGGAGCTTCAGAATCTCCCGAGTGGTGGGAATGTATATGACAGTCGGCTGTGATTGACATGATGCGTCTCCTTTCTTGGGTGACATAAGTTTTTTTTTTATATTAGAATATCATAATTTATTATTTTATGCATTTTTTTTTGGTTATGTCTTGAAAAAATAGGACAAATTAGTTACAATAGTTTTCAGTTGACAAAACAACATTATCTTTTCAGGAGGAAAACAAAATGGCAGTAAAAGTAGCAATTAATGGTTTTGGTCGTATCGGTCGTCTTGCATTCAGACAGATGTTCGGTGCAGAAGGATACGATGTAGTAGCAATCAACGATTTGACATCCCCTAAGATGTTGGCTCATCTTTTGAAGTATGATTCTTCACAGGGTAAGTATGCTAAGGCAGATACAGTTTCTGCTGGTGAAGATTCTATCACAGTAGATGGAAAGACACTTAAGATTTATAAAGAGCCGGATGCTAATAATTGTCCTTGGGGCGAGCTTGGTGTAGATGTAGTTCTGGAGTGCTCCGGATTCTATACATCCAAAGAAAAGGCTCAGGCACACATCAATGCCGGTGCAAAGAAGGTTGTTATTTCCGCTCCTGCAGGAAATGATCTTCCTACCATCGTTTACAATGTTAACCATCAGACATTGAAGCCGACAGATACAATCATTTCTGCAGCTTCCTGTACAACAAACTGCTTGGCTCCTATGGCTAAGGCTCTGAATGACCTTGCTGGAATCAAGTCCGGTATCATGAGCACAATCCACGCTTACACAGGTGATCAGATGATCCTTGACGGACCTCAGAGAAAGGGTGACCTTAGAAGATCTCGTGCAGGTGCTGTTAATATCGTTCCTAACTCAACAGGTGCAGCTAAGGCAATCGGTCTTGTTATTCCTGAACTGAACGGTAAGCTGATCGGTTCTGCACAGCGTGTTCCGACTCCTACAGGTTCTACAACAATCCTTGTAGCAACTGTTGAGAAGTCCGTAACAAAGGAAGAAATCAATGCAGCTATGAAGGCAGCAGCTACAGAGTCCTTCGGTTACAATGAGGATGAGATCGTTTCTTCTGATATCGTAGGAAGCACATACGGATCAATCTTCGATGCAACACAGACAATGGTTGGCGAAGACAATCTTGTTCAGGTAGTTTCCTGGTATGACAACGAGAACAGCTACACAAGCCAGATGGTTAGAACTATCAAGTACTTTGCTGAATTGGCTTAATTTTATCAAAAACCACAATCCCCGTCCCGTGTGGACGGGGATTTTTTTCATGTGTGCCATGGACGTGCTTTTGCAGGTGAAATATTTTTTGATAAAATTGTTTTTCATATGGAAAATATATCAGGGTTTATGATATAATATGAAATGCTGAGATTAATTCAGATACATTTTTCTGTGGCGTTGCGCAGACCACAGAAAAAAATATATTTTAAGGAGGACATTTCAATGTCATTGAACAAAAAAAGCGTTGATGATCTTAACGCAAAGGGCAAGAGAGTATTAGTAAGATGCGACTTTAACGTTCCTTTAAAGGATGGCGTGATCACAGACGAGACTCGTATCGTTGCTGCTCTTCCCACAATCAAAAAATTAATAGACGACGGAGCTAAGGTAATCCTCTGCTCACATCTTGGTAAGGTTAAGGAAGGACCCAACGAGAAGGAATCCCTTGCACCTGTTGCAAAGAGACTTTCCGAGAAGCTTGGAAAGGAAGTTGTTTTTGTAGCTGATTACAATGTTACCGGTGCAGATGCTACCGCAGCAGTAGAAGCTATGAAAGATGGAGATGTAGTTCTTCTTCAGAATACACGTTTCCGTGGTAAAGAAGAGACAAAGCCGGAAGCAGCCGGAGAAGCATTTGCAAAAGAACTGGCTGATCTTGCAGATGATTATGTATGTGACGCATTCGGTTCTGCACACAGAGCACACGCTTCTGTTGCAGTTGTTACAAAATATATCACAGAAAAGGGTGGTACCAACGCAGTTGGTTACTTAATGCAGAAGGAAATCGATTTCCTTGGCAATGCAGTAGAAAATCCTGTTCGTCCTTTTGTTGCAATCCTTGGTGGTGCTAAGGTAGCAGACAAGCTTAATGTTATCAATAACCTTCTTGAGAAGTGCGATACACTGATCATTGGTGGTGGTATGGCATTTACCTTCTTAAAGGCTAAAGGATATGAAATCGGTAAGTCACTGGTTGATGATGAGAAGCTTGACTATTGTAAGGAGATGATGGCTAAGGCTGAGTCTCTTGGAAAACAGCTGTTATTACCGGTTGATACAGGTGTTGCAGCGGGCTTCCCTAACCCGATTGATGCTGAAATCGATGTAACTTATGTTGATTCCGATAAGATTCCTGCAGATATGGAAGGTCTTGATATCGGACCTAAGACCCAGGAGCTGTTTGCAAATGCTGTTAAGTCTGCAAAGACAGTTGTTTGGAACGGACCGATGGGAGTATTTGAGAACCCTGTTCTTGCAAAGGGAACCATTGCTGTAGCTAAGGCACTTGCTGAGACAGATGCAACAACCATTATCGGTGGTGGTGATTCTGCAGCTGCCTGCAACCAGCTTGGATTTGCAGATAAGATGAGCCATATTTCAACAGGTGGTGGTGCTTCTCTTGAATTCTTAGAGGGTAAGGCACTTCCCGGTGTTGTTGCAGCTGATGATAAATAATTTTTACAAATCAATTGAGGTATCATGAATGGAAAATCAACCCCAAAAAATAATTGGTATAATTCTTACGGTGCTGGGCGGGTTAGCTCTTTTTGCCGGTCTGATTTTGGGTTTTATTTTTCTGGGCGTGAAGCTGGTAATGGGATCTGTAGTTGACCATATGGGGGCTGCCATTGACGAGATGGGCTCTGATGCGGTGAAAGTGACCGGCGAGATCGTTGAGGTTCATCTTGGCGGTTCCCCGGGAGCCTCTTATGGAGGTAATGCGTATACCATAGTCGGTTTTTATGACGAAGAGGATCAGTACCATGAGGTAGAGATATCCGCTGCCTCAAGTGTACTGGAAGAAGGAGATAAGGTAACTGTCTATTATGATGATACAGATCCTGATAATTATGCAATTCCGGAGATTGCGGAGAGCGCTTTGGGGATTGTAGGCGGTGTTTTCTCTGTAATAGGCATTGTATTTCTGACAGCTTCTGTTCTGATTGGGGTGGTTTTGCTGGTGATTGGTATTATCTTAATTAAGAAAAGTAAGAAACTAAATATGAATTAAAAAGGAGATAAAGAAATGGCTAGAAGAAGAATTATTGCCGGTAACTGGAAAATGAATATGACACCCAGCCAGGCAGTTGAACTTTGTGCAACGCTTAAGGATCTTGTAAAGAATGACAATGTTGATGTAGTATACTGCGTACCTGCAATTGATATTGTACCGGTTGCAGAAGCAATCAAGGGTACCAATGTACAGCTTGGTGCTGAGAACTTTTACATTGAAGACAAGGGTGCTTACACAGGTGAAATCTCTGCCCCCATGTTGAAGGAAGCTGGCGTTAAATATATCATTATCGGTCATTCAGAAAGAAGAGATATCTTTGGAGAGAATGATATCCTGATCAACCAGAAGGTTAAGAAGGCATTTGCTTCCGGACTTTCACCCATCCTTTGCTGTGGTGAGTCCCTGGCTCTTCGTAAAGCAGGAACTTATGCAGAGTGGATTAAGAGACAGATTAAGTGGGATCTGGAAGGGGTAACTGCAGATCAGGTAAAGGAACTGGTTATTGCTTATGAACCTATCTGGGCAAGCGGT
>JBJELZ010000109.1:0-11069 GCA_051879415.1 Lachnospiraceae bacterium
AGACCAAATAGAAGACCATAGGCCTGCCCGGCCTGTCTTCAGGTAGGTCGCTAGAGCCTGGTGGTAACATCAGGACCAGATAGATGATCATCCCGGCCGGAATTTCCGGCTATGACATAACCCGGCTTACAGTTCCGCTTATCATATCTTTAATATAAAATGTTGACAAATATTTTTTCTGGAATTATAATGAAGTTCAGTTAAGAATTGAATAGCAGAAACCGATGATGTGGAGATAAAAATGAAAGATGCGCTCACAGAGAGTGGGGAGGCTGAGAACCCATAGATGGCAGTTCATTAAATGGACCACGGAGGGCATGGTCAAAGGCATATGCCGAGTATTCCATGACGTGAGGACATACGTAAGTTGTCAGAAATATGATTGTATTTCGTGAGTGTGTGGATTCCACAAAGCAAGGTGGTACCGCGGTATCTTTGTATATCGTCCTTGCCCGGGTTTTACCCGGGCAGGGATTTTTTTATAGTATAGCGCAGGATAGTTGCAGTGTTTGTTATGAGATAGAAATATATTGCATGATGTAGACGAAGGATGGATGAAAGGATGAAGCAGCATGAAGAATATTTTGAATGAGATCGCAGAACGGACAAAAGAACGTGTTGCAGAGCAGAAAAAAATGATACCGTTGGAAGAGATGGTGAGGCTGGCAGAAGAAGCATGTGTTTCTTCTGATAAGAATCGATATCCTTTCCGGCAGGCACTTTCCGGTGAAGGAATCCATTTGATCTGTGAGGTCAAGAAGGCATCTCCATCGAAGGGAGTGATTGCCAAAGAGTTTCCGTATGTGGAGATTGCGAAGGATTATGAAAGGGGAGGCGCCAGTGCAGTGTCTGTACTGACGGAACCGTATTATTTTCTGGGCAGCAATGAATATTTAAAGCAGATCAGAAGCGAGATTGCAATCCCGATTCTTAGAAAGGATTTCATTGTGGAGGAATACCAGATTTATGAGACAAAGACTCTGGGGGCAGATGCCTGCCTGTTAATCTGTTCCATCCTTTCAAAAGAACAGCTGAAACAGTATCTGACATTGGCCCATGAACTTGGCTTAAATGCACTGGTAGAAACACATGATGAAGAGGAGATTGCGATGGCTGTTAAGGCGGGAGCAGAAATCATCGGGGTAAATAACCGTAATCTGAAAGATTTTACAGTCGATATCGGTCATAGTCAGAATCTGAGAAAACTGGTTCCGGCAGAGACGATTTTTGTGGCTGAAAGCGGGATTCAGAAGAAGGAACAGGTGTCTGCATTGAAAAAAGAAGGAGTCAATGCAGTTCTGATCGGGGAAACCTTTATGCGGGCGCCGGACAGAGCCGGAATGGTAAAAGAATTCAGAATGGAGACGTAAGAGCGTGGTAAAAGTTAAGATTTGTGGAATCAGGCGTCCGGAAGATGTGGAATATGTCAATCAGTATCCTCCTGATTATATCGGTTTTGTATTTGCTGATACCAGACGTAAGGTGACACCGGAAACAGCAGCAATGCTTGCCGGGAAATTAGACCCGGGGATCTGTAAGGTAGGTGTTTTTGTACGACAGGAGATACGTCTGTTAACGGAACTCATGGTCAGCAGGACAGTAGATCTTTTACAGCTTCATGGAGATGAGGATGCGGCATACGAGGCGGAGTTATTCCGGGAACTGGAGGATCATGGTATAGAAAGACCGTGGGAAAGATGCATTAAGGCATACCGGATCCGTGGGGAAGAGGATTTTAGACGGATCGGGGAAACAAGATGCAGTACCATTCTACTGGATACGTATTCACCGGCATTACCGGGAGGAACCGGGGAACATTTTAACTGGGAACTGATTCAGGGAATCAGGAAACCGTTTTTTCTGGCAGGAGGAATCAGTCCGGATAACATTGAACGGGCAGTCAGGGAAGTTCATCCTTACGCTGTTGATGTCAGCAGCAGTCTTGAGACAGATGGTGTTAAGGATAAAGATAAAATTAAAAAATTTATGGAAAGGGTAAGAAGCTATGAGTGAATCTAGGAAGGAAGAAGGTAGATACGGAATCCATGGCGGATGTTATATTCCGGAAACGTTGATGACGGAGATAGAGCATCTGAAGGAAAGCTATGAACATTACAAAAATGATCCGGAATTCTGTGCGGAGCTGGACCGGCTGCTCAGGGAATATGCCAACCGTCCGTCTTTGTTGTATTATGCAAAAAAGATGACGGAGGATCTTGGAGGTGCAAAGATCTATTTTAAGAGGGAAGATCTGAACCATACCGGTTCCCATAAAATCAATAATGTTCTGGGGCAGGCACTTTTGGCCAAGAAAATGGGAAAAACAAGAATCATTGCTGAAACCGGTGCAGGGCAGCACGGCGTTGCAACTGCTACGGCAGCAGCCTTGCTGGGACTGGAATGTGAGATCTTTATGGGTAAGGAAGATACCATTCGGCAGGCTCTTAACGTTTATCGGATGGAATTACTGGGAGCAAAGGTACATCCTGTAGAGAGCGGCACCATGACATTAAAGGATGCTGTCAATGAATGTATGAGGGAATGGACCAAACGGGTAGATGATACCCTGTATGTACTGGGTTCTGTAATGGGACCGCACCCGTTTCCGATGATTGTAAGGGATTTCCAGAGCGTCATCAGCAAGGAAGCGAGGGCACAGATTCTGGAGGCAGAAGGGAAGCTTCCGGATGTGGTTATGGCATGTGTCGGTGGCGGAAGCAATTCCATGGGAATGTTTTATGAGTTTATTAAGGATGAAAGTGTCCGTCTGATCGGCTGCGAGGCGGCAGGAAAAGGAATTGACACGAAGGAGACGGCAGCAACCATAGCAGTAGGAAGCGAGGGTATTTTCCATGGGATGAAATCCTATTTCTGTCAGGATGAATATGGACAGATTGCACCGGTTTATTCCATTTCTGCAGGACTGGATTATCCGGGCATTGGACCGGAGCATGCTTATCTCCATGATACAGGGCGTGCAGAGTATGTACCGGTTACGGATGACGAGGCGGTAGCTGCATTTGAATATATTGCAAAGACAGAGGGAATCATAGCAGCAATCGAAAGTTCGCATGCGGTGGCACATCTGATGAAAATAGCACCGACCATGCGTAAGGATCAGATTATTATCTGCTGTCTGTCCGGAAGAGGTGATAAGGACGTGGCAGCTATTGCAAGATACAGGGGGATCAATATCAATGAGTAGAATAAGTGATGCATTTCAAAATAAAAAATGTTTTATCGGATTCCTGACGGCAGGAGATCCGAACCTGGATAAGACGAAGGATTATATCCTGACCATGGAAAAGGCAGGTGCCGATATTATTGAGATCGGAATTCCATTTTCCGATCCGATTGCAGAGGGACCGGTAATTCAGGCAGCTAATGTGCGTGCACTGAAAAATGGATGTACACTTCCTAAGGTCTTTGATATGGTTAAGGAAGTAAGAAAAGAAACACAGATTCCGCTGGTATTTCTGACCTATGCGAATCCTGTATTCCATTATGGATATGATGCATTCTGCGGAAAATGTCAGGAGGCGGGGATTGACGGTTTGATTATTCCGGATATGCCATTTGAAGAAAGTGCGGAAATAAGGGAATACACAGATAAATATAATCTGGATTTAATAAGATTGATTGCGCCAACCAGCAAGGAGCGGATTGCTAAACTTGCAAAGGATGCTACAGGCTATATCTATCTGGTATCATCCATGGGCGTGACAGGTATGCGTGACCAAATCAAGACAAAGGTGGACGATCTGGTGGAGGAAATCCGTAAATGTACAGATACACCGGTTGCCGTTGGTTTTGGAATTCATACCCATGAGCAGGTGGAGGAATACCAGAAGACTGCAGACGGTGTGATTGTCGGTTCTGCCATTGTGAATTTGATTGCAGAATACAAAGATGCTGCGGAAGATAAGATCAGTGAGCTGATCAGAGGGATGTTACAGGGATAGTTTATGGTAGATTTAATAATTGGTATTGTTATTATCTTATTAATAGTACTGGCATTGATCGGTATAGTCAGGAATAAGAAAAAAGGAAAATCATTCTCCTGTGGTGGGGACTGCAGTCATTGCAGTGGGCATAGCGGAGAAACACATAAACCGGAAGATGAATGCAAATTATGAAAATGTACTATTGATATCTGTATCATAAAACTAAAAAATAAAAACCTTGTGAATTTATTTTGCAAGGTTTTTTTAGTGAATGTGTTTTGGAGAATTTTAAGTATTTGATAAAAATGATTGACATGCAGGAAAAATTTGCTAGAATGGAATTAGGTAAGTGGCAGTTTAAAAACATACTGACTGTAATAGGAGGTAACTACGGTTATTGTAAAGATGAAAGCCGGGAAAGGAGATATGAGTTATGGGTGATAAGAATGAGAGGAAGCATTTTTCGTCCCCTTACATTTCATACAGGACAGTGGAGTACTGGTTACGGATACAGAAAGAATTTGGTTTCCTGGACAGTTCGATTGAGACGACAGTACAGAACTATGGCAGCACGGTCAGTTTGATCTGCAATTATTGTGAAAAGGATTTTCTAATGCTGACAGAAGAAGATGCCACTCAGTTTTTTAGCTATCTGGAAGAACGGATTATGGATGAGAACAACAGACTTTCGCCACAGACTGTCCATACTTATAAGAAGAATCTAAACAGTGTGGGGGGACATTTTGAAGCACTTGCACGAAAAGACGGTGACACCTCCTATCAGAATCCATTCCGTAAAAAGATCGGGAAGACAGCGGCGGTGAAGGAGGCAGAGAGAGAGTATAAGCGTCTTCAGCGACGTGACCGGGTGAAGCAGGAGGATGTCCTGCGGATTCTTAGGTCTGTTAAGGAACAGGAGAATATCCAGTATTATTTTATTTTGTGCATGATAGCATTCTGCGGTGTGGAAAGTCATGAGATCTGCGAGATGAAGCCATCACAGCTGCATCTGGAAAAAGAAGGAGTAGGGGAGGTTCTGTATTTTGATACACCGGTGAAAAAGATGGTGCCCAAGACAAAACCTGTCAAAACAGCAGCTGTAACAGAGTGCACAACTGTGAATTCAACAGTGGACGCAGCGGAGGAAACAACTAAAAAGGCGGCAGATGGTTTTAGGGAAAACCTGTACCAGAGAAGCTGTCTGCCGGAACAATACAATGAGGAATTTGCTGCCTATTATAAGGAAAACCGGGAGAATCTTTTAACAAGAGAGTTTGTTTTCTATAATCGTAATCATAATCCGGTTAATTTTAAAACGATAAGTTCTGTTTTAAAGAAGCATAAAGAACTGTTAAAAATCGATTATCCCCTGACAACCAAGGAATTGTGTAACAGCTGTCAGGAGAGGGAAATAAACAGGTAGTCGGAAGAAAAACATATATCAGCTGCTTTGCAAAACGATCCTGCAGGCAGGGAGAGGAAGGGACGGATTATGAGGGAGTATCGAATAGAAGCTATTGAGGAGACATTTTCCTATATAGAATTTTTGTATGATATTGATCTGACCGATGGACCGGACAGCTTTCTTGCAAAGATTTTTACCAGGCTCTTTCGGGACAGACGAATCGAAGAAGAGGCCGGAGAAGATTACTGGAAAAAGGGAAGTATCCCGGCAGATGAGGAAAAGTTTAGGCAGGAAATCTCTTTCATGAAATCATTTTTAAAGGAAGCAGTCGGAGAAGAGCTGAGAGATTATTATGATGAATCCCTGAATTGGGAGCTGGAGAAAAATCATTTGGATCTTGTTGAGGAGACAGGGTATCGGCTGTCACAGAGCTGGGAAGACTTGTACAAGGAATACTTTCAAAATCGTGGTTTGCCACCGGAATATGGGAAAACTGTATATAACATCCATGTGCCGGCTGAGGAAAGGATACAATATGGACGATATCTTTATTTAAAAATGGCAATCCGGCATGCGGGTGAGGACAAAAATGGCTTCCGGTTTCTGGCGAACCGGCTGCTCTCCAGCGGTTCCCTGCAACAGGAACAAGCTGAACAGGATAAATTTTATTTTGTTATGGAAAATGTTCTGATTTCACAGAATACGGATACTGTGGCACCTTCATCCAGGATTTATATCCGTTCGGAATTTTATGATGCTATCCTGCGGAAAATTGTAGAAAAGTATGGAGAGATAAGTATCTCAGAAAATCGGTATGTTCTGGAGATCAGTTTACGGGATGCCTTTGGTGAACTCCGTCAGGCAGTTTCTGAGGATGCGGCTTCTTATAAGAAAGCTTCGGATGAACTGGGGGAACACAGTGTGGCTTATGCATGGCATGGAATAGCTGCAAAGAGCCTTCGGCGCCTGAACGTTATTCTGGGTGAATGGGAGAGACAGCATGGCACAGACAGCCGGTTGATTACGATTTATGGACCTTACTGTCTTGAGCGGGAGGGAATTCCTGAAAGTCTGGATCCGGACCAGCCGGAAGAAATAAAGCTTCTCTTTGGATGTACGGATGAGGTAATCAAAGAATATATGAAATTCCAGTTTTGCTTCGGGGGAAAAAAATCGGAGGTTACGGAATTTTTGGAGGAAGTAATAAAGCAGAATGCGTCCTGTAAAAGAAATAAAGAGATATTGAAAGAAGAATATTTTTATACATTTGTTTCTGAGTATGAGGAAGAAGAGAGGACCGTCTTTGATATCGACATCCAGGTTGTAGTCAACGCTTTGGTAGAGAAATATGATAACCGAATACGCTATGTCAGAGCCGAATATGTGGGTGTTATTTACACGATGGAGGATATTCAATATCTGGGAGATGCAATTTTTTGCAGTAGTAAAGTCAATATATTTACTAAAACGACAGATGATGATCAATATATCTGTACTGTAGAGAACTGCAGGTTTCATAATCTTTTTACCACACCGTTAAGCCGTATGGCATCGTTCCGGGAAGGAAGCATCTGGTTAAGAAATCATAGTATAAAAATGACATTCTTTTTTAGTCCGGTTCGTTCTGAAATCAGGGAAGCAATGCCGAAAGAAGAGGAGTGTATTACGTACTATGATGGAAATATTATCTGGTATGATGCACTTGGGAAAAAATGTTATCAGGTCAAGGCAGTTATGAAGTCCGGAGAATTTGTCAATCTGTTACCGTTTGGTGATTTCAAAAACGAAGAAGTATTGTTTTGCGGAATGAGCTTTATCTGTTCCCTGATATTGGATTTTTACCAAATTACGTCAATCTATAGTTGTTCCGGTAAGTGGAATCCGGAGCAGGAACTGACTCTTTACACCGGAAAAGGCAATCAGGTTGCATTTATGCTGCCTGCAAAAAACAGAACGGTCAAAGCTCTGAATGAGTTCCTCCGTTGGCGTAGTACAGATACAGAAGCAGGAGCAGTCTGGGACGAACTGATAGAATATACCAACCAGACCTTTGAGACAGAAGAGGAAAAGGAGTTTCAATTCTGCTATCTGGATGGACATGGCAGTTTAAAATGTCATCTTGGTAATGATTTTCATATCACATATCATATCCGGGAAGACGGTATGGATGACAAGGAATGTGTCAAAGAGGTGCTTGCAGTGATACCCAGTCAGATAACAAGGACAAGATTGTATCTGAGGCTCCCTTATATTTATGGCTATAAGCGTAATTATGTTTCATTTCCACCGATTGGGCTCTCATTGTTCTTTGAAGATGAAGGAAGACAGCCTGTCATGCTGGATAATGACCAGGAAAGACTTAGGGATGTTGCAGCGTTTCTGAATGATAATGAATGGAACATACAGGATATTCTTGGAAACAAGCCGGGATGCCGGAAGAATACAGCGAGACTGATTGGGTATCTGTGCAATCCGCCCAAGAATATCTTGCCGGTGAAAGAAAAAAGGGAAACCAGTCAAAATCTGTATGAACAGGTGATGGAGATTCTTGCCAAAGACAGCAGATATCATATGGATGAACAGATTATCAGAAATATCTGTCTTTCCGCAACAGATTTTCTCTGCTGGAAATTCCGGAATGACTGTGTAAACAGAAAGATGAAACCGGCTATTCCATATTATGTATTTTTAGGCAGCCCCGGAAGCGGAAAAAGCTATCTGGTAAGGAAGCTGGCAAAAGAAATCTTTGGAGCAAAATATCATGAGACAACCCCTTCGGAATTGAAGGGATTGTATGTAGGACATACCAGAGGCGTCTTTTTGGATAAAATTGATGAGCTGCAGAACCAGAAGGGTTATAGTGAGAATGCCCCAGCCATATTATTTCTGGATGAGGCCTATACGCTGTTTCAGAATCAGGACAGCTTCAGTAAGGATATCATTGCCCTTTTGTTAACGATTATGCAGCATACCAGTCAGAAGATTTCCTATCAGGTAGAAAAAAGTGATTCCAATGGTCATAGTGCAGTGGATAAGACCATTACGATCCGCCCCAATACCGTCATCTGGATGGCGGGCTATGAGAAAGAGATGAGGCAGGCACTGTCTTCCAATCCGGGTATTTTCCGGCGTGTTTCTACGGTAGTGCTGCCGGATCCGAAGCTGGAAGATCTCTGGGGACGATTTATGGATACTATTCAGGAGGCAGGAAAAGAAAACCTGCTGCTGGTCGAAAAGAAGAAACAGGATATTCTGAAATTTTTCCGTTGGGGTTCAACGCCGGAGCATGCAGAATTTTTCGGTAATTATTCCGGTGCAAGAAGACTGGCGGAAAATATGGTTAATACCCTGCTTTTGCTGGATCAGGATACCACCGAAGATGAGAAGGAAAGGGAGCTGGATTATATCATTGATGCCCAGAAAAAAGAAATCCGCAGGCAGTATCAGATTGTGATCCGTAAAAATGAAAGGCTCCCGTTTGAGGTAATCAGTGATCCGGAGGAGACGCTGCAACATTATATCGGCAATGACAGTGTGCGGGAGCAGATGCAGGAAATTGTGGATATGATGGTAGATGTGGAGTTTTACAAAAGGCGTCATGTTACAATTCCCAAAGGTGCATTGTTAAAGGGATGCCCGGGCACAGGAAAAACCTATCTGGCAAGGTGCATGGCGGGCGATCTGTCAAGACGACTTCAGGAAAAGAATTCAGACAAGAGTATTGCTTTCATTCCGGTGGCAGCAACTGAGTTGAAAGATGAAAAATTGATATCGGCATTATTTGCTGCAGCAGAGGAATATGATTCGGCAATCCTCTTTATTGATGAGATTGATGCAATCGGGCGGAAGCGTGGAACTATGTTGAACGATGCACCACTGATTCAGTTAATGAAGGAGATGGATGGTTTTGATGACAGAAAGACCATTTTTGTGCTGGCAGCAACCAATGCACCGGAAATGTTGGACCCTGCATTGAAACGGGCAGGACGATTTGATATGGAGTTCGAGATCCGCTATCCCAATAGAAAAGAACGGGAGGAACTGCTGGAATTTTATGCAAAGGAGCTTTTGGGAGAAATTCGTTCGGATGTTCTGGAAAAAGCCGGAAAAGAAGCATATGGATGTGCACCTGCACAAATCAGGGAGTTAATCAATGAGACAGCACTTTTCTATTATCGTTGTGAGAACAGGCTGGGAAAGGTTATGGAGCAGGAAACTGTACCGGATAATACCTTGTTTGTTCACCGGACTGTAAAGGATAACGAAGCGTGTGCGGATGCGGTTAAGGTAGAATGGAATGGAAAATCTTACTGGAAAGCGGCCTCTGATCTTAAGATGAATCAGGACCTGTTTCTGTTAGATCTGAAGGAAACTCTTGCACGGAAAATGATCGGAGAACGTCATGTGGGAGAAAATGCGGTAGAGGTGTTCCAGACAGAAGAAAATGAAGGACGTTCTGCCACAGCGATTCATGAAGTCGGGCATGCACTTGTCTATGTATGGCAGAAGCGGCAGATTGAAAAAGTAACTGTTCTGGCAAGGGGAGAAGCGGCCGGCTATGTGGAACTGCAGAAGCAGTCTCTGGACATGAGAACGAAGAATAATTATCTGGTCAGAATCAAAGCTGCCTTAGGCGGAAGGGTAGCAGAAGAACTTTTTTATGGCGATAATATATCCACCGGAGCATGCAATGATCTGTATCAGGCAACAGAACTGGCACGAAGCATGGTTACCCAATATGGCATGGGGAATTCCGTTGGACTTATGGCATTGACCAGCAGGGAAACCAATTATCTGGGAAATCAAAGTACCTATACCTGTTCCGAGATGTATCGTTCAAAAGCGGATGAAGAAGTACAGGCGATTTTGGAAGTCCAGTACCGGGAGGTAAAGGCATATCTTACGGAGCATAAAGAACAGCTCCGTATGCTGGCAGAGCATGTCTTTGAACAGGAAGAAATCTCCGGGGAAGATTTTGTAAAAAAATATATGGAATGGGAAGGGTAAAGGGACTGTTATTGAAAAAGGTAGTCCCGTTATCCGCGGATTTTATCGCGGCGCTGGTAAGGCTTCTTCTCATCTGTCAGACCTAAGAGATAGTCAATGCTGACATGATAATATTCGGAAAGCTTCACGAGAACCCAGGTGGGAATCTCCCGCTCTCCGCATTCATAGCGTCGGTATACATTTCTCTGGCAGCAAAGGATGTCTGCGACATCCTGCTGCCGCAGGTCGTGGTCAACCCGAAGATCCTGCAGGCGTTGATATTTCATAAAGTAGTCTTACTCCCTTCATCATCAATAGTATTTGCAGGTAAGTGGTATCTTATGTTCTGCTTGACAATGATACCAAACGGAGACATAATAATGTTTGAAATGCTACCAAATGGTAACACATGGAAAAGGAGGCAATTTTATGGCTAAGATGAAAAGTTGGCGGGATTCACAAGGTAATGTATATGTTCCATACGATGATGCATGGATTCGGGTGGATGATCTTGCAAAAATGCTGACGGCACAGGATCCCAATGCAATCAGCCGTATGATCATGGATTGGAAAATGCAGCATCCGGCCGGAAGTAAGGAGGAATTTTTAGAGGAAAGCTTTCTGCCGGAGGATGTGGTGGAGAAGCTATGGTGAGATTTTCAGAATAGAAGATTAGAGAAAAGATAGTGTCAAATGACCTATGAAAAAACTGGGCAAAGAAAAAAGGCTCAGAT
>JBJELZ010000110.1:0-11058 GCA_051879415.1 Lachnospiraceae bacterium
CACCCAAACCCCGGAATACAATATGAATATTAATCTCTTTTGCATAATCAATTAACAACCCGCTAAAAGATGTAATTTTTACATTGCTCAAATCTTTGGTGCTTTCCTGTAACATTTTAACACGTTCTTCCACGGAAAACAATGGAGATTTTCCCTTATTATTTAAAACACTGACCACCAATTCATCGAACATCGTCGAAGCACGACGAATAACATCCAGATGTCCGTAGGTTACAGGGTCGAAACTCCCCGGATAAATCGCCTTTTTCATAACAATAACCCCTCCTCAGGATAGTTACCGTTTTAAAAAGATTGTCTTTTTAAAAAGATATGTTTATTGGTCTTATAGACTTTTTCCTTTATAATCTCAAATCCATAGTCACCGCTGAAGGAAAAATCTTCCTCCTTTGCGGCTTCAATAATTAAAATTGTATCCTCCGTCACGGCTTTACTGGTATTTGCCGCCCCAAGAATCATCTCTGCAAAACCCTTCTGATAGGGAGGGTCGGCAAATACAATATCCACCGGTTCATGAATGCTGTACTGTAAAGCCATCACTGCATCCTGCTTCAGCACAACTGCCTTGTCCATCAGTTTTGTATGACGAAGATTATCTTCAATACAGTTTATGGCTTTCTTTTCATTTTCAATGAAAAATGCCTTGGAAGCCCCTCTGCTCAGTGCCTCTATTCCAATTGCCCCGCTTCCCGCAAAGAGATCGGCAAATACACAGCCGGGAATATCAAACTGAATCATATTAAACAATGTTTCCTTGATTCTGTCTGTGGTCGGTCTTGTATCATTTCCTTCCGGTGTGATCAGTTGTAAACTTCTTGCTGTTCCTGCAATAACGCGCATACGATACCTCATTAACTGTCTCTATACCTTGCTATATGTATGACAAGCTTACCCTATCCGCTCATAAATGTCAATGAAAATAGTCAATTGCGAAACGCAAAATACGATTTCCTACTTTGGTTTTGTCCCTTTGGTATCCCTTTTCGCAACATGCATACGGCTTAGATTTAATGGTTTATCCTTATAGTCAATGATCACATCTTCCTGTCCCTGCACAATGTATGCTGCCTCAAGCTCCTCTTTTTCTGTAATTTTCATACCTCTTACACCGACAGCAGCTTTCTTTTTCTCAGGCACCTCTTCTGCATCAATCTTTAGAAAATATCCTGCTTTTGACTGCATTACAAGACACTTTTTCTCATTCATCGGTGAAATCAGCAGAATTTCATCCCCATCTAACATCTTTGAGGCTGACACGACACGCTTGGCTACATCAAATTCGCCTCCATCAACCACCTTTAACATTGCCTTTCTGGTAACAAACAACAGGCGGTAAAGATTCAGTTCAGACTGGGAAGCTATATAGACAATATCCTCTGTCTGGGAATCAAAGCTGCTGACATTATCAATCGGAATACCCTTATCTCTGAGTTTTCCGGACGGGAAATCCGATACCTTAACGGAATAGAGCATACCTGTATTGGTAAACAGGCAGATTTTTCCCGTATTCTTGCAAAATACAACATTAGAAAATTCTGTGTGGACTGTTTCCTTATTGCGTTCATAGGTCGCTGTATCAATCACCTTTCCATAACCGAAGCGATCCATTAAAAAGACAACATCCATCTCCTCCATCTTCTTTACTTCAAAGACAGCTTCTTTGGCATTCTCGATCACGGTTCTACGCGGTCTTCCAAATTCTTTGCGGATTCCGTCCAGTTCATTGATAATAACCTGTGCCATGGAATCGCGGCGATCCAGAATATCTTCATACCGGTAAATATTGGCAGTTGTCTGTTCATAATCTTTATTTAACGCATCAATTTCAAGCCCAATCAGACGATACAGCTTTAACTCAAGAATGGCATCTGCCTGCCGTTCTGTAAACCGGAGCATATGCGCCATAATCTCCGATTCTTTACTCTTAAATGCAATGCCGTCCGTAATACCTTCCACAAGACAATTCTTAGCCATTGCCTTATCCTTGGAACCTCTTAAGATCTCAATGATCAGATCAATCACATTACATGCCCGGATCAGACCTTCCTGAATTTCCTTCTTCTCCCGTTCCTTTTGAAGCAGCGTGGTATACTTTCTTCTGGTAACCTCAAACTGGAAATTTACATTGTGGCTTATGATTTCCCTAAGCCCCATCGTCTCCGGTCTTCCGTCTGCAATAGCAAGCATATTAACGCCAAACGTATCTTCCAGTTTTGTTTTCTTATACAGCATATTGGTAAAGTTTTCTACATCCGTATCCTTCTTTAATTCAATTACAATACGGATGCCTTCTTTGGAAGACTGGTTGGAAATATCAACAATATCATTGGTTGTTTTGCTTTCTGCAAGTGCAGCAACATCCATCAGGAATTTGGAAATATTCTGTCCGATCATGGTAAACGGAATCTCTGTAATGACCAGGGCAGTCTTTCCTCCCTTGCCACGCTCTGTCTCCACTTTACCACGGATTTTAATCTTTCCCATACCGGTACGGTAGATTTCTTCAAGCTCGTCCTTATTAATCACGATACCGCCTGTAGGGAAATCCGGTCCCTTGACATATTTCATCAGTTCCTCCGTTGTAATCTCCGGATTTCTGATGTATGCCTTTGTTGCATCTATAACCTCTGCCAGATTGTGTGGCGGAATATTGGTTGCCATACCAACAGCAATTCCTTCCGTTCCATTTACCAGAAGATTAGGAAATTTTGCAGGAAGCACTGAGGGTTCTTTTTCCGTTTCATCAAAATTGGGGACAAAATCTACCACATCCTTATCCAGATCTGCCAGCAGTCCCTCCTGGGTAACCTTCTGCAGTCTTGCCTCCGTGTATCGCATGGCAGCAGCCCCATCGCCTTCAATATTGCCAAAATTACCATGCCCGTCAACCAGCGGAAGTCCCTTTTTAAATTCCTGTGTCATTACAACAAGTGCATCATAAATAGAGCTGTCGCCATGAGGATGATACTTACCCATGGTATCTCCGACAATACGAGCACTTTTTCGAAACGGCTTATCATATCGGATTCCCAGTTCATACATGTCATATAAAGTTCTGCGCTGAACGGGCTTTAATCCATCCCGGACATCCGGCAGTGCTCTTGCGACAATAACACTCATCGCATAGTCAATATAGGATTTCTGCATGACCTCTGAATATTCTGTTTTTAGAATTCTGTCATCCATGAATTGTTACTCCTTCTCTTTTAAATATCCAACTGTGCGTCTGTTGCATTGGCATGAATAAATGCCTTTCTGGGTGGAACATCATTTCCCATCAGAAGCTCTGTCGTATCACTTGCAATCATGGGATCATCAATGGTAACCAGTTTTAACAGCCGGCGTTCCGGATCAAGTGTTGTCTCCCAGAGCTGTTGTGCATCCATTTCACCAAGACCCTTATAGCGCTGCAGGGTAAACGATCCTTTATGCGTCTTCCGGTATCTTGCCAGTGCTGCATCATCATAAAGATATTCTTCTTTCCCCTTGGACGGGATTGCTTTGTACAGTGGCGGCATGGCGATATAAACATGTCCCTCCGTAATCAGATCCGGCATAAACCGGTAAAACAACGTTAATAACAACGTACAGATATGTGCACCATCCACATCGGCATCTGCCATGATAATGATCTTATCATAACGCAGCTTGCTGATATCGAAGTCATTTCCATAGCCCTCGGAAAACCCACATCCGAATGCATTGATCATCGTCTTGATTTCTGCATTGGCAAGAACCTTATCAATACTTGCTTTTTCTACATTCAGGATTTTACCCCTGATAGGAAGGATTGCCTGAAATTCACGGTTTCTTGCAGTCTTGGCACTGCCGCCTGCCGAATCTCCCTCTACAATAAAGATTTCGCACTTTGAAGCATCCTTAGAACCGCAGTTAGCCAGTTTTCCGTTGGAATCAAAAGAAAATTTCTGCTTGGTCAGCATATTGGTTTTTGCCTTTTCCTCGCTCTTTCGGATCTTGGCAGCCTTCTCCGCACAACCAATTACATTTTTTAAGATTTCCAGATTTCTGTCAAAATAATGGATTAATTCATCTCCGGTAATCTTGCTGATTGCTTTTGCAGCATCCTGATTATCCAGCTTTGTCTTTGTCTGCCCTTCAAATCTCGGATCCGGATGCTTAATGCTGATAACAGCTGTCATACCATTACGGACATCTGCCCCTGTATAATTTGCATCCTTTTCCTTTAAGATGTTCAGCTGTCTCGCATAATTATTGATTACCGTTGTAAACATGGTTTTAAAGCCGGTAATGTGTGTACCGCCTTCTGCATTGTAGATATTATTGCAAAAGCCAAGAACATTCTCATGAAACTCATTGACATACTGGAATGCTATCTCGGCCTGAACTCCCTCTGTTTCACCCGAAAAATATACAACCTCATGGACAGCTTCCTTGCCCTTGTTCAGTTCTTTTACAAATCCACGGATTCCCTCTTCTTCATGATATTCGATAGATTCCTTTTCCTCTCCGCGCAGATCCTCAAAAACAATGGTCAGCTTCGGATTCAGATACGCTGTTTCATGAAGTCTGCTTTTAATATCCTCCGCCTTAAACCATGTTTTATCAAAAATCGTATCATCCGGCGTAAAATTAATACTGGTACCTGTTTCTTTCGTCTTTCCCACAACGGGTAACAGTCCGTCAATCAGTTCTGTTACAGGAATTCCCTTTTCATACTCATCTGAATAAATATGGCCGTTTCTCTTTACCGTAACCTTCAAATGATTAGAAAGTGCATTGACTACAGAACTGCCGACACCATGAAGTCCGCCGCTGGTTTTATATGCAGAATCATCAAATTTACCACCTGCATGCAGCGTGGTAAATACAAGACGCTCAGCGCTCATTCCTTTCTCATGCATCTCAACCGGAATACCACGTCCATTATCGCTAATGGTTGCAGAACCATCCTTTTCCAGTACAACATGTATTCTGTCGCAAAATCCTGCCAGATGCTCATCCACCGAATTATCCACAATCTCATAAATCAGATGATTTAAGCCTTTGGTGGACACACTTCCGATATACATTCCGGGACGCACCCTGACTGCTTCAAGTCCTTCCAGCACAGTAATATTCTCTGCTCCATAAGTACTGCCATTTGCCATAATTTCATATGCTCCGTTTCATATATGGTGTATATTTTGCAAAGTGCAAACAAGATATAGTATATCATCCCTGAGAAAATTTAGCAAATTATAATTTCCCTTGTCAGCTTGCACAAAATAAATTGCTTTCATTCCTTTGCGCTAAACATTGCGATGAGCCTCAAAAAACAAAAATCGTGTTCAGCAAAGGCTTCCACGATTTTTAGAGTCTCATCTCCATAGCGCAAAATGTCATGAAAGCAATCTATTTTGTGCAATCTGATAAAGAAAATCCCATATGGACTTTTGACACCCACATCAACTTTATTTCGAAAACTAATCTACAATCCTGCTTGCTGCCACTGCCAATGCCCCGGGTCCGATATGGCAGGACACACTTAATGACAATGGTGAGATATAGATATCCTCCACTGCAGGAAAGACCTCCTGCAGTTCCTCCTGAAATTCCTTTGCTGCTTCCTCGTTATTGGTATGGGCAATTCCAATTGCCACCTTATATTTTCCGTTTTCACTTACCCTGCCTTCAATATCCGTCTTTGCTGCATTAATCATAATTGTTTTGGCTGAAGAAATTGTTCTTGCTTTGGCAAATGCATCCAGCTTCTCGCCCTGAATCTGTAAAACAGGCTTCAATTTCAGCAAGGTACCAAGTGCTGCCGCTGCCGGTGTAATCCTACCGCCCTTCTTCAAATAATAAAGGGTATCCAGCATAATATAAATTGTGGCATTCATCTTTTCCTTTTCCAGCACATCACAGATTTCCTTCGCTGACAAGCCTTTTGCTGCAAGCCTCTTTGCATCTCTTACGGAATTTAACATAGTAATGGAGATACGCTGGTTATTTACCACCTGAACCTTTCCATCATAATCCTCTGCCAGCATTTTCGCTGTCTGGCAGGAACCGGAAAGTCCGCTGGACATGGGAATATGCACAATCTCATCATATTCTTCTAATGTCTTATCCCAAAGTGAAGTAATCCCGTCAGGCGCCGGCTGGGAAGTAAAAATCTCCGCTCCACCTGTCAGTTTCTGATAAAATTCCTTCTGGGTCAGGGAAATATCTTCAAAAAATTCTTCTCCGTCTATCTGGAACGGCATTGGCACAACAATAACACCCATTTCCTTTGCCATAGTCTGTGTAATACCGCTGTTGGAATCAGTAATAATAGCTATTCTCGCCATGCTGTCATCTCCTGTTTCAAATTACCTGATGTTTTTTCTTATTCTACAGGCATATTGTATGAAAGTCAATAAAGCTCATAGTTTCTTTTTTCAGGAACACATCATACAATTTCTCAAATACTTCCGGCAGCTTCTGCTCCATCAGATCCAGGATTTCTTTGGACCGTTTTAATAGAACGGCATCTGTATAAATGTCTGCCACCTGAAACTGTGGCAGACCGGACTGCCGCAATCCAAAAAAATCTCCCGGTCCACGCTGCTTCAGATCCTCTTCGGCAATCTTGAACCCATCATTGGTCTGTGTCAGGATTTCCAACCGTTTTTTCGCCTT
This sequence comes from Lachnospiraceae bacterium, assembly GCA_051879415.1. Classification (GTDB taxonomy): domain Bacteria; phylum Bacillota; class Clostridia; order Lachnospirales; family Lachnospiraceae; genus NK4A136. The sequence goes on from JBJELZ010000110.1 coordinate 6,661, forward strand.
TTCACTGTCATTCCCTATCATGAAAACACAATATGACTGCTGGTCTCCCCGGCCGACACGTCCTCTTAACTGATGCAGCTGTGATAAGCCGAAACGTTCTGCATTCTCCACTGCAATCACTGTTGCATTAGGCACATTAACGCCTACCTCTACAACTGTCGTTGACACCAGAAGATCTGTCCGATGCTCTTTAAATGCAGTCATTACTTCATCCTTCTCCTGTGGTTTCATCCGTCCATGGAGCATGCCAATGCGTATCCGGTTTCCAAATCTTTCCCGTAACTTTTGTGTATAATCAGTTACATTTACCAGATCCGACGTTTCCCCCTCTTCTACCATCGGACAAATAATGTATGCCTGTCTCCCCTCTGTAATCCGTTTTAAAACAAATGCATACAGCTTCTCCCGATACCCGGTATCCACAACCGCATTTTTAATAGGAATTCTCCGGGCAGGCAGCTCATCAATTACGGAAACATCCAGATCTCCATATAATACCAGTCCCAGAGTTCTTGGAATCGGTGTTGCACTCATAACCAACACATGAACATCCCCGCCTTTTCCAATCAGGGAACTGCGTTGCCTGACACCAAACCGATGCTGTTCATCTGTGATCACAAGTGCAAGGTTATGATACTGTACCGTATCCTGAATTAATGCATGCGTACCAATAATCAGATTATATTCTCCTGACGCAATTTTCTCTTTTCTAAGATTCTTTTCCTTGTTGGTTAAAGATCCCGTAAGCAGTATGGCCTTTACCGGCAGCCCATAGTGTTCTGCCATAGATAGGATCTCCTGATAATGCTGCATGGCAAGCACTTCCGTTGGAGCCATTAACGCTGCCTGATAGCCATTCTCAATGACAAGCATCACAGCCATCCATGCAACAATTGTCTTGCCACACCCCACATCTCCCTGTACCAGACGATTCATCTGATATCCAGAGCAAAGATCCTCTTTAATCTCAAGAATAGCCTGTTTCTGTCCATTGGTCAGGGAATACGGGAGCTTCTTCTCCAGTTTATCACAGCCTCCGTTGTCTTTCATTCTGCATACAGACTGTTTCTTCAGATTTTCCTTCCTAAGTTCATGAATCCTTAACTGGAATAAAAAGAACTCATCAAATGCCAGCCGCTTTCTGGCTTCATATACATCTTCCATCGCATCCGGGAAATGCATCTGCCGAATTGCTTTTGAAGCCGGACATAAGTTTTCCTTTTTTCTGATCTCTTCCGGAAGATATTCCTGAATTTGTTCCGCACAATCCAATACAGAAAGAATCGTTTTACTGATCTTGCGGTTGGTCAATCCCTCCGTCAGGGAATAGATTGGCTGCAGGGAGCCTTTCTGCTCTTCATACTCCTCTTCCTTTAACAATCTTGGCTGTTCCAGATGCTTTCTTCCATTTTTGATATGGCATACTCCATAGGCAAGCACCTGCTTCCCCGGAATGATCTGTTTCTTTAAATAGGGCATACCAAAATAGGTCAGTGTAATGTGCTCTCCCCGATCTGCCACTTCAAAAGAAAGAATGGATCTGCCGGCCTTATGAAACAATCTGGGAGAACCAACAATATAGCCTGAAATAACGCAAGCTTCCCGATCCCGCAAATCAGCAATTTCCTTCCTATATGGAAACAATATATAATTTCTTGGAAAATAATGAAGCAGATCATTGACAGTCCGGATTCCGATCCGTTCAAACAATCCTGCTGTAGTTTCCCCGACTCCTTTAATATCCGTAATGGCGGAGAGTAACTCCATAACGATAACCAAACCTTTCTGATTGAAATAAGAGTACGCAAACGCGTACTCTTATGTAACTAACACCAACTATATTTCAGAGTTTACTCTGCGGATACAATATAATAGTATACCGGCTGTCCGCCATTCTGGAACTCAATATCCAGGCTGTCATACTGTTTCTGGATCTTTTCAAGAAGTGCCTGGGCATCTTCTTCTTTTACATCCGAGCCATAATAGATGCTAAGAAGTTCTGTATCATCATCCACCATCTTTTCCAGCATTCCGAACATAACTTCCTCAAGATCTTTTCCATTTGACAGAATACCACTGTCTCCGATTCCCATATAGTCATCCTGATGAATCTCTGTCCCCTCAATCACAGTATCACGCACCGCATAGGTAATCTGACCTGTTTTTACATGCGCAGCTTCTTCCATCATTGCATTCAGATTGTCCTCCGCGCTGACATCCGGAACATAGCTGATCAGTGCTGAAATACCCTGCGGAACCGTCTTGGTCGGAACTACAATAACATCCTTATCTTCTGTCATTGCTTTTGCCTGGTTGGCAGCCAGAATGATATTCTTATTATTGGGGAAAATAAAGACATGATCTGCATTAATCTGCTCGATTGCCTTTAACATATCATCCGTACTGGGATTCATTGTCTGACCGCCTTCGATCAGATAATCCACACCAAGATTTCTGAAAATTTCCCCGATTCCGTCACCAACAGACACGGAAATAAATCCAACTTCTTTCTTTTCCATAGGTACTGCCGTTTTCTTCTCTTCAACAGCTGTGGTTTCTGCCTGCTTTTCTGCCATTTTAACCAGCTTTTCCTGATGTTCCAACCGCATATTATCAATTTTCATATTGGAAAGTGCACCATATTTCAATGCTCTCTGGATTGCCAGTCCGGGATCATTGGTATGAACATGAACCTTAACAATCTCTCCATCAGAAACCAGCACAATAGAATCTCCCAAACTTTCCAGATACTCTTTAAACTCTTTCTCTGTCTGTGCTCCAAAGCTCCTGTTGAGCATAATGATAAACTCTGTGCAGTATCCGAATTTAATCTCCATCTCTGCCTGTGGCTGGGCATTGATTTTTCTTGTTTCCCCTGCAGCTTCCTTCGTTGCCGCATCCATGGAAAAATCCAGTTCTTTTCCACACAAAGCATCAAATGCTCCCTGCAGAACTTCAATCAATCCCTGTCCACCGGAATCAACAACCCCTGCTTCTTTTAAAACAGGAAGCATATCCGGTGTTTTCTGTAATACTTCATTGGCATAATCTAAAACTCCCTGGGAAAATGCAATGATATCTGTCTCTCCGGCTTCAAACAGTTCATTGGCCTTTTCTGCTGCACCCTTTGCAACAGTAAGAATCGTTCCTTCCTTAGGCTTCATAACTGCTTTATAGGCTGTCTCAACCGCTTTTTCAAATCCTGCAGTCAGGATAGCCGTATTCAGTTCCTTATGTTCCTTGATAACCTTTGTAAATCCTCTTAACAGCTGGCTTAAGATAACACCTGAATTTCCTCTGGCGCCTCTTAAGGAACCACCGGAAATACATTTACAAAGTGTCTGCATATCAGGATCTTCCAGTGCATAAACATCCTTTGCAGCTGACATAATTGTCAATGTCATATTCGTTCCTGTGTCACCATCCGGAACAGGAAATACGTTCAATTCATTAATATATTCTTTCTTTGCTTCAAGATTCTTTGCTCCTGACAAAAACATCTTTGCCAGAAGCCGGGTATCTATAGTCTCTACTGCCACTTTTCTGACTCCTCCTTAATCGATGACACGTACGCCTTCAATATAAATATCAATCTTTTCCACTTCTAATCCGGTAAACTCTTCCAGCTTATATTTTACATTACTGATCAGATTGTCCGTTACCGCCAGGATGCTGACGCCATAAGCTACAATCACATGAAATTCCAAAGACAGCTTTGTATTATTGGCATTTACCACAATTCCATGGTTCACGCTTTCCTTCTTCAGGATACGAACAAGTCCATCCTTTACATTGACGGATGCCATTCCTACGATACCAAAGCATTCTGTTGCAACCGTACCGGCATATTGCGCAATGACTTCATTACTAATCTGTATACTTCCTAAATGAGTATCCATTGAGCTTTTCATAGAAATCCTCCTTACCCCTGATTTTCAATATCACTAAAAGTATAACCGATTTTGTATAAAAAAGAAACAGTAAATTGCAAAAGAATCAACAAATTTAAAAAATAGCTTGCAATCCTTATTTTTATCTGATAGAATACGTATGTTGTGTTTCATTAATTATACTTAATTAAGAATGTGTCAAGGAGGTGTCGATATGGCAAAATGTGATATTTGCGGCAAAGGAGCTCATTTCGGTAACAATGTCAGCCATTCTCATAGAAGATCTAACAGAATTTGGAATTCCAATATCAAGAATGTAAAATGCACTGTTAACGGAAGCCCGAGAAGACTTCATGTATGCACGACATGCTTAAAATCAGGCAAGGTTGAAAGAGCTTAATCAATAAAAAAACACCATATGGTGTTTTTTTTATTTCACATATTTCCTGCATATTCAAATCTTGCTTTTAATTCCACAAGAACGGAAACTTGTTTTCCGTTTTCTGCC
>JBJELZ010000111.1:0-2294 GCA_051879415.1 Lachnospiraceae bacterium
GACAGGTTTTTGGAATTGGATGTAAGATCTTTACCATCGCAGGTCCGGTGATTTTGTATGGAATTTTTGCAAGCTGGCTTTTGGGACTGATTTACTGGATAATGATGCTGTTTGGGTGGCGTTAATTAAAAAAATACTAATTTAGAAATTAAAAACAGCCATGGAACTGCTTGGTCAGTGATATGGTTGTTTTTTGTGTATAACTATGATGATATGTGAGTCAAAAGTGCATTTTCATAACTCGTTGTGGAAGGCTGCACAGATAAAAGTGGTTGAATGACTTTTGTGCTGTGCAGATGAGACTCTGGAAATCGTGGAAGCCTTTGCTGAACACGATTTCTACGTTTAGAGGCTCATCGGAACGGTTAGCACAACGGAATTCAACCACTTTTATCTGTGTAGCCTGACAAGATAGACATTCAAAATGGACTTTTGACATCTACATCTTATGATTGTTTTTCCATGCAATAAGAGGTAAAATTACAATAGAATGAAAACGAAGCTGCATGGCTGGTATATGATTGATCATGATAGGGAAAAAAGATGAAGCGTTCTACAAAGTATTGGAAAATATTCTGTAATTTATTTTTCTCACTGGCAGTACTTCTGGGAGTGATTTTTGTGCTCCCCAGAGTATTGGTCTATTTTATGCCGTTTGTGATTGGGTTTCTGTTCTCATTGCTGGTCAATCCGATTGTAAGATTTTTGGATAAAAGGATTAAGATCAGCAGGAAGTTTGGCTCTGTGCTGATGATCGTTCTGGTAATAGGTATCGTTGCACTGGCGGTTTATGGTTTCGTGATAGCATTGATCGCAGGAGTGAAAGGATTTGCCGAGTATCTGCCCACGATGTCCGTGAATGCAGAACTGGAAGTTATGGATGCCATTGGGCAGCTGCAGAATCTGATCAATCATCTTCCATTTGTCAGCGGAGTTGATTTAAGCGAATTGACAAATCTTATTACAAAATTTTTTGGTGAGCTGATTACAGGACCGGAGGGCAATGATACAATCACTGCAATCGGTGATGCGGCGAAAAGTATTCCTAATCTGATTGTTTATGTGATTATGGGACTTCTGGCAACCTATTTTTTCATAGCAGACAGGGAGAAGCTGATGGAAAGACTGGACAGGCTGCTTCCAACTGCTTTTAAGGAAAGGACACTGCATCTGTATCGCCAGGTAGGTAGTGCAGTAGGAGGATATTTTAAGGCACAGCTTAAAATTATGTGTGTGATTTATATAGTGCTGGTAGCAGGACTGATGGTGCTACAGATAAAGTATGCGTGGCTCATTGGCTTTGGTATTGCCTTGTTGGATATGCTTCCGTTATTTGGAACCGGTACAGTGCTTTGCCCGTGGGCTGTGATTAAACTGTTTTCCGGAAATTATCAGATGGCAATAGGCATGCTGGCTTTGTATGGACTTTCCTTTCTGATACATCAGCTGATTCAGCCAAAGATACTGGGAGATTCCATGGGGATGGATCCGTTTGCGGCTTTGTTCTTTATGTATGTAGGTTACAGGGTAAGTAATGTTTTTGGGATGATTCTTGCAATCCCGATAGGTATGATTCTGATTAATCTAGCCAAAGCGGGGGCTTTTGATACACAGCTCTGGTGTATTAAGGAGCTGATCCGGGACTTTAACCGGTTCCGGGAAATTCATGACGAAGAAAAACAATAATTCAGCATAGGGAAAAGGAGAAATGCAATATGATATTTATTGGTAATCATTTATCATCATCAAAAGGCTTTGAAGAGATGGGGAAGCATGCAGTTGCTCTGGGCGGCAATACGTTTGCATTCTTTACCAGAAATCCCAGAGGCGGGAAAGCGAAAGATATTGATCCGGAGGATGCGAAACGCCTTCTGGATTTTATGGAAGAGCAGAAGTTCGGTAAACTGGTTGCACATGCACCTTATACAATGAATCTTTGTGCAGAGAAAGAAGAGATCAGAACGTTTTCGCTGAATATGTTAAAGGATGATCTTCAGAGGATGGAGTATCTTCCGGGAAATTATTATAATTTTCATCCGGGCTCTCATGTGGGTCAGGGAAGTGAAAAAGGAATAGAGATTATTTCAGATGCCTTGAACCAGTCATTGTGGCAGGAAATGACAACTACCGTTTTACTTGAGACGATGGCCGGGAAGGGCAGCGAGGTCGGAAGAAATTTTGAAGAGCTTAAGGCAATCATAGACAGGGTGACACAGAAGGATAAGCTGGGCGTCTGCCTGGATACCTGTCATATCTGGGATGGCGGTTATGATATTGTGGAGCATCTGGATGAT
>JBJELZ010000112.1:0-2293 GCA_051879415.1 Lachnospiraceae bacterium
AATTTATTTTTTCATCTTATGATCTGATGGCAGTCTCACTTCTCCGGTCCTTTTCTTCATAATCGAGTTCTGTGTCTCCATCTGTGTTGGAATATAATCGCTTTCCTGCAGAAATGCACCTGCCGCCTCAGCATATGATTCATATCCAGCTGCTTTCATCCTCTTCAACATTTTTGCCAAAGCACTGTTCTTGTCTCTACTCACCTGACGTGTGCTGATGCCCAGTTCCGCTGCTGTTTCCTTAACTTGTTTTCCCATAATAAAATAATCGCTCACGATTTTCTTTTCCTTCTCTGTCAGATCACTGAAGAGTTCTTTGAAGAAGATCTCTGTTGTGATATCTGATGCAATGTCACGTCCATCATCTGCGATAAAGTCTGTCGCACAACTGTTTTCTGATTCTAATCCACAAAATAATACTGTATTATTTCTCTGATGCTGCTGATCGAACATATAATGTTCCTTATTATAAGAAATATTAAGAACTTCCAGCTCTTCTGCTGTAATATTAGCGTATTTCACCTTCTGATATCTGTCGTAAAATGTGTATTTTCTTTCTTCCATGATTGTTTCTCCGATTTGTCGTTTTTGTTGATTTGATTTGTGACAAATCGAAAATCATGGATATCTGGCATAATGCCTGCCTCTTCCCTGCATCTTGATATGCTCTTCCTTTCCGGCATCTACCTGTTAAAAAGGAAGCTTTTTCAAATCTGCAACCTGTTTTTTGGGTATAAAAAAAGGCCATGCCCTTCCGGGCACAGCCTGACGCCTTAAAATTTGAGAAAAGAAAAACCTCCGCAAACATTACGTCTGCGAAGGTCTATTTCTCTCAGCATATCAATTCTAACATGCACGTATTTTCATTGTAATACCATTCACATGCCAGTTTACTGTCAGTTCACTGCCACTTTACTTCCACTTTTCTTCCAGTTTATTTCCTCCATCTTATTCTGTATCTTTTCCGGACGTGTAAATGCCCAGAGCATTGTTGCATACAAACGGATTGCTTTCTTACGGTTTCGATAATAAGTAGTGCTTGGCATATCATCCAGCATCAGCATCACATCTTCATTGGTATTTCCTGCTTCAAAATATCTATATTTCAAAAGCCGATAATACAGCTGTCCATTTTTTGGATAATCCCTCAAAGCTATCAGGGAATCTCTCATGATTTCCAGCAAACAGAGATTCATATCATTATTCAGAAGCTTTTCCTGGATTCTGCGTTTCTCTGCAGTCGCATCGAAATCTACCAGATCATATAACATTTCCTTCAGATGCTTCCCTTCCTCTGCATACATTTCATAATCTATATCCACAAGGTTCTTCTCAATACGGAACATTACTTTAGTATACTGACTCAGCAATAATTCCGTATTCTTATAAGCATCCTCTGCCACTTCTTCCATATTGATAAACATATCCTGTATTCTCTGCATAATTGTCCTCCTTCCCGACCGCTTCCGCAGCCAGACCAATCATTGTATTGTTTATTCCATTCACAGTCTGTCACTGTCCTAACATCTCTTCATGCAGATTCCGCAGAAATATCCGCTGTGGGATAGCTTCTATTTCTGGCTGATCGGCAACTGTATGATCTATTGAAAGCAATCGGTTCTCACGGGAAAGGATGTATCCCCGACTGCTGATGTTCTCATCGAATATCTATCTCTCCAAAGGGGGCCCTGATTCAGGGCTCCCTTTCGGGATGCCATTATTTACGTTCCATAAACCATTTATAATTTTCTTCATAAGTCAGATGACAGATTTTCCCGCCCACCTGACAGGTATAACGATATCCGGTTCCGCCAGCTTTTCGGCTGGCACAACGCTCCGGTTTTGAAACCTTATCAATCGCATACTTACGTCCATCTTCCCAGACAAACGCTGTAGGGATCAATTCTCCTTCCCGGCTGAATACTGCCAGGACATCTACATACACTTTAGCTGTCATTACAAAACACCTGCTCTCTCCTATCCATGAAAATATGCCTGTGGATGAACCGTATGTTCCTTAGCATTCAGCTGTGCCAGTATCTTATCCTGATACATAAATGCTCTCTGAATACTCTGATAGCCAAACCTTCCACGGATCTCATCTACCACCTGGTCCATCTTTTTGATTTTTTCTCTCTTCGTTTCATCCATAAATAAATCAAGCTGATACGGCATCTCTTCTGATACCAGATCACATCCTCGAACACCAAGACTACGAATTGGATGTTCCCAATTATAGTTTTTCTGGAATAACTCAAATGCAGTTCTGGCAATTTCTTCTGTAAGATTACTT
>JBJELZ010000113.1:0-10959 GCA_051879415.1 Lachnospiraceae bacterium
TGCAGGTAACAGACGGTATGAAGGAATCTACAGGCGTAGATCTTTCTGCAGTGCTTGCCGGTTTTCTTGGCGGCAAGGCAGCTAATGCCGGTGGAAATAACACAGAAGAAGTATAGTATCAGGGACGTTCCTTTTGTCACAAGGAGCGTCCCTGTGGCATAGGGAAAGGTTATTGTATGGGGAGAAAATACTGTAAAAGACTGTTTCAGGGAAAAGATCCCTTTGCAGGTAAAAAATCAAACCGCTTGTTTACAAAAGCGATGCGTGAAAATTTTGCATTTCAGTATACGCATTGTCCGGAGTACCGCAGGCTGGCAAAGGCAGAGAAGATACGACCGGAGGACATTAACGGATATGCTGATTTGCTAAAACTGCCAATCCTGCCGACTCTTTTGTTTAAGCATCACAGGATATTTTCCATCCCGGAAAATCATATGTTTATTAAAGCAACCTCGTCCGGTACAGGCGGGGTTTTTAGCAAGATCGGATTTGACTTTGACAGCATGCTCTATGGAGCGAATATGGTCATTCAGATGGCAAAATACCGTCATTTATGGTCACTTCGTCCGGTTAATTATATTATTCTCGGCTATCAGCCCCACAAAAGCAATCAGACTGCGGTCACAAAGACTGCTCTGGGTGCTACATTTTTTGCACCGGCACTTCACCGGACATTTGCATTGCAATACAAAAACGGTAAATATGAGGTGGATCTGGAAAGAATTATCAAAACGCTTCAGAAATATGCAAAAATGCCGTTCCCTGTACGATTTATGGGCTTTCCCTCCTATACCTATTTCCTTTTAAAAATGATGGAAGAAAGAGGAATTTTTATAAAGCTGCCACCTGATTCCATGATCATGCTGGGTGGTGGATGGAAACAGTTTTATAAGGAACAGGTTGAGAAAGAGGTGCTCTATGAACTGGCAGAAAGGGTACTGGGAATCAGAGAGGATCATATAGTAGAATTCTTTGGTGCAGTGGAACATCCGATTCTGTATTGTGACTGTAAAAATCATCATTTTCATGTCCCGATCTATAGTCGCGTGATCATCAGGGATGTTCATACCATGAAACCATTGGGGTATGACAAGGTCGGTCTTGTCCAGCTGATGACGCCAATGGTAGCGGCAACACCGGTTTTAAGTATTATGACAGACGATCTGGGAATTCTTCACAGGGGCGAAACCTGCGGATGTGGTTTGAAATCACCCTACTTTGAGATTATCGGAAGGGTAGGCTTAAAGGATATTAAGACCTGTGCGGCAGGAGCAGCAGAATTTTTACAGGGAGGGTCTAAGTTATGATTTTTGCAGATGGAACCATCTATCCTTCCGAAGAACAGGACAGGATTCTTCTATCACTGGAGGAAAAGATCAACCGGACAAGGGAGCGCAGCAGGCTCCCGATGGAAAAGGTAATCCGGGCATTTGACAGACTCTGTCATGAGATTGAAGATGGAAAATGGAATGATCTTCTGGAGAAACTAACTCCCCAGATTCCGGCTTCTGTCATTGATTCTGTATTACCAAGGATGAAACAGGAGGGCCTGGAATATAAGGTAAAAATAGAACTGGGTGAGGATTATTTTCAGGATCACAGAATAGAATCATCTTTTGCAAAGGAAGCTCTGATAAGCCGTGCTGTTCCCCTGGGAACATTATTTCATATTGCTGCCGGCAATATGGAGGCATTACCGGCATACAGTATTGCAGAAGGGCTGCTGACCGGAAATATTAATATTTTGAAATTGCCGCAGGCAGATCAGGGTCTGACGGTAGAAATTTTTCGCCGGCTGACTGAAATAGAACCTTTGATTGCAGAGTATGTATATATTTTTGATACACCGTCAACTGATATTCCGGCAATGAAAAAAATGGCAGAAATGGCGGATGCAGTAGTTGTATGGGGCGGTGATGAAGCGGTTGCTTCGGTAAGAATGCTGGCAAAGCCCGGTACAAAGCTGATTGAGTGGGGGCATAAGCTGGGATTTGCTTATGTTTCGGGATATTGCAATAAGGATGTAGAACTTTCGGCACTGGCAGAGCATATTATGGATACAAAGCAGCTACTGTGCAGTTCCTGTCAGACCATCTATCTGGATACGGATGATACAAAGGAATTGGGGCGGTTTTGCAGGGAATTTCTTCCTTATCTGGAACGTGCGGCAGAACAATATCCTGTCATGGAGATCGGTGCAGTGGCAGAACAGACACTTCGCCGTCATTACCGGATGTTAGAGAAGAAAATGTATGGAGCTTCGGCAAATGGGCAGAACGAACGAAAGATATATCAAGGAAAAAACTGCAGTCTGACAGCATGTAAAGATAGAGAACTGGAGCTTTCCGGCATGTATGGAAACTGCCTGGTCAAATGTCTTCCAAGAACGGAGCTGATGACGGTACTTAGAAGCAAAAAGGGATATCTTCAGACAGCCGGACTGATTTGTGATCCACAGAAGCGGGGTTATCTGGAAGAATTGCTGATCCGCTGCGGTGTTACCAGAGTCATGACGGCAGGACATATGTCCCACAGCTTTTGTGGAGAGGCACATGACGGGGAATATCCGCTTCGGAAATATACCCGGATAATAAATATCGAGGAAGATATATAAGGACAAGATACCGGGGGTCAAAAGCCTGTTAACAATTTTTTGCATTCTGCCATATAAGGTTTTTGAGCAGGCTTTTGACCCCAGTATTCTATCACAAGGAGTGTTCTCTGTGACAAAAGGAACGTCCCCGATGCACTAACCGATGTACTAACGGATGGAGAAAAGCGTGACAAAGGGCGCTCCTTGTGACAGAAGCCCCGTCCCCACGAACGGTGCCTACGAACGGTGCCGGATGAAAAGATAAACGATCAGCACCAGCACGCCATCAAAAATCCAGATGATCGGTTCCGTAATGCAGACACCAAAATAGCCCAGTTTTGGTACCAGGATACGGATGGCAATCAACTTCCCTAACAGCTCTGTGCCACTGACAATCACCGGAACGATCCGCCGTCCCATCCCCTGTAAAACATTTCTTAAAACAATCAGTACGATCAGTGCATAGAAACAGGGCACGCTGATGCGCACATATAATGTTGCCGTATCGATCAATGCGATATTGGCAGCTTGTTTTTTATCTATAATTAACTGGACAAAATTTCTTGCGAATGGGAATAAAAGCAGCATGGAAAAGGTACTCCATAAAATGCCGAGTAACATTCCCTTTTTCACCCCTTCAAAGACACGGTCCATCCGTCCTGCACCATAATTCTGGCTGGTAAAGGTAGCACAGGCGGAACCGATGACGGCAATGGGCATCATAAACAGTTCAATAACCTTTCGGGCAGAAATGTGTGCGGCAATGGTAGTCTCATCAAGCCCGTTTATGCCGCTCTGCAGAATCACAGAACCGATATTGACCACAGCAAGCATCAGTGCCATGGAAAGACCGGTGGAAATCATTTTGCTAAGTAAAATTCTGTCAAAAGAAAAATCCGCTTTTGATAAATGAATTTCCGGGCATTTCTTCATAATATAAATAAAGCATAAAACAGCCGAAATACATTGGGCAAGAACGGTAGCCAGTGCAGCACCGCGGATACCAAGGGGAATGGTGCAGACAAGCAGGAAGTCCAGCCCGATATTTAAAAATGCAGAAACAGCAAGAAAAATCAGCGGTACAACGCTGTTGCCGATTGCCCGGAGGATATTGGCACACATATTATAAGCCATGGTAAAAACCATGCCCATCAGAAGAATACTGATATAATTGTATGCATCTTCCATGACATTATCCGGCGTATTGATTAAGTGCAGAATATCCTTGATGAAAAACAGGCTTCCGGCAGTCAGGACAAGTGTAAACAATAGTGCCAGTGTAACGGTTGCAGCGATGCTGCGGCGTACTTCTTTAGCATTTCCTGCCCCGAAGTTTTGTGCAGTAATGATGGAAAAACCGTTGGTCAGCCCGTTGGTAAATCCAATGAGCAATCCGGTCAGGGAGGCAGTTGCACCAACACCCTCTAAGGCCTGTACACCGACTTTTCTGCTGACGATGACAAGATCCGTAAAATTATAAAATTGCTGAAACAGGCTGCCCAGTAATACAGGGAAGGCAAAAGACAGCATCAGCTGTAATATATTGCCTTCGGTCATGTTTCTGGAGAAAGATAATTTTTTCATAGAGTCCATTTTATAGGTTTGCTTTTAAAGAAACAATTGGTAATATGCAGAATAGATTTCCTTATTTCAGAGAATTCTAGTGAAAATGACAGATATTCACACAGATTTAACATGATAACGGCTTGCGAAATGGGTTGCGTATCTATATAATAAAGTAGTTAAATAAATTCAGAATGTGAGGATATATGAAAACTTTATATAATGTAAAACAAAGATTTTATGAGAATAATAACCAGGGTCCGCAGGGCGGCAATCAGCCGGGACAGGGTGGTAATAATGGGAATGGTGAAAACAACCAGCCTCCGCAGCGCCCGAATCCCATGGTCTTTATTATTGTGGCTGCAATTACACTTCTGGTAATCAGCTATTTTCTCCGGGCAACCAGTGGGGAAACCCTTGAGGAGATTACTTATAATGAATTCATTGAGATGATAAATCAGGAATCCATTGAAGAAGTGACAATTACATCGGACCGATTGTTGATCGAACCTAAAAAAACAGGAAACGGATATGGCCCGACCAAGGTATATTATACGGGAATTGCCGAAAATATTACGGAGATTACCGGCCGTTTGTTAAAGCACGACATTACAGTACAGAGCGAGGTAGAGGATGGCAGCAGTGTTATTATTTCTATCCTGCTGACCTATGTATTGCCGATTATTCTGATGTGGGTGCTTTTAAGCCTTCTGTTCCGCAAGATGTCAAGAAGCGGCGGAATGGGATTTGGCGTTGGAAAAAGCAATGCCAAAGTTTATGGAGAAAAGGAAACCGGTGTGACATTTAAAGATGTAGCCGGAGAGGATGAGGCGAAGGAATCTCTGGTTGAAGTCGTAGATTTTCTGCATAATCCGGAAAAGTATAGCAAGATTGGTGCAAAGCTTCCGAAGGGCGCATTGCTGGTAGGCCCTCCGGGAACCGGTAAGACATTGCTTGCCAAGGCAGTGGCAGGTGAGGCAAAGGTGCCATTCTTTTCCCTGGCAGGTTCTGATTTTATAGAGCTTTATGTTGGTGTTGGAGCGTCAAGGGTTCGTGATCTTTTTAAGGAAGCTGAGAAAAATGCACCCTGTATTATTTTTATTGATGAGATTGATGCCATTGGCCGGAGCAGGGATTCCAAATACGGTGGCGGCAATGAAGAGCGTGAACAGACGTTGAACCAGCTGCTTTCGGAGATGGATGGATTTGACGGAAAGAAAGGTATTATTGTTCTGGCAGCAACAAACCGTCCGGAGATTCTGGATAAGGCTTTGCTTCGTCCGGGACGATTTGACAGACGTGTCATCGTGGAAGAGCCGGATCTGAAGGGGCGTGTGGAAATTCTTAAAGTTCATGCCAAAAATGTCCTGATGGATGAAACCGTAAACTTAGATGAGATTGCACTGGCAACGGTTGGTGCGGTTGGTTCTGATCTTGCCAATATGATTAATGAAGCAGCAATTCTTGCAGTCAAAAATAAGCGGGAATATGTCAATCAGCAGGATCTGCTCAATGCAGTTGAACTTGTCAGCATGGGTAAAGAAAAGAAAGACCGTATCCTATCACCGAAGGAGCGTAAGATTGTTACCTATCATGAGGTTGGTCATGCTTTAATCAGTGCTTTACAGAAAAATTCCGAACCGGTTCAGAAGATTACCATTGTTCCGAGAACCATGGGTGCACTGGGATATGTACTCAGTTATCCGGAGGAGGAAAAATTTACACAGACGGAGAAGGAACTTCGTGCAGAGCTGGTAAGCCTTCTTGGTGGACGTGCTGCAGAGGATATTGTATTTGATACAGTGACAACAGGTGCTTCCAATGATATCGAAAAAGCAACCAAGATTGCCAGGGCAATGGTTACCAGATTTGGTATGAGCAAGAAATTCGGTTTAATCGGATTGGAGACCGTGGAAAGCCAGTATCTGGATCATCGTTCAACATTAAATTGTGCAGATGAGACGGCAGCCGATGTTGATGAAGAAGTGATGAAGATCCTGAAGGAAAGCTATAAAGAGGCCAAGAAACTTCTTAAAGAGAATCGTGCAGTCATGGATAAGATTGCCGATTATCTGATTGAAAAAGAGACAATCACCGGTCATGAATTTATGGAGATCTTCTGTCGTGAGAAGGGAATCCCTATGCCGGAAAAGGATAAGGGAGAGGAAAGCCTTGAAAAGCTGAAAAGCGAGCGTGCAGAGGCAGAGAAAGCGAAGCAGGAGACAGAAAAACAGGAGACATCAGGAACTTCCTTTGATGTTACAGTTGGAGGTGGTGTTGCCTCACTGAGCACAGGAATGTGGAATGGAGCAAATACAGGAGGTCTGGCACCTGCACCGAAGCAGCCGGCGGGGCAGCCACAGCCTGTAAGAAATGTTGGCGATTCAGAAAATCAGGCAGATACAGGAGCAGTAGAGAAAGCTCCGGAAAGTCCGATAACAGAGCATGCAGAAGAAAATACAGCAGGGGAAACAAAAGCCGGAGAGAATGCAAATGCAGAGAATACCGACGGAGAAAATCCGGTTGCGGAAGGCACAGCCGGGGAAAAATTAGCAGAGGAAAGCAGCTTAGGGGAGAGCATAACCGGTGAACAGAGCAAGGATACAATGAGTGAGTCGGATAAGAAATTTGCCGAAATGCTGAAAAACCGTATTTACCGTGAAACTGGGGATGACCATAAAGAAGAGTAATGAAATCTGACAGGGGATATTGATGGAAGAAAAGCATTTTAATATCCAGGAAGAATTGAAAAAGCTCCCGGATAAACCGGGCGTATATCTGATGCATGATCAGAATGATACGATCATTTATGTAGGTAAGGCCGTAAACCTGAATAACAGGGTACGGTCTTATTTTCGTGAGAAGATCGGCAGAGGTCCTAAGATTGATAAAATGGTCAGTCTGATTGACCGGTTTGAATATATTATTACCGATACGGAGCTGGAAGCACTGGTGCTAGAGAACAATCTGATCAAGGAATACCGGCCAAAGTACAATACCATGCTCCGGGATGACAAAACATATCCTTATATTAAGGTGACGGTTAACGAACCTTATCCGAGAATTTATTTCTCAAGAGAAATGAAAAAGGATAAAGCAAGGTATTTTGGGCCTTATACCAGTGCTGCTGCCGTAAAGGATACCATTGATCTGATCAATAAGCTATATAGACTGCGTACCTGTACAAGATGTCTGCCCAGAGACTGTGGCAAGGGCAGACCTTGTTTGAATTATCATATCGGACAGTGCAGCGGTGCATGTACCGGAGAGATTACGCAGGAGCAGTATCAGGAGCAGTTAAAGGGGGCAATGGATTTTCTGAATGGCAATTATGCTCCGATCCAGAAGGAACTTCGGGAGAAAATGCAGGCAGCCTCGGAGGCTATGCAGTATGAGGAAGCAATCAAATACAGGGATCTTCTGGAGAGTGTGCTTAATGTATCCCAGAAACAGAAAATTGAGGACAGTGCACAGGGAGATCAGGATATTGTCGCACTTGCAAGAGATGAACATGATGCAGTTGTACAGGTGTTTTTTATCCGAGCAGGCCGTATGGTCGGCAGAGAACATTTTTATATGACCCAGATCGAGGATGAGACGGATTCGGATATCATGACAAGTTTTATCAAACAGTTTTATGCCGGGACACCGTTTATCCCCAGAGAGATTATGCTGCCGGGGACAACGCAGGAGCAGAAGATCATAGAAGACTGGCTGACAGAAAAGAAGGGAAGCCGGGTATATCTTAAGACGCCAAAGATTGGCCAGAAGGAAAAGCTGGTAGAGCTTGCTGCCAGAAATGCCGCACTGGTATTGAGTCAGGACAAAGAAAAGATTAAGCGGGAAGAGGGCAGGACAATCGGAGCTGTGAAGGAGATACAGGAGCTTCTTTCCCTGGAAGATATTGTCAGGATGGAGGCTTATGATATTTCCAACATCAGTGGTTTTGAAAATGTCGGCTCCATGGTGGTTTATGAAAAGGGAAAACCAAAGCGGAGCGATTACCGCAAATTTAAGATCAGGACAGTGGCAGGACCGGATGATTATGCGTGCATGCGTGAAGTGCTGACCAGACGTTTTCTCCATGGGCTGGGAGAGAATATGGAAAGGCAGGAAAGAGAGGAAAACCTTCCGGAACAGGAAAGCGGAACAGGGAAATTTGACCGTTTTCCGGATTTAATATTAATGGATGGAGGACGCGGACAGGTTAACATTGCACTGGAGGTATTGAAGGAACTGAAGCTTGAAATTCCCGTCTGCGGAATGGTTAAGGATGACAATCACCGTACCAGAGGCTTATATTATCATAATCAGGAAATCCCTATTGACCGGGGCAGTGAAGGATTTAAACTGATAACAAGGATACAGGATGAGGCACACCGTTTTGCCATTGAATATCATCGTTCTCTTCGTACAAAGGATCAGGTACATTCTGTGCTGGACGATATTCCGGGGATCGGGCCGGCAAGAAGACGCAGTCTGATGAAAGCCTTTCAATCATTGGAGGATCTGAAGGGGGCATCCATAGAGGAACTGATGGACCGGGCATCACTTCCCCGCAACGTAGCAGAAGGAGTGTATGCATTCTTCCATCCGTAATGTTTTATGATGTCGGGGCAAAAGCTCATTCAAGATAATTGAAATGGCAAATGGCATAAAATAGATTACTTGCATTCCTATGCGCTAAACGCTGCGTTGAGCCTCAAAGAGCAAAAATCGTGTTCAGCAATGGCTTCCACGATTTTTAGAGTCTCATCTTCGCAGCGCAAAATGTCATGCAACTAATCTATTTTCTGCAATTTGCCAAGTCATAGCTTATAAATGGGCTTTTTCGCCGGTATCTTTTCAAGGGAGTTCCTCTGATTTCGCTTTTAATTTAGCAAATATAATGGTAGAATATACAAGAGAGAATCTAGGTAAAAGAAAATTTTTTAAGAAAATATAAAAAATATAAAGAGAAAGGTATGGTACAACTATGGCAAGTATTAGTTTACAAAGGCTGATTGACAAAATGAAGCTGACTAATCTGGCACCGGAGATTGATATTTCGAATATCAAAATTACGCAGCCGGATATCAACCGTCCCGCATTGCAGATGGCGGGGTATTTTGAACATTTTGATTCTACCCGTCTTCAGATTGTAGGATTTGTGGAATACAGCTATATGGAGGCCATGCCGGAAGATAAAAAGAGAGAGATTCTGGAACAGCTGCTTGCACATCCTACGCCGGGATATGTGTTCTGCAGGGACTTGGTACCCGATCCCATTTTTCAGGAGATTGCTAAGAAGCATGGGGTTCCTATATTAACCACCTCGAAGGCAACTTCTGTATTTATGGCAGAGGTTATCCGGTGGTTAAATGTAAAACTGGCACCCTGCATTACAGTGCATGGTGTATTGGTGGATATCTATGGTGAGGGAGTCCT
The DNA here is from genome assembly GCA_051879415.1 of Lachnospiraceae bacterium. GTDB lineage: Bacteria > Bacillota > Clostridia > Lachnospirales > Lachnospiraceae > NK4A136. The sequence continues at coordinate 9,584 of JBJELZ010000113.1, forward strand.
GATCACAGGTGAAAGCGGTATCGGTAAGAGTGAGGCAGCATTGGAGCTGATTAAGAGAGGACACCGTCTGGTAACGGATGATGTGGTTGAAATCCGAAAGGTCAGTGATGATACCCTGATTGGCAAGGCACCGGAGATCACAAAACATTTTATTGAAATCCGGGGTATCGGTATCGTTGATGTTAAGACTTTGTTTGGTGTATCCAGTGTAAAAGAGGATCAAGAAATAGATCTGGTAATCAAGCTTTCCGAGTGGTCAAAGGATCAGGATTATGACCGGCTTGGTATGGATGAGGAATATACGGAATATCTTGGGAATAAAGTAGTATGTCACAGCATTCCTATCCGTCCGGGACGTAACCTTGCAGTGATTTGTGAATCGGCAGCAGTTAACCACCGTCAGAAGAAGATGGGTTATAATGCGGCACAGGAGCTCTACAAACGTGTGCAGGCAAGTCTGCAGAATCCAAAGGATGAGTAACAGATGAATAAAAAGAACGAAAACTGATAAAAAGGGGGAACGATAATGAGCAGAAAAATATTTGGAGTAGATCTCGGAGGAACAACCGTAAAGTTGGGTGTATTTGATCCGGAAGGAAATGTATTGGAGAAATGGGAGATTCCCACAAGAAAAGAAAATGCCGGAAAGCATATTTTACCGGATATTGCAGATACCATTAAAGAAAAAATGAAAGAAATGGAAATTGCCAAAGAAGACGTGATCGGGGTCGGCATTGGAGTTCCGGGACCGGTAGACAGTGATGGAATCATCTATAAGGCAGCAAATCTCGGCTGGGGTGTATTTTCCATTAAGAAAGAGTTAACAGAGCTGTTAGACGGAATCCATGTAGAAGCAGGTAATGATGCCAACGTAGCTGCACTTGGTGAGATGTGGCGCGGTGGCGGCCAAGGCTATGAAAATATGGTAGCTGTAACGTTAGGAACAGGTGTTGGCGGCGGAATTATCGTTGATGGCAGGATTCTGACCGGTGCCAATGGTGCCGGTGGCGAGATCGGTCATATTCTTGTTGAGGAGCATGAAACAGAGGTGTGTGGCTGCGGTAAGACAGGATGTCTGGAGCAGTATGCATCTGCAACAGGGGTTGTCCGTCTTGCAAAAAGAAGACTGGAAAAGGATGAGAAATCCAGTGTGCTTCGCGGAAAGGAGATCTCCGCAAAGGATGTCTGGGATGCAGTGAAGGATAAGGACGAACTGGCAATAGAGGTAGCAGAACAGTTTGGTGAATATCTTGGAAAAGGTTTAGCGGCAGTAGCATGTGTAGTAAATCCGGATATCTTTGTCATTGGCGGAGGTGTTTCTAAAGCAGGGGAGGTACTGATGGATTATATGGTAACGCCATACCAGAAGTATGTTT
>JBJELZ010000114.1:0-49375 GCA_051879415.1 Lachnospiraceae bacterium
ACCGGTGTATTTTATCTGGCATTCAATGCACTGCTGACCTATCTTTTTGGAATTGCAGAGAAAAAACTTGGAAGATATTGGAGATAATTATAATATTCAAAATAATGTTAATTGGAAGGAATCATTGAAATGGCTCTTCTGGAAGTTACAGAATTAAAAAAATCTTTTGAAAATACAGAGGTTCTCAAGGGAATCAGCTTTTCCTTAGAGAAAGGTGAAGTACTTGCTATTATCGGATCCTCAGGCAGTGGCAAGACAACCCTCTTACGTTGTCTTAACTTCTTAGAAACTGCTGACGAAGGCTGTATCCAGGTTGATAACCATATCCTGTTTCAGGGCGGGAATACCACTTTATCTTCTGCTTCGGAAATTCGTAAGAACAGACTTTATTTTGGTCTTGTATTCCAATCCTTCCATCTGTTTCCCCAGTACACTGTTTTGCAGAATCTTACACTTGCTGCAAGACTTCAGGCATTGGAAAAAAGGAAGCAGCTTCCCAAATCAGAACAGCAATCTAAAAAAGAAATTTTTTCAGCCATTGACGAGCAGGCATACGCCTTATTAGACCGGGTAGGATTATCCACCAAGGTATCCTCCTATCCCTGTGAGCTTTCCGGCGGTCAGCAGCAGCGTGTTGCAATTGCGCGTGCCCTGATGTTAACTCCGGATATTCTTTGCTTTGACGAGCCGACCAGTGCACTTGATCCGGAACTTACCAAAGAGGTATTAAAGGTAATCCGCGATTTGAAATCCAGTGAAACTACCATGATTGTTGTAACACATGAAATGGATTTTGCAAGAAACGTTGCTGACAAAATTATCTTCATGGCAAATGGTGGCATAGAAGAGACAGGAACCCCCGAGGAGATCTTTGATCACCCCAGGAGTTCCATTCTGCAATCTTTCTTAAGCAATACTTAATCGTTCATATATATTCTTACATTCTTCCAAATCAGTCCATAACAAATTCTGATTTAATAAATCCATCTCTGCCATTATAAATAATATGGGTCCATTCTCCATTGGTATTGCCGATCAGCGGGAAGGACTCTCCGGCATATGCAACACCCAGTTTTTCACCATCTACATCTGCCGTTCCTCTGACATTAACTGTCTCTGACACCGTAACACTTCCGTTGGCCTGTGTCTCATCTGCACCTTCTCCAAGTGTAAGAAGATATTCTGTCTTAATATATCCTATCTGACCTTCATATACCACTTCGCTCCAGCCGTTGGCCTGATGTCCGTTACAGGTCATCACAGTTCCTGAGGATACCTTTCCAAGCCGGTCTGCCTGCTCGCTGTCAGATGCCCTGACATTTACTGTTGTAACTGCCTGAACCTCAAAAGTTGTCGGTTCTTCCTCTACACTATTATCTGAAACCGTTTCCTCCGGTTCCTGCACTTCAGGAACTTCTTCTGCAGACACTGTTTCTTCCTGCAGATAACCGGCATCTGCCAACTGCTGACTTACTTCATCCCTGATAATTGAATTAAGTGCTGACATATAAGCCGCAAAATCCGCATTGGCATCCATGATCTCATGATATTCCGTATCCACCCTGTTGATTAGATCCACAACATCTTCCTGGGAAGAAATTGCTGCAATATAGTTTGCAACATTTTCATCAAAATCCCCTGTATAAATATACAGTTCGCCTTCATCAGGACTCGTACATACAAACAGTGTTAACAAGCTGGGAGCAATTACATCCCAGTCACGCATCTTTACATCATAGCAGACATATACAAGATAGGAATTCTGGATAGGTCCAACCTTCGTATAGCAGACAATATTACTATAACTTTCTACATAACGATATTTCACATTAACCTTTGCAGTCTCTACAGCATCTACATAGTTTTTCAATGTAGATAAGGTCTCTATATCATTATTCTGCAGAGCTTCAAAATAACGATTTACCAGCTCGTTTACTGCCGGATACGCATTTTCCTGCAATGCCTCCTGTGGAACAGGAATCACTCCATTATTTTCAGTCAGACTGATCTGCGTATTTCCAGATACCGAAGCTGCCAGCCTTGCAGCATCTATTTTACCGGATACGACTACCGCAATCCAGATGACCAGTACAACACCCATACAAACAGCCAGAGCAGTCAGCGTAATGCGCTGGTTAACCTTAAACCATTTAGCAATTCTTCCAAAGAAATCACGGATAAATTCCGTAAAATCAGTTGTCATATCTGCCCGCTTAGTTTCTATAATCTCATCCTGTTCCGATTCATCGTCATTGCCCTCAGACATCTTTGCCGCAGTCAGTTCTGCCTTATCTTCCTGTTCTGAAACACCCATTTCATCCTGATTACCACGAATAGAGGAGACATCAACCTGCAGATACTTTGCAGCTGCATTATCCAGAAGTTCATCAATCCGTACTGCACCATCTGAACTTTCAACCGAAACAGCTTCTGCTTCCTCTATCATTGTTTCTCCTGAAACAGCTTCTGTTTCTTCCGTAATTGCTTCTTCAACCTCTTCCCGGGAAACAGCTTCGTCTCCCTGACTTTCTGCCAAAACAACCTCCCCAGGCTGTTCTATTGGTTCTCCTGCCTGCTTCTCCTGTGTCCCGGCAGGTGAGATATTATTTATCATTTCTTCCTCAGGTCTATTTACCTGTTTTTTATTTCTTCTTTTTTTCATAATATTTCTTTCTCATCCTACAAACATACTTCTATTGCCAGAGTTTTCTTACTAAATATCTATTGTCTATTTCCTACGGCTCCTTTTCTTGAAAGAAAAAGAAATGCACTCGACAGGAATCGAACCTGCATTAAAGGCGTCGGAGGCCTTCGTTCTATCCATTAGACTACGAGTGCATATCTGCAAGTGTCAGGCATTCATTCTTCTTCCTTTCTGACACTTGCTAATCATAACATACTTTTCTCCATTTGTCCAGTTTACTTCACGGTAGATTTACATTCATAAATTTTTATTTTCCCGCTTTTTCTACTAAAATAATAGACCTGATCGGAAAGAATTTCCTCCGGTGCCAGCTGTGTTCCATTAACATCCCGCACCATATCTTTTAAAACCTCCGGATTCTCAATTCCCTGACCGGTAAGCAATATTACCTCATGAATGGAAGAAGGCAGGATAAAAAAATCACTATCAAGTTCTTCTGAAATTGCTTCCACAACACCTGGATATAGGATACAGGAGGCCCCATTCTGATTGTTCCGGTTCGTCAGTACATACATCGGCACCTTCAGTTCATCTTCTAACAGATAATGCATCATCTGGTCTGTCAGTTCCTCTATCCACTCTTCCTCAATGCATTCCTTTTCCTCCCCGGCATACTTTCTTCTGATATCCTGATCAATCAGTTGGCGCATCATTTCATCCATATTTTTGATACTGTAGCTTAAAAGCCTTGGTGTATTATACTCCGCATCCTTTGATAACTGTTTTAAATCAATTTCCCAGCTTTTCATATGTGCCTCATAAATCAGGATACTGGCTGTACCAAACACCTCATTCTCTATCAGATAGTAAAATACGATTGCCATGTCAAGATACGGAATATGTGGTATTTCCTGTAACAATGCCTCATTCTTTTCATAATTAATCAGCTTGTACACAATCCTATCCCTGACCTTTTCATAATCCGTAAAAAATTCCATATCAATATTTTCATCAATCCGGTGTTCCTCGTAAATCTTAATAATTCCATCTACAACCGCCTGTATTGTCATACCATTTTTATAATGATGATAATAATTCTCCAAATAAATCGTCGGTGAAATCCTGTTGCTGTTACCGGATTTTTCATCGGGAAGAATAGAAATTCCATGAAGCAGTACCCCATTATTCTTTCTCACATCAATCATTCTGACCTGATAATCCTCCCCATAGTGCTTCATCAGGCTGTCTTTCACCATTTCCATAAATTCATTAAAATCCATAGTGTTCATCCTTTCATCATATAATTCTATTAAATATTTTCAGTAAAAGAAAAAGACAATGAACTGTAATGATTCATTGTCTCAAGCTTTTAATTGATTGATAGAATTATATCATCAGGACAAATTAAACACGGCTTAAATATTCACCGGTTCTGGTATCAATCTTAATAACTTCACCCTGATCTACGAACAGCGGAACCATAACCTGTGCACCTGTTTCAACAATTGCAGGCTTTGTTGCACCTGTTGCAGTATCGCCCTTGAAGCCTGGCTCTGTCTCTGTAATCTGAAGTTCAACGAAGAGAGGCGGCTCAATAGCAAATACGTTACCATTGTGGGAACATACCTTTACCATCTCATTCTCCTTAACGAACTTAAGCGCATCGCCGATGGTGTCCTTATTCAATGCGATCTGCTCATAATTTTCTGTATCCATAAAGTTATACAGATCACCATCTGCATACAGATACTGCATTTCTTTTCTATCAATACGTGCCTGGGGGCATTTTTCTGTAGGACGGAAAGTCTTTTCTACGACACCGCCACTCTTGATATTCTTCAGCTTTGTTCTGACAAATGCTGCGCCCTTTCCTGGTTTTACGTGCTGAAACTCGATAATCTGATAAACATTTCCATCAAATTCAATCGTAATTCCATTCCTGAAATCACCTGCAGAAATCATCGTTATATCCTCCTAAAATTGTCACGAAATAATACCTTTATAGTTTAAACTATCGGACAGGATTTTTCAACCATTTTTTACAAAATCAGAATAAAATAATGACTTTTTTTGCAAATTAGAGCCTATAATTAATACGAAACCTATTTTCATAACCTAAAAAGGGCACATCCTTACGGACATGCCCCTTATTAGCAGTTATTGTGTATTTAACACCGGCCTGCTGTCTTATTTCAATGTATTAGCCTCATCAACAACCTTCTTCAGTGCTGCAGCAGCATCCTTCGGAAGCTTGTTGTATCCGCCTTCTGCCTTATCCAGATTCTTAACGTACTCAAGTCTGTCGTTCATACGAGCCTTCAGCTGAGCTACGTAATCCTTATCCTTCAAGTTAGGAACAAAGCCTTCCCACTCGAAGATCTCGATATCAGAGAACGGTCCCCACTTCTTGAACTTAGCCTTGCCTTCAACGATTGCTTCGATAACACCGAGTGTATCCTTAGGCTGAACCTTCTTGCCCATGAAATCGCCGGTATTGATGATGTAGCAGTCAACGTTCTTCTTCTCAACAAGATCTTTGAACTTCTTGTAGTCATTTACCAGCTCATATGTTCTGAACGGGTTAGCATACGGCTCAACAACCAATGCATTAGGATCAACACCCTCTTTTAATCTTTCAGCTGTAGATCTCTTGGTAGCAAGTGTTGCACCCATAACAGATGCAAGAGAAGCACCTTTCAGCTTAACTACAGGAGGAATGGTCGGATCCTTCATAATCCAGAAGATTGCATTAACCGGAGAGTCAATCTTGTCTACACGGTTCGGAGACCAGAGTTTAGACTTGATTGCACGGCCGTTACCATTTCTGATATCCTCTGTTACGATAACTACATTGCCATTCTCATCCTTTGTAGCGGATACGTTCTGGCAGGTAAGCAGATACTTGTTATCTTCGCAGTCGCAAGGATAATCTGCTGTCTTGTCAAAATATGTAGGCTCAAGTGCTACAGATGCACAGGTATCAGCATTGATGATAAATGCATCATCATGAAGAACTTTGATTGCAGGATACTTTCCACCATGCTTTGCATGTGTAATTGTTGACTTACCTGATCCTGACAGACCAAATACTGCAGCAACATATTTCTTACCATTAGCAAGTGTGTACTCCTTCTGTCCACCATGGCAGGAAGCATAACCATTTCTGTTAGCCAGTGCCCATGCAAGTGTCAGAGTACCTTTCTTGTGCTCACCAAAGTATCTCATACCAAGGATTGCTGCACAGTTGTTGTTTGTATCGAAGTAGCATAAGCAGTTCGGATCACAAACATCTTCCTGACCCGGAGCACCCTTCCACTGAGGATCGGATAAGATATAAATATCCGGCTCTTTGCCATTGCCGATCATCTTGGAATTCTTATACATCTTTACATATTCATCTGAGCAGTACTGGAAGTTCAGCAACCAGTTGTAAAGGAGGTTCTCTTCTCCTTCCGGAATCAGAAGATGAGCCTTAACCATAAACTCAGGATCAAGTCCGATAAATGCTTCTGCATGATACATTGTCTTCCAACGTGTATCATAAACAGCATCCATAAGGATCTTGTCAAGCTTTGCATTGTCTGTTCCCGGCTTTCCTGTAATTCTACGTGCCGGAGCATAACGACCGGTAATGGAACCGTCATTGAATAACAGAACCTTTGCATCCGGCTCAAGACCGAATTCTTCACCTCTGTAAACAGGCATATCTGTTACGATTGTTCCCGGTGAATTCTTAGCGAGCTCATAAGCTTCCTTTAATGTGTTGATCTTAACGACATTGTTTGCATAAAAAGGTGCCTCGATAATCGCACGTGTGTTAGTTACAGGTGTTCCTACCTTCGGGAAACCAACCTTGTTAGGTCCAATGTCTTTTCTGGCATAGTTTGCTTTTGTTGCCATCTTACTTCCTCCTTGTATATTATTTAAATGTTTCGCTTTATTAAATGCTACACACCTTGAATATTATAACAAATGCCCTAAAAAAAGTAAACAGGTTTTGTTTGATTTCTTAACCATTCCTTTTCTTCATGATTCATATATTCCGACAAAGATTCAAAGACGAGCCGATGATAACTGTTCAATCGTTCCACATCACCGGGCTCCATCAGAGAGGAATCAATCCCCTCAAGATCTATGGGAACCAGCGTCAAAGGAACAAAGCCCATAAACTGCCCATCCTCATTACAGCCACGTTTTTCACACAAAAGAATATTTTCTGTCCTGATTCCATGGCTCCCTGCAATATATACTCCCGGTTCATCGGATACCAGCATCCCTTCTTCCAGAACTGCTTCCTGTGATGCCTTTCTGGATTTCCAGCTGATATTCTGAGGTCCCTCATGCACACTCAGCATATAACCAATCCCATGCCCGGTGCCGCATTTATAATCCATCTCCTGCTGCCATATCGGTCCCCTCGCAAGGATATCCAGATTCCGCCCCGTACAGCCATGTAAAAATACTGCATTCTGCAGCCGGAGCATTCCCATTGCTGCCAGCGTAAAATGGCGTTTCATTTCCTCTGTGATGTCTCCCATGATAATACTTCTGGTTACATCGGTCGTACCACCATCATACTGTCCCCCGGAATCAACCAAATAGATTCCCTCCGGTCTGATAACTGCATCTTTTCCGGGTACTGCTTCATAATGCATCATGGCTGCATTGGCTCCGTATGCACTGATTGTCGGAAAAGAAAGATCCGTAAATCCTTCTATTTCCCGCCGGTAACCGTCTAAAATATCTGCAGCCTCGCACTCCCGCAATCCGTCATTTCTGTGTTCCTTGATAAAACGGATAAATCTTGTTAAAGCAAGGCTGTCAGCCAGATAAACCTTTTTCAGATTTTCTATTTCCACAGGATTCTTAACAGCTTTCATCTTTTCTGTAGGATTCTGCGCCCCAAGAAATTCTGCTTTGTCATTAATCATACGACAAACCGAATAACTGATTACCTCCGGATCTGCCATAACCTTTCCTTTTCTGTCCAGCCGTTCCTTCAGCTGTTGTAATCTCTGCGGAAGATCTTCTACAAAATTTTCGTAGAGCAGAAGTTCTATTCCATTTTCGTTAAAATAATCTGACGCTTTGTCATCCAAGACAGCTTCTTTTAAATATAAATAAACTCTGTCCTTTAAAATCAAAGTATAAGCATACGCCACAGGATTGCATGCAATGTCTGCCCCTCTGATATTGAACAGCCACATCTGGTCTTCCAGCTTTGTCAACAACAGTGCATCTGCCGATTGCTTGTCCATTTCACCACGTACCCGTTCCAGCTTCTGAAGATAACTTTCTCCTGTCAATTCTTCTTCCAGCACTCTAACCGGTGCCGCACTATCTGCCGGTCTTTCCAAAAAAACACAGCCTGCCAGATCGTCAGAATACAGTAACTCTCCACATTTTTCCTGCATCAGTTTATCCAGCTTTTTTCCTCTGGCAGCACGCATACAGAACCCATAAAATCCAAGCCGCATTCCATTTTCGTTGTGATCACGCAGATATTCCTCCACTGTCGGCACACCGATCTGTCCACTTTTCATCAGTCGTATACCGCTTCCGGCAAGCTCCTTTTCTGCCTGGACAAAATATCTTCCGTCTGTCCAGAGCAGGCACTCCTTTTCTCCCACCAGAGGATCCCCGTTTGAGCCTGTAAATCCCGAGAAGTATTCCCGTTCCTTATAATAATCATTGATATATTCCGAACCATGCGGATCATCTGTCGTAATTAAATAATAATGCACTCCGGCGGCCTTCATCATCCCCCTGAGTGCATCAATACGTTCCTTTATCATATTATTTTCCAAGCCGGTTCACGCTCCCTACTATCATTTTAAAAAAAGATTAACAATCGGCGGCAAAATTGGCAGTTGCCGATGCTCCAACCCTGTCACAGCCAAGCTCCACAAAACGTTCCAGCGCTTCTTTGGTGCGAATTCCACCTGCTGCCTTGATCTTTACTCCTGCACCAATATTCTCCTTCATCAAGAGAATATCTTCCTCTGTTGCTCCGGCTGTTCCAAAGCCTGTCGAAGTCTTAATATAATCTGCTCCTGCTGCTGTCACGATGCCACACATACGTTTCTTTTCTTCCTCTGTCAGATAACAGGTTTCAATAATCACCTTCAGCACCTTGTCGGAACATGCTTCACGAACTGCCCTGATCTCCTGCTCCACCAGATCAAAAGCACCATTTTTGACATCACCGATATTGATTACCATATCGATCTCATCTGCACCGTTTTTCACTGCATCCTCTGTTTCAAACACTTTTGCTGCAGTAGTTGAATAACCCAAAGGAAAGCCGATCACCGTACAGATCTTAAGTTCTGTACCATAAGTATCCTTAATCCGGGCAATATAAGAAGGAGGAACACATACACTTGCCGTCTGATAACGGATTGCCTCCTCGCACAGCTTATTAATGTCCTCCCATGAAGCAAATGCCTTTAACATGGTATGGTCAATTCTGTGGAGCATCTCCTGTATGCTTTCTGTTTTCTTATCTTCTCCCGTCATTGATCCGTCGACTCCCTTTTCCAAATATAATCGCCTATTCCCGGTAAAGATGCCAGCTATTCTTGCCGCTCTGCTTTACATGATACATGGCCCTCATCAGATTCTGATACAATGCTTCAAAATCCATACTATCCGGGTGCATATAGGCAGCTGCCACAGATGCCGTAAGTATCTTTTTCCCCTGGTCTGATACACCTTTTAAAAATGCAGGGATTTCCTCTCCGCAAATCTGCTTCAGCCCTTCTTCCTCCATCCGCAGCGGAAGATATATCAGAAATTCATCTGTGCTTAACCTTGCCAGCAGGATTTCCCCATATTCGTTCTGATCTGTACGCAGATTTTTTAATTGATCTGCAAAATCTCTCAGGATTCTGTTTCCTTCCTCCATACCACAGGCATCATTATATCCGCCAAAATCATCCAGATTGATCAATATTGCTGTTCCCTCTGACTGTGCAGCTTTCTGAGCAATCTGTGCAGACACTGCTTTTCTTGTCAGCAATCCTGTTTCAGCATCCTCACCGGAATTATACAAAAGAGATTTCCTCATATCTTCCATCTGAAGAACTTTTTCAATCCTTCCAAGCATCGCCTCTGCCCTGAATGGCTTGGTGATAAAATCCATTGCTCCCATCTGAAGTCCCCGGATCTCACTTGACTGTTCCGTATCTGCAGTCAGAAAGATAATGGGAATCTTTGCTGTCATGGGATTTAATTTTATCTGCTCCATGGTTTCGTAGCCATCCATCTCAGGCATCATCAGATCTAACAGAATCAGATCTGGAATGTTCTTCTTTAAAAACTGCAATGCCTGTTTCCCGGATTTTGCCATAGATAACTGGTAGTAGGGCTGCAATACCTCTGCCGCACTCTTCAAATTTGTTGTGACATCATCTACCATTAATATATGTTTCATATTCCTAAGAATCCTTTGACCATCGCCTGCATTTCATCTTTTTCGCATACTGTATCATGAAGTACCGGTGCCTGTCTGATATCTTCAATTGCCTTCGGTACTTCTACTTTGGAAAGTCTGCATAATTCATCAATCAGTGCAAAATCATCCATTGATTCATAAGACGGATCAATAGCTGTCATGACACTTCTTAAGAACTTATAAGGACTTGCCGTGGAAGCAATCACGCTGACGGTTTCATCCTTTGTAGCTGTCTTATAATCATCATATACTGCAGAAGCAACAGCAGTATGGGTATCAATAATATATCCTGTCTTCTCATACAGCTCATGAATCTTCTTAGCTGTATTCTCCTGCGTTGTATATCCGCCATAAAAGTCAGCCAGTTTTTCTTTCATTTCCGGCGTAATCTCATAAACACCTGTCTCAGAAAGACTCTTCATCAGTTCTGCATTTTTCTTATCATCGCATCCTGCAATCTGATAAATCAGACGCTCTAAATTACTTGAAATCAGAATATCCATGGAGGGAGAGCTTGTCAGAATAAACTCCCTGTTTCTGTCATACACACCATTGCCGAAGAAGTCGTATAATACCTTATTCTCATTGGATGCACAAATCAGTTTAGCAATAGGCAGTCCTAAATTCTTTGCATAAAATGCAGCAAGAATGTTACCAAAGTTACCGGTAGGAACTACCACATTGATCTTTTCGCCATCCTGGATTTTTCCATTTTTCAACAGGTTTACATATGCATAAACATAATATACAATCTGCGGCACAAGACGTCCGATGTTAATCGAATTGGCAGAAGAGAAAACATATCCCTTGGACTTAAGCTCCGCCTTCAGTTCCTCATCGGAAAACATTTTTTTGACACCGGTCTGTGCATCGTCGAAATTTCCGTGGATACCAATAACTTTTACGTTTTTACCACGCTGTGTCACCATCTGCTTTTCCTGAACCGCACTGACACCATTTTTCGGATAAAATACTACGATTCTGGTGCCTTCCACATCTGCAAATCCTGCCAGGGCAGCCTTTCCTGTGTCACCACTGGTAGCCGTCAGAATAACGATTTCTTCCTTCAGGTGATTCTTCTTTGCTGCAGTCGTCATCAGATACGGCAGAATGGATAAAGCCATATCCTTAAAGGCAATGGTTGCACCATGAAAAAGTTCCAGATAATAGGCTCCGTCTGCATATACCAAAGGAGCAATCTCTTCCGTATCAAATTTGGAATCATAAGCACTGTTAATACAATGCATCAGTTCTTCCTTTGTATAGTCTGTCAGAAACAGCTTCATAACCTCATAAGCAATTGCTTTGTAATCCATTGTGGTCATATCCCTGATTGCAAGATCAAGTTTCGGAAGCTGATTCGGAACAAATAATCCTCCGTCATTGGCCAGTCCCTGTAAGACAGCCTGAGATGCTGTTACCTTTTCCCCTGCATTTCTTGTACTGCTATACATCAAATCCATTGTATTGTCTCCCATCCTTTTCTAATGTGTAAATTCCATTCTAATACGGTGATCCGTCTTAGTCACGCCACGTATTATATCACAAACGGCTTATCCATGCAATCAACATTACAGTTTCATCGGAAGAATTCATGACCTCCATGTTTTTCAACACAGGTAAGATGATCATCAAACCATGACATTTTATCCGGACTGGCGTATTGTCTGGATGCAAAATACAATGCCCCGCCGGATGCATCCTCCTCCCGCAGTGCACAAAGCACTGCCTCCCTGGTTTCCTCTGTAATCTCCACATCATAATATCGTCCGTTTCTGACCGGAGAAAACTGATATACCCCATTACTATACTGAAAAACAACCTCCTCAACATCATCCGGGAAATTGGGACTAAGTACCCGATTAATAATCACATCTGCTACCAGGATTTTTCCCATTCTGTCCTCTCCCCCGGCCTCTGCCTGCACAATTCTGCATAAAACCTCCATTTCCCTCTCATCCAGATCAATCCGGTAGTTCTGATCCATCAGGGAGCATTGAATGGTCCTCTCATTGCCCGTAATTTCTTCAAGATTACGTACGTATCCCTGGTTCACCAATGGTTCCGAAGCAGTCTCTATCCCTGTGAAATCCATCATACCACCGGGCATTTTCTGAATATTATCCAGAAGATTTGCAATCAAAACGAGAACCGTTATCATACCGCACAATACCATAATGTAACAGGAATATTTTTTATGCAAATACATGTCCTCCAAAAAATCTTTCCTAATATTTTATTCAGACATAGAAAGAAATATGCATAAGGTTTGCCAGCAGGGCTCTTGTTTGCTATAATTGTCATATGACAGCAAAAAATCTCCCAGGCGTATATTCCGCTAAAAGAAAAGATCATACTGTTTATTACCGTTCCTCTCTCACATTTCGCAACAAGCATATCAGTCTTGGCAGCTATACTACAGAGCAGGAAGCCCACAAAGCATATAAGGAGGCACTTTCTATTCTGAACAGTAAAGAAATCACGATAGAACAGTACTCTTCCACCTGTATCCTCCCCTTTGAAAAACGGGTGAGTCTGATCAATTTCCGAGACAATGGTCTTTATATCTCCAACCCGATCTATATCCGGCCTAAAATGTTTTATTACTATCTTTCGCCAAATGAAATCTTGAAGTTTGATGTTGATGATCTTTTTTACTATTCCTCACACAAGATCATGAAACGCGGAAATCATCTTTTTGTGGCTGATTATGGTATTCAGGTGAACATTGCAAGCCGTTACAATATCAAACAATATGCCGTAGAGGGCCGCGATTATCGTTTTAAAAACGGAGACCCCCTGGATTTCCGCTATTCCAATATCGAAATTCTGAATTCCTATCATGGAGTCAGACAATATAAAAAAGACGGCAGACTTTTCTATCGTGCCGTCATCCATGTGAATGGCAATCATATCATTGGGACCTATTCCTCAGAAATTGAGGCTGCGATTGCCTATAATAAGGCTGTGGATCTTTTGAAAAAAAATGGTATACAAAAAAATTATGCCATCAATTTTATTGACAGCATAACTTCGGCAGAATATGCACAAATATACAATCATTTAAAAATATCACCAAGATTTTTATCCCGGTTTACAACTACCTGAAACATCATGTAAGGCAGTATAATTATGATGCTGGGGTTAAAAGCCCGTTTACAATTATGATTTAGAAAAATGCCCTAAATAAATTACTTTCATTCCTATGCGCTAAGCGTTTTCATAGCGCATAATGTCATTCAAGTAATTTATTTAGGGCATTTCGCCGTACAAAGTTTTTTAACGGGCTTTTAACCCGGCATCTTATCATGGATCACTGCCTTACATAGGTGCTACTACCTCCGTAACCCCCAGAAAAAGAATTATGATCCGCTGCAAGATTATATTCTATCCTCAATCCCCAGGAAGGCGCATCCAGAATGGTAAGTACCTCTCCATCATAACCCTCACTCACGAAAATATCATCTACAGAATGGTACTCGCTATCATATTCTCCATCGTCCGCGAGCCTGCGGATTTCCATACAGCGGAGATCGTCTTCATAATAAAATCTTACATATGCACCCGGATCCTCATCAGATACCCACATGCCTTCAAACTCTGCAAAGGTCTCTTCTATCTTCCTCTGAGCTTCCTCGGCGCTCTCTCTTTGTGCATCCAGTTCTTCCTGAGTATAATAAAGGGTTGCGTCACCCTCGCATTCCAGCCAGCCGGCATCATCGGCAAAACAAAGACTGAAAATGGCATACTGGTCACTATCCAGATAGCGGATATAATATTGCATATAACTATCTGCGAAAAAGATTCCGCTGATCTTTTCTGCCTCTTCGCCTTTGATTACCATTTTTCCATTGAGATAATTATACTCCCACTCACAATCTATGAGATCAAAATCCTCATCATAACACATAATGTAATCAGGCGTAAACGCTCCCGACATATAAATCTTTAAACGATTCTCGTCATACACTGATTTTTCAATCGAAACACTGTCTATCACATCTGCATCGTCATAGACATATTCCACTTCTTCAGATTCCTCTGCATCCTCTCCCGGAACCTCACCAACAAGTCCACATCCGGTCAAAAGAACTACCAATAGAAATAATGCTGATAAACGACTTCTCATAGTTAGTCTCCTCGTATAATATCCTCTGTCTGCTACTTATCTTACATCCCTTTAAATTTCTAATCTCTATTATAGCAGATGATTGTTTCATAGAAAGACATTTTCTTCTACCTTGTATCATAATTATAACATTCTTTCCCACATTAACTATCGAAAATGTATTTGTTTCTCCACTTTAAAAATGTCTTATCCTAAAGCCCTCGTGCCTCCAGTTCCTTTACAATGGAAAGATAAAACTCCCGAATATCCGTAATCCTATTCACGTTTTCATATTTTTCTCCTGCTGACCTCAAATCGGATTTTTTCCCAAAAGACCGATGAAACATGTCCACCTCATCACAATGGGAGATTCCTCCGATTCCACTGCCGGAATAAATCCCCCGATATCCACTCCAGACAGAAGCCCGCGGTGCCAGAAGACCGTCATTATCCCCTTCCCAGTGTTTTACAACAAGATAAGGAATTCCTAAAAACAGATCCCCCAAAACAGATTTGGTAATAAAGGAAAAACTCTGATAATAAATACCTTCTCTGTCAGGATTATTCTGATTGAATTCCTCTGCATCTTTCGTTCTGAACAGGCAGATTGCTTCATAGGTATGCGGATCCTTATCCCCAAGGATACAGAACCACAAATCTACAATTTTACAGCCCGCTCTGATCAGCCCATCCGGAAACTTCATCAAATGATCCACAGTTACCGAACCATGGTGGGGTGTGGAAATCGTGGTAAGAGATGCCACCTTATCTGCGTAACCCATGGAAGAAATCAGATATCTTGCCTCCAGCCCTCCTTTGGAATGGGCAATGATATTGACCTTTTCCAAATGGTGTTCCTGAAATATCTGATCGATCCGGGTACTAAGCTGCCGGCAATTGGAAAGTAAAGATCCATTACAATCCTGCATCCCATAAAATATCTTTACACCATGGGACTCTAAGTATGCCGGAATCCTTCCCCAATAATTCTTATATTTGTAATCCCGAAATCCCATTCCGTGGATTAAAAGAATCGGGTATTTTAAATTCATAAAATAACCATACCTCTCTTACACTAACTCCTTTATCGCAATGCCCGGAAACTTCAATTGCCCCGGAGCAATCACAGCTTATATGATTGCTAAAAGTACCAAAACAATCATATCCTGCTTCGTCACCGGAAGAACCAGAAAAATCTTCCTCCATAAGGATTCCGCTTAGAAAGCAGTCCTGCTGATAAGGCATGCAGAATCAGAAAACACCCGCCTATGCCAAGAAACAATTTGTCTACCGCCGTCAATACCACAACCGTTTCCTCATTAAATCCCAGATTCACATTCTTGTTACCCATTACCAGATAATTGCCCTCACACCAGATCTGCTCCTCACCATCAATAGGAGAATCCAGCTCAATCTCCAGTACTGTATAGTTCTTCCTATGACGCAGATTTCCATATGCCGCTGTAGCGGGATTACTCCGAAAATGAGAATCATAACCCGGGGTCTGCTCTATACTCTGCCGGCTTGTCTGATAGATTACCCTTCCGGTGGTGTGATTCTCCATCGTAAGATACTGCACTGTATGAAGCATACCCATAACTACCATCAGAACGGCTATCAAAAGGGAGAATATTTCTAAGGTCCATAAACCACTGACTATTTTAGACTTAGAATATGCTTCTTCCTCAGATGACCATGGTTTATTTTTCTGATTTCTTACAATTCCGGGAATCAGAAAAAGCACCGCCAGACCGGATGCCAGACATATCCCCAGCCAAAGCATAGCACTTGCTCTAGTTCCTACAACCAGGTCTGCATTTACGCCCGGCTCTGTTGACTGCGTAACAAAGGTAATATCTCCGGCAACAAGAACCTCCTGATCCTTCTGCAGATGAGAACGATTTCCTGAATAATAGTAATAAAATACCTGTTTGTTTCCATTTTCATCATAAATTCTCAATGTGTCATATCCATTGTCTCCATCCCGGTCTGCATAGGATACTACAGCACTGACTGTCCAATCCGGCATGAGAAGTACTGTCTGCGGAATTCCTTTCCATGCACTGATCAGAAACAATACAAGGCAGATTGCCACCAGAATCTTCCTTCTAAAATTTTTGTGATAAAGATTTTTTCCATCTGACATTTTCTTTTTCCTTTCTCCTACCCTTTGATTGGTGCAACATTCTGCTGGAATCTAATGGTTCTGCCGGTCTCTGATAACATCATACCAGCCAGATTTCTTTGGCAATCTCTAAAAGCTCCTTGTCAATTTTTCCCGCTTCTGCTTCTTCCTCCAGGATTTCAAAAGCAACCTTTACAGGCTTGGGCTTTTTATAGGGCCGGTCATCTGCAATGAGAGAATCAAAAATATCCATAATGGTCAGAATTCTTGTCAAGGTATCAATCTGTTCGGCACCAAGTCCTTTGGGATATCCCTTTTTGTTCAGTAACTCATGATGATTGGCTGCAATTGTTCTGACATCCTTAAAATCACTTCCGAAATACACATGATTCAGCACTTTATCCGTATAAACTACATGGCTTTGCATGATCTGCCGTTCCTGCTCCGAAAGGGTTCCTGCCTTAATATGCAGATCATCCAGCTCCTCGCCGGTCAGATATGGGATTTCCTCTCCATCTCCAGAGCAATATACTGATGCCCCCATCTCATCGATCAGATTCCACTCCTCTTCTTTTAAGGGGCGTCCGCAGTTAAATCCATCAAGCTTTTCGAGAAACTGCTGAATCTTTTCTATTTTTATTTCCGCTTCTTCCCTAGGGATCACATCCGTCAGTGCATCCACCTGAAGCTTTAACATGATTTTTTCCAGCCTTGCACGCAGGGACTCTTCCAGATGACCAAGCTTCGTCGGTTTATCCATTACCTCCAGCGGAACATCCATTTTCCCGATATCATGAAGCATGGCAGCCAGATACATCTGATTCTTATCCTTCTTTGAAAAATGCATCTCCGTTCTTTTTTCTTTGTGCATCCGGTTGATATAATCCATCATTTCAATACAGCGTTTCGCCACATTCTTCGTATGATTGGCATTATATGGCGTTCTTCCCTCAATGGCCTCTGCCATGGAATCTGCCATGGAAAAAAGCATTTTCTGCATTTCCTCTGCCCGCTTCTTTTGTAATTCCACATAGCGAATCAGAAGAAACAGAAGAAATTCCAACACTGCAGCAATTGGTATGTATAATAGTGATAATTTGTACTGAGTAATCCCAAACAGTCCCAATGCCCCCAGCGGATAAATAATCAGTACTCCAAACAGAACAAACAGACAGGTTCTGAGCCTGCACTTTTTCATCACATAGCCTAATCCTGCAATGATAAGAGCAGTAACCAGACCTTCGATCCAGACCGGGACCGTATGAATCTGTCTCTGCTCCACTAGTGCCCAGACTGCATTGGCATGACACTCTACACCATACATGGCTTTAGAATGATCAATCGGCACATGATAGGAATCCAGAAGTCCTTCTTCATATGCACCAATCAATACAATACTATCTGCAAAGTAGTCTGCCGGAACCGTTCCATCCAAGACAGCCGACATAGGGATGGTTTCAAAATCACCGGGCACTCCCGTATAAGAAAATTCTATGACAGGGGAATTTTCATATAAAATTTTAGGATCCTCCAGCATGCGTTCTGCAATCTGAAATGCAAAGCTTTTGTATAATTCATCTTCCTGCCGGATATAGGTATAAGTATGCCTCACATACCCATCCTCATCAAAGATCATATTGGTAAAACCCGGGGAGGATACCTGATCCAGTGGCGTATATGCCAGAATTTCATTCTCAATCATATTCTGAAGAACATATCGGTTTTCCTCATCAGAAAAACTCACCCTGGAATTCATTTCCAGTTTAGAAGCCATAATGACATTCCCCGCATTTTCCACTGCAGTGACCAGCCTCTGATCACTTTCCGGATTTCCTGTCCCGGTAAAGATCACATCCATTCCAATGACTCTTGGTTTTGAAGACGGATCCGTGCATAACCGGTCAATCAGATCCGCAAAATAAATCCTGTCCCAGTCGGAATATGGTCCCAGCTTTGCAAGAGTTTCCTCATCAATGGCAATAATCTTAATCTGATTGGGAATGGCTTCGGGTTTTTGGTACAGTGCATCCTCAGCCAGCATCTCTATTTCATTGGGAAAATGCAGCACTGCCATGCTGACAGCCAGAATAATAAACAACAGATTCGGCAGCCAGCCTGACAGGCTTTTCACAATTCTTTTTATATTCATAATTCTCGTTTTATCCTACGATTCCTGTACAATGTTATTTTACAATCGCACTTTACCATTATCTTACATGAGGACGCTTTCCATGCCGGAAGCGCCCTCATACTATCAGGAGAATGGATTTTCTGTTCTGTAAAGAACTCCCTTGGGATGATTATAATCAATTTCTTCCGCCTCTACTCCGAGATAACGGAATACTTCATACAAATATCTTCCGTGATGTCCGAATGTAACGGCACCATGATGGGGATAATTCTTTTCAATCAAGACATTGCGGTAGAAACGTCCCATTTCCGGAATTGCAAAAATACCAATTGCTCCAAAGGATCTTGTGCAGACAGGAAGGACCTCTCCCTGTGCAATATAGGCACGAAGTTTTGCATCAGCTGTACTTTGAAGCCGGAAAAAGGTAATCTCACCGGGCATGATATCGCCCTCCAGTGTACCATTGGTTACTTCTTCCGGAAGCGATCTTGCCATGATCATCTGATTTCTCATCTCACAGAAGGAAAGCTTTGAGGAAGCAGTATTACCACAGTGGAATCCCATAAAGACATCCTTCTGTGTATAATCAAATTTCCCCTGAATATCCTGCTTATAAATGTCCGCCGGAACGGTATTATTAATATCAAGCAGGGTAACCGTATCATCACTGACAATGGTTCCGATAAATTCAGAAAGAGCACCGTAAATATCCACTTCACATGCCACAGGAATACCCATCTGCGTCAGGCGGGAATTGACGTAACACGGAACAAATCCAAACTGTGTCTGGAATGCCGGCCAGCATTTCGCGGCAATACATACATAATCTCTGGAACCTTTATGTACTTCTATCCAATCAAGCAGTGTAAGCTCATATTGAGCAAGCTTGGTCAGAATCTCAGGCTTCTTATTGCCGCTTCCCAGTTCTTCTTCCATGCTCTTTATCACATCCGGAATTCTTGCATCCCCTGCATGTTTATTAAAGCTTTCAAAAAGATCAAGCTCTGAATTTTCTTCTATCTCCACCCCAAGCTGATACAGCTGATAGATTGGAGCATTACATGCCAGAAAATTATTGGGTCTTGGGCCAAAACTGATGACTTTAAGATGTTCCAGTGCATAGAGTGCTTTTGCCACCGGAAGAAATTCATGGAGCATATCGGCACATTCTTCAGCGGTTCCAACAGGATACTCCGGAATATATGCTTTTACCCCTCTCAATTTCAAATTATAGCTGGCATTCAGCATACCGCAGAAGGCATCTCCTCTGCCCTGTACCAGTCCGCCATTTTCCGATGTTTCCTCTGCTGCTGCCATGAACATCTTCGGACCTTTGAACTCTTTTGCAAGCATTGTCTCTGCAATTTCCGGACCAAAGTTACCAAGATATACGCAAAGGGCATTACAGCCCGCATTCTGAATATCCGCAAGTGCCTGCTTCATATGGATTTCGCTTTCAACGATACAGACCGGGCACTCATAGATTTCAGTTCCATCATATTTGGCCTGATATGCCTTTACCAGATTCTGCCTTCTTGTTACCGATAAACTTTCCGGGAAACAGTCCCTGCTGACTGCTACGATTCCGACTTTGATTGCCGGCTTGTTCATTACTGACTGACTCATTTTTTGATCCTCCTTCTGTTATAGGTATATTATTTGACGGATAAATTTACCCCTTTTAAACCGATAAAGCTTCCGGGTGCAAGATCTGCCTCCGGATGACCGATTAACCATTTATTCGTTGCTGCCAGTAAACAGTCCTCCGTTACGGCAGGGGACTCTACGATTGCATGGTTCTCTGCCAATGGATAGTTGGTTCCCTTTGGTAAGACAACAACCACCTTGAATCCATTTTCATCTGCATTACAGGGTGCATAATGAAGCGTGGTAGCATAGATTTCCACACCGCATCCCTTAGGCAGAAGAAAGGCTTCCATTTTTGCCGTATCATAAGAATAATCCTCTGCAATATCCTGCTGCCTGCCCAGAATCAGAACCGCATCCGTGGCTGCAATATTCAATTCACTGCTTCTATGGTATTCCACCGCATTCAATAAATAATTATTGCCGTCACAATAGCCAACCTGCACATCCATTTCACCATAGGCCTTTGTTTGAAACTCTTTGGCAATGGTAAGTGCTTCCAGATAATCCACCGATGGCTCATATACGACATCCGCCGGACATGGTGCCTTCTCTTCCATCGTTTTAACCAATTCCGCAAAATCATATTCCGTTAATACCCGGCCATATCTTGCGAATGCCGGATCCGTAACTTTTTTTATTTCCATTTTTATCTATAACCTCCTTCTTATATGAACAGGTAATTGCGAAACTCTAAATGCTCTATATGGCACTGTAAAACTCCTTTAATGCAGGATACAATTGCTGAAACTTCCGGTATTTTTTCTCATACCTTGTCGCAATCTCCGGATCCGGCTCCACCGACTCCGTTACCTTAACAATTTTGTCTGCTGCCTCTTCCACCGAAGCAAATTCTTTGCATCCAACCGCAGCAAGCATGGCGCCTCCCAGTGCCGGTCCTTCCTCGCTGGCGATGGAATCCACCGTCATATTCAGTACGTTGGCGATGATCTTTTTCCAAAGAGGACTTCTGGCACCGCCACCGCAGATCTTGGTTCTTTGAAGCAAGATTCCCTGACTTCTTGCCACCTCCAGAGAATCTCTAAGGGCAAAAGCAACCCCTTCCATAATTGCCTGTGTCATACTGCTTCTGGTGGTATCCATACTCATTCCGATGAATGCACCTCTCGCCAGAGGATCATTGTGCGGAGAACGCTCTCCCATCAGATAGGGAAGAAAGAATACTTCGTTATTTCCCAGCTCATCAATATCTTTCTGCTCTTTTACATAATCGCCGGACCGGAGAATATCTTCAATCCACCATTTATTACAGGATGCTGCAGAAAGCATGCAGCCCATCAGGTGGTATTTTCCAGACGCATGTGCAAAAGAATGCAGCGCATTTTGAGGGTCAACGGAATATTCATCGGATGCAATGAAGATGGTTCCGCTTGTACCAAGAGAAATATTGCAATCCCCATCACGAATTGTCCCTGTACCGACTGCAGCAGCAGCGTTATCTCCTGCACCAGCAATAATTCTAACTTCTTCTGACAGTCCCAGTTCTTTGGCAATTTCACCTTTTAATGTGCCCACAACCTCATAGCTTTCAAAAATCTGTGGAAGCTGCGTTATCTCAACATTGCAAAGTTCACACATTTTCTCAGACCATTTCCGGTTTTTCACATCAAACAAAAGCATGCCGGATGCATCTGACACATCGGTTGCATGCACTCCGCTCAGACGGTAAATCAAATAATCCTTCGGAAGCATGATCTTGGAAATTCTGGAGAAATTGGCAGGTTCATTGTCTTTCATCCAGAGCAGCTTCGGAGCAGTAAACCCGGCAAATGCAATATTTCCGGTTTCTTCGGAAACTACGTTTCTTCCAACCGTCTCATTTAAATATGCGCACTCCTTCACGGTTCTTCCATCATTCCAGAGTATTGCCGGCCGAATGACCTGATCGTCACTGTCAAGGACAACCAGACCATGCATCTGTCCACCAAAACTGATTCCCTTTATCTCAATGTCCTTATTTGCAATTAATTCCTTCATTCCTGCGATTGATTGCTCATACCAGTCGTAAGGATTCTGTTCTGACCAGCCCGGCTTCGGAAAGCTGAGCGGATATTCTTTGGATACGGTATCAACCACATTCCCATCCTGATCCATCAAAAGCAGTTTGACGGCACTGGTCCCCAGATCCACGCCTATGTAACCCTTTTTCATTTACCTTCTCCTTTACTGAATTTTTTTACAGGGAATAGGTTCCCGGTCCGGAAATCTCCTGTGTAACAATACCATCTCCTGTGATCAATTTTACCAGACATTGCTTTTTACCGGTGTATGCAATATAGCATTGACCATCCTTACATTCCACGCTAAGCTTTCCTTCCAACTCTCTCTTCATGCTATAAACACTGCAAGAGGTCATTCCCGAAGATTTCTGTTGCGAACCTTTCTCATTCCTTTCATAGAAATCCACCGCATTGATGTAATAGGTAGCCTGATCTGCATAATCATATTCGCAATCCGTATCACAATTGCCAAGGGCAATGATTTGTCCGGGTCTGATCATCAATGGAATACTCAGATAATCATAAGGTTCCTTATACCAGCTGCCACCTTCATGAATCGTAACTTTTCCATCTATGGCATCTAAAAGACTTACCCATTTTGTTCCGACCAAATCCTTCGGAAGATAATATTCCGCAATTCCCTTATCATTAAAAATCGGTGCAACCAACAGTGACTGTCCTAACATATACTGCTTATCCAGATAAGCACAGGTCCGGTCCTCTTCAAATTCCAGAACCATGCTCCGAAGCATCGGGCATCCCGTTCTTGCGGTCTCAATCGCCTCCGCATATAGATACGGCATCAGGGAAGCCTTTAATTTTGCAAATTTACGGACAACCGCTACCGCTTCCTCATCATAGTTCCATGGCACACGGTACGAGGATGACCCATGGAGTCTGGAGTGCGTAGAAAGAAGTCCGAATGCACACCATCTCTTATATACGTCCGCAGTCGATTTATCTTCAAATCCTCCGATATCATGACTCCAGAAACCAAAACCGGACATTGCCAGAGAAAGACCACCACGAAGACTTTCCTCCATGGATACATAATCAGACCAGCAGTCCCCTCCCCAATGTACCGGGAATTTCTGACCACCAGCCGTTGCCGATCTGGCAAATACAAAGGCATTCTCTACCCCTTTTTTCTTTGCTACCGTTTCAAATACCAATTTATTATATAAATAGGTGTAGTAATTGTGCATTTTCTCCGGATCTGAACCATCATAATATACACAATCTGTTGGAATTCTCTCTCCAAAGTCTGTCTTGAAACAATCCACCCCCATATCCATCAGACGTTCCAGATGGGAAGCATACCATTCACAGGCTGCCGGATTGGTAAAATCCACAATGGCAAGCCCGGGCTGCCACATATCCCACTGCCATACATCCCCATTTTTTCGTTTGAGAAAGTATCCTTTTTCTTTTCCTTCCCGGAATAAAACGGACTCCTGACCAACATAGCTGTTAATCCAGCAGCAGATCTTCAAGCCCTTCTTTTTTAATCGTTCCAGCATTCCCTGTGGATCCGGGAATACGCTCTTATCCCAGGTAAAATCTGTCCATGCAAATTCTTTCATCCAAAAGCAGTCAAAATGAAATACCTTCAACGGAATCCCACGATCCAGCATTCCATCAACAAATTCATTGACCGTTTGTTCATCATAATTGGTTGTAAAGGAAGTTGACAGCCAGAGGCCAAACGTCCACGGTGCAGGAAGTGCCGGTTTCCCGGTCAGATCCGTATAGCGCATCAAAACATCCTTCATATTGTTTCCGCAGAAGAAGAAATAGTCCAGGGACTCACCGGGCACCGTAAAGCCAACCTTCGTAACCATTTCCGAACCCACTTCAAAAGATACTTTTTCCGGATGATTTACAAAAACTCCATAGCCTTTATTGGAGATATAGAAAGGAATATTCTTATAAGACTGCTCTGTGGAAGTACCGCCATCACAGTTCCAGATTTCCACAGTCTGGCCATTCTTAATCCATGGTGTAAAACGCTCTCCAAATCCATAAATATATTCTGATACGTCAATCCCCAGCTGCTCACGCATATAGGTATCCTGTTCACTGCCATGATCATAGGCAAGGCCCTTCCAGTCAGTTTTGACATAAGCAAGGTCTTTTCTGCCGGAAGATGTCAGATAAGTTGCCTCTGAAGATACTTCGCGGTAAAATTCCATCCTGCAATCCGATTTACGAATCTTTAATACCAGTTTTGCATCCAAAGTTCCGGATGTCCCGTCGTCTGATGAATCATCCCTGTCCATGGTGCAGGGATAGGATGATCTGATAATCAGTTCCTCTTCGGACTCCTCACATTGCAGATAACTTTCCTTCAAATCAGCCAATTCAAAAGATGGTGATTTTTCCTGCACTCCCATATGATGATAAGTCTGAACCCGTAATGTTCCGGGCAACGGCGACGTAATGATAATCGTAAGATTAATTCCCCCAAGCGTATCGCCACGGGAATTGATCTTTGCCGTAGGTGCACATATCGTTACCTTATCCTTTTCCATCCTGGAAAAATGTACCTCTGCCGGGGAAAATACTGCTGTTCCTTCCTTTTCTAACCAACATCCATTACTAAATTTCATACGCTGCTCCTTATGTGATTACTGTAATCTGTTCCTGATATTTACATTTGGGAATAACTGAATGAAAAGGGCCACCGTCCCCAGTGGCCCAACAATATGATTTACTTTAAAAATTATTTGTCGTCGCCTTTTTCTTCGCTTTTTGCTTCACTTTCGCCTTCATCTTTCTTTTTGCCTTTAGAAGCAACACCAACGCCTACAGCAGCAACAGCCACTACACCGACAACAATAGCAATGATACCGCCTGTACCAATGCCGCTCTTTGTCGGTTCAGCCTCTGTTTCGCCGGAAACCGCTTCTGAAGCAGCTCCTTCCTCAGCAGCTGCACCATCCTCAAAAGGAAGTGCACCTGTAGCATCCGGATTATCATAGTTCATTCCGCTAACCGTAAAGGTGATTACGATTGTTGAATACGGAACAGGATAATATCCAATAGACTGGATATCCGGATTATAAATACTCTGCAGCTGATACTGCATATAATTCACTGACTCTTCATTTAAAAGAGGAGAGCAGTTAATTTCTGAACCATCAATTGTTAAAACAATATCACTGATGGTAATCTCACCGGAATTAGGAATATCTGTAGATAACATAATGATGTTCATGAATTCCTGATCGGAAAACTCATCTTCCGGCCATTCAATACCGGTAATCGCTACTGTATAAGTACCATTTCCGGCAATTTCCGTATCATAGATTGTAGCCGGAACAGAAGTGCCTTCTGCTGTGTCACCCTGATAGGTTACCTGATCAAAGAAGTCTGTACCATAACCGGTAGTTGCATTATCAAATGCATCACGGAATGTGTATTTAGGTCCCTGAATTCCCAGATAAGCATGATATACGCCATCCAGATCTGCAGCAAGTCCTGTTGCACCTTCACCGGCAGCTGCCACTGTTCCGAAACCGGATACAGTAAAGGTAACTTCCATGGACTCTACAAGGAAACCGCTTCCTGAAGAAGAATCAATATAATCGCTGGAAATCAGCACTGCTGTTGCATCATCCACATTACCGGAAGCGACACGGCAGTCGAGATGCTTATCATCCCCTGTCTGAGCAGAGGAATCCGGAGCATTCCACTCATTGTAAATGTTTACACGGGTAGTTACTGCACCACCGTCTGCAGAACAGGTATAGCTGTCTCCCTGGAGTTCCACATCTTCCCCATTGATCTTAATAGAATCAATGGTCAGTACGCATGCAGTACCCATAATCAGCTCACCATTCTCAACTTCAAGTGCATTGAACTGTGCAAGTGCCTGGCCTTCAGCCGCTTCCATTGCTACAGTGTAGGTTCCGTCACCGGTAATTTCAACATCTGTAAATTCTGCTTCAAATTCAGACCAGTCTGCATTATTGATATTCAGGTGTGCGATTGCAGGACCTTCTACCAATACTACCGCACTTGATCCGGTTTCAGCCTGTGTACCAAATCCGGAAACTGTGAAATCAACTTCCATGGATTCTACCAAAAATCCGCTTCCTGATGAGGAATCCACATAGTCATTGGAGAACAGAACTGCTGTTGCATCATCAACATTACCGGAAGCGACACGGCAGTCATAGTGATTGTCATCACCAACCAAAGCCGTTGAATCCGGAGCATTCCATTCGTTGTAAAGATTAACACGTGTAGTTACTGCACCGCCATCTGCAGAGCAGGTATAGCTGTCTCCCTGAAGTTCCACTTCTTCTCCATTAATCGTGATTGCATCAATGGTAATGACACAACCTGTTCCAAGATAAGACTCCCCGTTAACAACCTCAAGTGCATTGAACTGTGCAAGTGCCTGACCTTCTGAAGCAACCATGCTTACAGTATATGATCCGTCACCAGTGATCTTTGCATTTGTCCACTCCGCATCAAAGTCACTCCAATCGGAGTTGTTAATGTTGAGGTATGCAGTACCGTCCTCCAGCGCAGAAGTATCCTGTGCTGCGGATACAGTCATTGATGAAAAGATCATTGTGCAGACACAAAGCAGTGCCAGCCATTTTCTTAACTTTCTCATCTTTTTGCCTCCTTAAAAATTTGATTATTTCTACCTAATTATAAGTTCATTTCCGGCAAAACAAAACCCATATTTTTCTACATTTTTACCCACAAAATGCTAGTTTTATTTGACGAAGGCACTTTGAATAAGTATTATAATATTATAATGTAAATCAAACGAATCGATTTAAACTATTTTATCAAAGGAGAACTGTGATGATCCATCAGACAATAGCTTTAAATTCCAGGAGAGAAGTTACCTTAACAACCTTCTTTCTTGAGAATTCTGTTGAACTGCATCCTTCCATACAAAGACCGGTCATCATTGTCTGCCCCGGCGGCGGATATAGTTTTTTATCTGACCGGGAATCTGAAATCATTGCCCTGCAGTTCAATGCTGCAGGCTTCCATTCCGCCGTACTTCGCTATGGAATCAATGAATATGCTGTCATGCCCGGTCCAATCTGTGATCTGGCAGATGCCGTTGCACTGCTTCGTGACAACGCTTCCCAATGGTATATTGATGAAAATCAAATCTTTGTATGTGGCTTTTCTGCCGGTGCCCACGTTGCGGCAGGACTATCCGTTTTTTGGAATCGTGGTGATGTTTTGAAAAAATACCAAAACGATTCTAAGCACATTCGCCCCAATGGCACCATACTTGGCTATCCTGTAATCGATCTGCATTCTTCCAGCAGTCATCTGGACATCGGCATCGAAAAGGGCACACCGATCGATAAAATTTCCTTTGGTCAGATTCATCCCAACATGCCATTGGAAAAAATATTTGTATTTGATGAAAAAGAAAGCAGATATTTTGTAGATTTTGAAACTGCCATGAATGCTTACCTATTCGGTGGCGAATATTCTGCGAAGCAGGAAGATTTTTACAGTCTGCAGAATCAGATCAGCAAAGACACTCCGCCTGCCTTTCTGTGGCACGGAGGTCAGGATGGTCTTATTTATCCTAGAAATTCCTTACTTTATGCTGAAAAATTATCCCAGTTACACATTCCATACGAATTACATATTTTCGGCAGTGGAGACCATGGTCTGTCTCTTGCTAATCACATTACAGGCAATTGTGCTGAACAGATATCCCCCATTTGTGAACCATGGCTCTCCATGGCGATCCGGTGGATCAACAGCCAAAGCAAATTTGATGAAAAGATTTTTCCCAGGTAATCAACGAAAGATAAAATAACCAGTATCAAGAAGTGAAGGATAAAAAAATGGATTATTCACTATTATTAAACAATTTTTCAGACCATGCACTTACGGAATTCTATTATGAATGTGCCAAACAGAATATTCTTCAAAATTTTTTGACCGGAAAGGTATCCTATATGGATGCCCAGTTTCAGTCTCATAATTTAAATGAAATTCTGCTATATCATGAGGATTCTTATCAGATCATTATTTATGAAAAATATCATTTAAATGCCTGCAATACAGGCTATGACTTTTTTGATTTGTTCAAACTTTCTACCAGCAAAAGAGAACATTTTGATTCTCTATCAATAGCAGGGCAGAATATTATCCTCCTTCGCGGTAAAAACGTAATAAATCACTTTTCTTCGATTCTTGCAAAATACAGTTCCCAGTTTCCACCCCAGAATAATTCCCCATTGGATAATTGTTTTCTGGCCTGCGGACGAATTGTGACCGAACTTAAGGATCTACCACAGTCTTATCTGGATGCTCTGCATCTGTTACAGAGACGTTTCTTTTGTAAGCGGCACCAGCATTATTTACAGTTTGAAAGCAATACGGAGACTACAACAGCAGCAGACACATCCCCGAACACAGAAAATGTTGATCTTTCGAAATATATTGATGATTTTGTCATCTTAATCCAGACTTACAATCGTCACCGGATCAGTGATCTTCTAAAAGAACTGGAAGATCAGCTTTATTGTCTTCCAATCAATGTGACAGAAGCTAAAAATTTCTTACTGGATCTCTATTCAGGCATCAAAGAGAAAATAGGGGAATTTTACAAAGAATACGATATTCCCTTTGTATCCAATTCTTCAGCAATTCAGTATATTTTAGGAAGCAATTACAGTTATCAGGTATTTGAATTCCTAATGGAACAATTTGAAATCATCATGAATTCCACCGGTCACTTTTCCAGAGACAGTATCATCGATGTCATTATCAATTATGTAGACCATAATTATGCAGAAAATATTACATTGGATAATATCTCGCCCATTTTCGGCTATAACAGTTCCTATTTGGGAAAAATCTTTACCCAGAAAACCGGTCAGAACTTTCATGCTTACTTAGATGAAGTGCGAATAGAGAAATCAAAAGAATTACTGGAAGAATCCAAATTACCGGTCTATCGGATTGCATCCAAGGTAGGCTATAATAATGTAGATTATTTCCACGTCAAATTCAAAAATAAAACCGGTATCAGTCCGGCATCCTATCGAAAAAAAGTAAAAGAGGGTGCTTCCTTATGAAACACCCCTTTCTCCCTCTCTTCTTGCCTTTTCCAATCGGAGAAATACTCTTTTTACAATTGCACTGATGGTATAAATCAAACATCCCGGTCCGATGAGCACTCCGAAAAATTCAGTTGTTTCATTCCAGAGAAATGCACAAACTTCAATGCCACAGACAACAAACAACAATAAGGTCCATCCAAAATACTTTATCGCAATGCGAAAAGAATTCCGTAAAATAATATATAATTTATTATCGTATCGTGCTACCTGCGGATATGCGTACAGGAAAGTACAGCCAAACAGAAATGCTGCAATAAATCCTGCAAACAGCAGAAAGATGGGATGATTCTCCAGTGCATGAAAAAATTGGAAATCCAGATATACCCCATAAAAGCAGACCAGGGTCAATATCCCCAAGGGCAGTCCCTGTTTCCAGTTCTCTCTCCACGCCTTAAAATATTGTTTTGACACATATCCTTCTTCATCATCCACCATTTTTAATGTAACACTGAATACAGCCACCGTGGAAATTCCCACTGTTATAATGGGAAGACTTGTCAGTATCCACAACATATTCAGGATAAATATATTGGTAAGGGTAACCATAAATTTGTATACCGGTCCATCTACTGCAAATAATTTCATTCCTATTTCACCCTCGTAAAACATTTTATTATAAAAGAACGATTCTAATTTTCATTAGAATCGTTCTTATCATATCAAAAATTACTCTATCTGCCAAGGAACAGATTGTTTTAATTGCCTGCAGCCGCATCTTCTGCAGCTTTACGGAGTGCAGCCTGTTCATTTGACCAGTTCCAGCATTCCTGATATCCATACATATTGGCTTTACCAATCATCTCAGCAACAATCCTGTCATATTCTTCATCCGTTTCAGCATAGATAGCTTTCCAGGAGTATTCCACAATACAATTGGTAACCTGGGACCAGACGGTCTTTAATTCATCTGATTTTGGTGCCAATACAAAAGTAGAACCCGGCGAAATAGAGTAATTACCACTGGCCATATATTCATTGATGGAATTACAGCCGGTATAGTCTCTCCAGTCCTGATCTATGGCACAGGTTGCAGGTCCCTGTTCACTCTTCCACATTTCATCATTGTATGTTTCGCCATTGGAATTGGGATTGCTGGCATCTAACGACCATGTTATACAGTTAATCTGCAGCTGTCCGTCACGGAAGGTTCCGGAATATCCTCCGCTCATTTCTGTGGTGCCGTCTACATTTGTCATTTTACCAAGTTCAGTGAAATAGGTATTGCCTTCTTCATCATAATCCCATGTAACACCCTGCGGACCATATTCCATGGTCAGACGTCCTTCCGGTGTGAAAAGATAATTGATAATTTCCATACAGCGGTCCGGATACTGTGAATTGGCTCCGATTGCCCAGTAATTATTGCTTCCATAAGGATTCATACCATATACGATGGGTGTTGCTTCAGTAGGAGTTAAGGATCTCATCATCTTATCCTGTGAGGTATGCTCTTCTGTATTGTATGCAAGATATCCAGCATAATTAAAGATGGAGAAGAAGGTACCGCCTCTCTTTACCTTCTCAATCATGGAATCATAGGTCGCTGTCATAGAGTCAGGATCCACTAATCCACGCTGATACAACTGATTATAAAAATGAAGCATCTCAAGATAGGGTGAATTTTCATCTAAAGCACCATAGAATTTACCCTCTTCCGGATCGTACAATCCTACACCAAACTCATCATATCCATAGTAAGCGGTTGCCGTACTCTTAACATACATAACCATATCTCCGTCCCAGTCCGGCCAGAGTGAAACAGCATAGGTCGGATTACCGGCATCATCTGTAGGACAGATTTCCTTCATGGCGGCAAACAGTTCCACCATATCATCCAGATCATTTACTTCCGGATAGCCAAGTTCTTTATAAAGATCCCAGCGGATATCCCATGTATAAAAGAAAGACTGTAAGTCTGAACTGCTTGTTGCAACCTCAAAACCAATACCATGAATTTTACCGTCAGAATTCATGCTGCGGTTCTTTTCCAGTGCCAGAGGAGCATTCTCCAAAATATATGATCCGTATGTACTCAGCATATCATACTGCTCCCAGTCAAACAGAAGTCCTGCTTCATATGCTTTCAGATAATCCTCTTCTGATCCGAATACGATGATATCTCCTAAATCCCCGGAAGACATACGGGTAGAAAATGCCCCACCCGTATTAGGAATAATATTCAGGGTAACATTGAACTTTTCTCTTAATACCTGTGCTGCCCATCCGACCTGTTCACCGGAATAGTTGGCACGTTCACTGAAAACGGTCAGCGTAACCGGTTCATAATCAGGATTTCCACTGGCAGATGCCGCATCGGAACTACTACATCCTGCCAGTAGTCCGGTTACCATTGCAGTACTCAACGCCAAACTGCACATTCGTTTCAAAAAACGACCTACATTCTTTCTTAATCCCATTCGTATACCTCCTATAGCTCTTTATATATTTTTCTTTATTTTTTACTTCTTCTATACATTTATTATCCCTTGACAGCTCCAAGCATAATACCTTCCTCAAAATACTTTGACAAGAATGGATAGACAATCAGAATAGGGATAATTGATACCATGGAAATCGTATATTTTGTTACCAGCGTATTGTCGTTATAATTAACAGTGCTGCCCGAACCCGCCTGGTTCATGACATTACCAAGATTCGAAGTCGTATTCAGATAAATATATAATCTGTGCTGCAGGGTATATAAGCTATCATTGTTCTGCATAAGCACCAAAGAGTCCTGGAAAGAGTTCCAGTTACCAACTGCACCAAAGATTGCAATGGTTGCAAGAATCGGTTTACTGAGTGGGAAAATAATACTCCGGAACACCTTCAGATGAGAAGCTCCATCAATAAAAGCACTTTCCTGCAGCTCGCCGGGAATGGATTCAATATAGGTTTTTACAAGAATGATATTATACGGAGCCACTATGGCAGGTAGAATATACGCAATAAAGTGATCTGTCATACCCAGCATCAACATATTCATATACCAGGGAATCAGTCCGGCATTAAAATACATTGTGATCACAAGAAAACGATACCAGAAGCTTCTGTGCCACATATCCTGCTGTGTTACCAGATATCCAACAAAGGCAGAGGCCATTACCATCAGGGAAGTACCGAGAACAGTTCTTGCAATAGAAACCATTACAGAGGTTCCCAGGGCATTCACGCTGCGAAGTGCCAAATAATTCTGGAGCGTAACGCCTTTTGGATAAAAGTTGACCATACCACTGCTTACCAGGGAAGCATCGGAAATGGTATTAATTAGCAAATAATAAAACGGGAATAAACATGCAATGGCAAAGATCGCGAAAAACGCATAATCTAAAATATAGAAGATAATATCTCCAATCCCCAGTTTCTTCTTTTTCTTCTGCACCTGAATGACAATCTCTTCACCATTTTCATCTGTAATCGTGATTGTTTTCGGTCTTCTGGATTCCCAGTTCTTTTCTTCCTTTTCCAGGCGCCGCATTTCTTTTCTGCGCGCTCTTTTTTCTTCCTTTATATTTTCTGTTATATTCTCTGTATTTTTATTCTGATTCTCGCTCATAATGTCCTCCCCCTTATACAATACTTTCACCACGTGTTACTTTGGATATCGTATTGGCCAGGAATAAAAGGACAACACTGATGATTGATTTTGCCATACCAATTACGGTAGAAAGCGGGATATTACCTGCACCGTCTTCCCCAATACCAAGGTTATACACATAAAGATCAAGGACATTCATATGCTGCATATTGGAGGGATTGGAAAATACCAGATATTGATCCAGTCCATTGCTTAAACACCCTGCAACTGCCATCAGCAGCATAACCATATACGTTGGAAGCAGCCCCGGAAGGGTTACATGCATAATCCTCTGAAACCGGTTTGCACCATCCACCGTAGCGGCTTCATAAAGCTGCCGGTCAATACCACTGATACCGGCAATGTAAATGATTGCACTCCAGCCTGTGCCCTTCCATAGTCCCCATGCCAGCATCTTAAGCCATGTAAAATTGTCACCATACATATAGTTCTTTCCGTATTCAATCCAGCCCATACTCTTTGCAAAGCTGTTGATAAAGCCATCTGTAGAGAAAATAGCCAGTGCCACGGTATAAACCAGAATCCACGAAATAAAGTTAGGAATCGTGGTAACAGTCTGAATGAACTTTTTATATTTCGTATTGGTAATCTCAGTGAGTAAAATTGCAAACACCATCGGAATCCAGCTTGTTAAAATTCCCAGTCCGCTCATTGCCAGTGTATTGGTCATAACTCTTGCAATATCGGAAGCAGTCTGCTTGTTTCTAAACAGGTATGTAAACCATTTAAAATTATTCCAATCCGACAACTCCAGAGTATCTCCAAGGCTGTAATCTACAAATGCATAACGCCAGCCCCAAAGAGGTAAATAGCAAAAAATAAATGCAAGTACGGCAAAAGGAAGGAATAAGATAAACAGCTTGAAACGCGAATCCATTTCATACTTCATTTCCTTGTCATATTTCGGAAGCATGATATTCAGGATGATGTTAACAATCAAAGATGCCCCAATAACAACGGCATAAAGAATAACTGCACCGGGCAGCATTGGCTGAGCAAATTCCGTGCTGGGTGAAGAAAGCATTGCATGATATGCCGCAAAGATAAGTCCAAGACCGGCAATGCACACAACGCAGGATATGTATTCAATCTTAAAAGAAAGAGCCTTCATTTTTAAGTTTCCAAGGGAAACACAATTGGCTGCGCAGATCCCTAAAATACCTAATAGTAAGACAATAGATGCTGCCATAACCAGATAAAAACTGGATTCCGTAATCTGATTGAACCTAAATCCCACGCCAACCCCACTGGTCAGACTGCCATAAGAAACCGCAGAAGTAAATAATGAAATATTATTACCTATCAATCCACTGACCCTTGCCGGATTCATAGAAGGAAACAGTACCATAAATACAAACATGATCGCAATGATTCTTGAAATTGCATATCCGGGAGCACATACTTCTTTTTCCCGTTCCCGTTTTTTTGCTTCTACTTCCCGTAATCTGCGTTCAACCTCTTTCTGTTCCTGCAGCTGACGTTTTTTTGCCTCAATACGCTGCTTACGAATTCTGGTTTTGACTTGCTTCTTATCCTCCAGATCCTTTTCAGAATCCTGGACTTCCGGCACATTGTTTTTCTCTGTCATATGTAACCTCCCACATGGATAATACTATTCCATCAAAAATAATTATATCGAATTATGGGAAATAAAAATACATTAAAATATACACAAAAATACCACACTTTTTTAACATCTAGGAAAGTTGGATGATTTTTACCTCTCTCGCCGGCAACTCCAAAGTTTCTTCCTTTTCATATTCCCGCTCCGTCAGCAGATCTCTTCCTGCATAATCCAGTTTGATCCGCACCACTTCTTCGTTATGATTGAGGATGAACAAAAACTGCACATTACCATTTTCCCGAATGGTAAATTCTACATTTTCATAACAAGAATGAATTGGTTCAATTCCTGTTTCCCTGCAAAGTTCCTCCACAAACGCCTGATAAAATCCGGCATCGGAACTCACTCCCACATAATATGCTTTACCGGCCCCAAAGGAATTGACCGTAAGCATCGGTGTTCCCTGATAAAAGTCTTCTTCGTAGACAGAAAGTACTCCGGCTCCCTCCGGACGGATCAGATCACACAGGATTCTGGCCGGGTAGGTCTTACCATGATAAATAAAATGATTTTCCTCTTCCTGCATCAGAGCATCACTTTCCTCCACCCAGATACCAAGAATATCCCGCAGTCTTCCGGGATATGCCCCATCCACCAGATCACATTCATTGACATATCCTGAGAAATAAGTGGTTACAAAATTTCCTCCGTTTTTTACATACTGACGGATCTTCTCGTCATAACCTGTCTTGACCATGTAAAGAACCGGGGCAATCACGAGATCATACCCCTCCAGGTCATCCTGAATTCCGATCAGATCGCAGGGAATATTCCGGGTAAAGAAAGCCTCATAATAGTTGTACAGTTCTTTCCTGTAATCAAGTAAAATACTGGGACCTGCCGAATAGTCAATTCCCCACCAGTTCTCCCAGTCAAATACCAAAGCAACCTTGGAAGGCGTTACGGCTCCCTGAGTAATATTCCCTATTTTCTTCAGTTCCGCTCCCAGAGTGCTTGCTTCTTGAAATACCCTTGTATCCGTTCTTCCTGCATGATCGATAATGGCACCATGATATTTTTCACAGGCTCCGATGCTTCTTCTCATCTGGAAAAACATGACCGTATCTGCACCATGGGCAACCGCCTGATAACTGTCCAACCGCATCTGCCCCGGCCTCTTTAATTTATTATAAGGCTGCCAGTTGGTAACACTTGGTGTCTGTTCCATGAGGCAGAAGCTTCTTCCACCTTTCAGTCCACGCATGAGGTCATGATTGATTGCCTTACCTGCAGGTGAATCCGTAGGTGAAGGATAATTATCCCATGAAATAAAGTCCATATATTCAGCCCATTTATGATAATCCAGCAACGGATAAAATCCCATCAGATTTGTTGTAATAGGCGTATCTTTACAATATTTTCGAATCGCATCGTATTCCAGGCGATAACAATTCATTATGCTTTCAGAATTAAACCGCCGGTAATCAATAGTAATCCCCTGAAACTGCGTCCGGTCTTTCCCCATCATCTGAAAATGTTCCGTCAGTTCACTGGGAAGCTCCACCTCATCCCAGTCATAAAAAGTATGTCCCCAGAAAGCAGTATTCCAGGCGTGGTTTAGTTCTTCCAATGTGCCATATCGTTCTTTCAGCCATTCCCGGAACGCTTTGGTACAGTTTTCACAATAGCAGTCTCCTCCAAATTCATTGGAGATATGCCAGCCGATAATATGAGGATTGCTGCCATATCTTTCTGCCAGTTTGCCGGCAAGCTTTGCTGCATACCTTCGATAAACCGGACTATTTGGACAGGAATTATGCCTTCCTCCAAATTTATGCTTCCGCCCCTGAAAATCCGTGCGGAGAATTTCCGGATAACGCTTTGCCATCCAGGCCGGATGAGCACCGGTAGATGTTGCCAGGCAGATCTTCATATCATTCTCACATACCAGATCGATAATCTTATCCAGACATTCAAAGTCATAACAGTCTTCCGCAGGCTGAATGGATGCCCAGGAAAAAACATTTAAGGTTACCGTATCTATTCCTGCCATTTGAAACAGTTTCATGTCTTCCTGCCAGATTTCTTCCGGCCATTGTTCCGGGTTATAATCCCCGCCATAAGCAATTTTGTCATGTTTCCATATGGGTCTTGTATCAATCTTTCTTTTTACAGCCATGTTTCTTTTCTTCCTTCGCAACTGTTTTTTATATAGTTAATCTGTCTCAATCCGAATTGCCACAGGATAATCTGATCTCACAGTCTTCGTATGAATATGCAGACCTTTCCCATCGGCATAAAATTCCGGCTCTTCGTCAAATCCAACCATGGATACCCTGCGGATGATACCATGAAATTCCGGTCGGTTCTGATCCGATGATTCACCAAGGGATTTGATTACAACATTGCCATCCTCCGGATATTTCATGGCAAATGCATAGATGCAGCCATGATTCGTTACAAACCGAAAATCCTCCGTTGAATAATCTTTTCCTGCACCTTCGGAAAAAAGACCTTCCGCCTCCTCCAGTGGTCCTTCCTTTGCCTTCCGCCATACCTTACTGCCCTTAATGACATCTCCATTAATCTTCATCCAGTCTGCCAGTTCTTCCAGAATCTTCCGGTCTCCCTCCGGAATACTCCCATCCGCTTTGGGACCTATATTTAACAACAGATTTCCATTTTTACTTACCACATCAATCAAAAGACAGATAATGTCCCTGCCGGATTTATAATCCAGAGAATCCGTGTAACACCATGAATTGTGTGCCACAGCCGTATCTGTCTGCCAGGGATAACTTTTTACATCCGCGAATGCACCCCGCTCCATTTCCACAATTCCACTGCCAAATGCCAAAGCATCATGTTTGTAGCAGACAGCAACCGGTCTTCCCCATTGCACACCCCGGTTATAATAATATGCCATCAGTTTCTTTAAATATGGCTTAAAAGCTTCATGCTGTATCCACCAGTCAAAATAGAGAAGTGCAGGCTCATAGCGATCAATCAATTCCACGGTCCGCATCAGCCAGTCTCTTAAGAACTCCTCCGTAGGATACGGCTTACTGTAAAGATCCTGGTTATCCGGTTCCTGCATGGCCGGCCAGTAAAAATCTCCACGCTTCAGAGGTTCCTTGATATCACTGTCAAATTCCTTTCCATGACCCATGAACCACCAGTGCTCTGCCCGGTGGGAAGAAGCTGCAAAGATCATATTTTCCTTCTCTGCTGCCGTTTTCAATTCCCCAAGAATATCCCTGCCGGGCCCCATTTCAAAGGAATTGTAATGCGATAATTCCGACCGGTACATCTGAAAACCATCATGATGCTCTGCCACCGGAAAAAGATATTCCGCACCTGCACGTTTAAATAACCTTATCCACTCGTCCGGATCAAAATGCTCTGCCGTCAGCATGGGAATAAAATCCTGATACCCAAAATCTTTTTGTGCCCCAAAGGTCTTAACATGATGATCAAATGCAGGCATCCCTTTGATATACATGTTGCGGGAATACCATTCATTGGAATTGGCCGGTACGGAATAAAGTCCCCAATGTATAAAAATACCGAACTTGGCTTTGCCGAACCACTGGGGCACCTGCCACTTCGTCAGAGACTCCCATGTATCCTTATAGGGACCTTCTGCAATTACCGACTCAATTTTTGTGAGATATTTCTGATCCAGTTCTTCCCAGTTCATAGCATCACCCTTTTTCTATTATTATTTATTAAGGTTTCGGTCCATAGGTAAAGGTAATTTCCAGTGTCTGGATATTGCCCAGGGTGTCCGGATTCACAATCATGGGAGACGGATTGGTTACACCCTCCGCAACCCGGATATCCTCCGGCACCTGTGTTACCCATTGATTATACAGATTCACTCTCGTACATATACCATCATCCGAAGCAGTATAGCCATCTGCCGTCATCTCATAAACCTGACCATTAATCAGAATTTCATCAATCGTGATCAGATAGTCCGGATACAAGGTTTCTCCGTTTCCAATTGCAAGGGCCGAGAATACCGTTCCCTGGGCATATCCCCCATTGATTCCGGTAAAATCAAGTCCCACGGTATAAGTTCCTGGACCTGTAATCTCCACGTCTGTTGCCACAATTCCACTGGTCTTGGAATTCGGATCATATTTATCTCCCACGCTATAAGATACTGACCAGTCACTGCTGTTGTACATGATCCAGGCCATTGCCACTTCCTCGTCCAGTTCGTAGCCTTCTTCCGCATTTGCCAGATTTTCTTCCATACGGGTCCTGACGGAAGCTAAATATTCTTCTCCCATAGCGGATTCTGCCGCATAGGATCTTTCCAGGTACATTTCACGCATTTTGCTGTTACGGATCAGCATTGCCTGCTTATCATAGTTACCGGAGTTTGTATCCCAAAGCATTGGCGCATAACCGTAAATATCACAATTGTCCAGGAAATTAATGGTGTATTCCAGAGCATCTTCCTTGGGAACACCATTGACCGGAAGGGCGCCATACTCTCCAATCACAACACCATATCCGGCATCGGTAAATCTTGTCATCTTGGCTAATTGTGCATTCATATATTCATATTCCGCTCTGTATCCCCAACGATCGACACTATCCATGATACAGTAGCCGGAAGGATCATAATAATGTACCGAAATAAGCAGCTTATCGGTTGCCGTATCTGTAGGCATCACAAAACGATCATCCACCGTACTATTGATATCCGTTCCAAAACCTGCAATCAGAAGAAAACGGTTGGCATTGTTGCCACCGGTACCACGAACGGTATCCACAAACAGCTGATTAATCATGTTAGTCGTTTCATAACATTCTGCCTCGGAAAGAGCCCCGGAATCCGCAGCTACATCCGTATCATTCAGACGAAATCCCAATTCCTCATTGGCAGATTCAAAGATCAGATGTTCATCATAATCCTGATAGCGTTGTGCAATCTGGGTCCACATTGCAATATAAAGTTCCTTTGCCTGCTCTCTTGTCTCCATGGATGCAGAACCAAACATTCCCCACCAGCTGCCATCCCAGTGGTCATTGATAATGACATACATATCTGCGTTATAGGCATAATCAATAATCTCGCCCACACGATCCAGATAGGCCGGATTGATGGTATAATCTCCTGTTTCAAATGCCATCATATTGGTCCATGCCACAGGAATTCGGATGGAATCGAATCCTGCTTCTTTCATTCCCGTAATCATTTCCTGGGTTGTAACAGGCTGTCCCCAAAAGGTCTCATAAGAAGAAACATCCGCATTTGTTCCAAGAGTGCTTCTTCCATAAGCCTCCATGGTATTGCCCAGATTGATTCCGTTTCCCATGACTCTTGTCAGTTCAATGGATGACATTTCTGAAACATCTGCAGTCGTTCCCTCATTGGAAACTGCCTCTGCAGATGTCTCCCCTGCTGCGCTTCCACCCTGACCGGTTTCTTCCGTTCCTGCACAGCCGCCGAACATCAGCACTGCAGCCAATGCGGCAATCCCTATTCCCATTACTTTCTTCAGTTTCATGTGTTCCTCCTCATTTCATATATTTTACATTTCATATATTTTACACTTCATATAATTCTTTTATCATCCCCTGACGGCTTCCCGTAGCCCTGGCACCATCCTCCCTGTTGGTACGAAAAGGATTGAGGGGAATTCCATTCCCGCCAAATAATTTTACCGGATGATAATTGGTCCAAAGATATCTTGCATACACAGGTTCCTCCACCTGATCGCAGGAAAGAAGAATCTGCCCGGCATTCTCCCCTTCTTCCACCAAGACTGCTTTGGCAGGATAGTAAACACCGTCCTTCCCGGCAATTTCAAAGCCGGAATCCTGCATCGGATGATCTTTGAAGCAACCTTCCCGATTTCCCGGAAAAGAAAACAGCAGATGAAGTACATGTCCGCTATCATAGGAATCCCGGAAAAATGGACCGTAGCATGCACCGGTCAGCTCCTTTCTTCCATACACCTGGCAAAGTGCAATATTAGCCAATCTTTCTCCTACCGGCAGCTTATTGACAGGATGAATATTTCCATATTCTCCATATTCCAGTGCACTGGCCAGTCCCAGGCCTTTACCATTTTCAAATACCCGGATCTGGGCCTCCCGTAAAAATGCCCAGTTTTTAAAATCCTCTGCACCCACATCCGTGAACATGGGAAGCAGCACATACAAAAACGGTAAATTGTCATCCTTCCAGTCTGCACGCCACTGCCTAATCAGGGTCTTTAAAAGTACCTCATAATTATAGGGTCTGTGATCATCCTCTTCCCCCTGATAAAACAAAAAGCCGGCTATGGAATATGGCATCACGCGCTTTAACATGGATTCATATAATCCTCCCGGTCTCCGCTCACTTCTTGGTCCCATGGGACCGGGATACCGGTTCTCGCCAAACAAAGACAGTGCTTCTTCCCAGGTGGGATTTTCCGCGGTCTGATAATACTCACCCACATTCCGGTCAAACACGGATTGGTAGGCTTTGTATTCTTCTAATTCTTTTAGATATTCTTCCTCTATCTGGCCTTCTGTGGCCCGTTCATATTCTTCACAATAAACCTTCGTTACCGGATTCTGATTAAGTGTCTCCCGGCTGACCCAGCAGGATGCGCTGGTTCCTCCCCAGTTACAACCAATGATTCCCACCTTACATCCCAGTTCCCCGGATATTTTTTCTGCAAAGAAATAGGCAACTGCAGACCAATTTTCCGTTCCTTCCTGCCCAAAAACCTGCCAGCTGTTTTCCTTTTCTGCCCGGTATAGTTCCTCCCCGACCCAGGAAATCCGGCTGACCTGATAATATCGGATCTCCGAGTCTTCCTTTTTTCTATAAGATTCTCCGGCCCGTTTTATGATATCTTCTCCGCCAGTACATTTTTTAAGTTCAAATTCCATATTGGATTGTCCACCGGCAAGCCATACTTCGCCGATATAGACATCCTCAAAAACAATCTGTTCCTGCCCGGTCCGGATCACCAATTGATAGGGGCCGCCTTCTTTTTGTGGCGGCAGATCAATCTGCCAGTTTTCTCCTCCTTCTCCATGGAGTAGCTGCACGCTCTCTTCCAGCTTACTTTCCATTCTGTCCGAGAGCAATTGTACCCGCACCGCAGACTGATCAGTTTCTCCCCAGACAGAAATCTTCTTATTTCTCTGTAAGACCATATGGTCACTAAACACTGCCGGCAGCCTTAACATTTTCCTTCTCCAACCTTCTATGATTTTTTCAATACATGTTCCAAAGAATAGTGTACCAAATATAGAGTAGCAAGTTCAAGAAAGCAGTCTCATGTTTATCCTATAGAAATTACCAAAGAATACCCCAAAAATTCAACATAGTCACATCTTCAAACTTTCCAGACAGGATGCTACAATAGAAACAGTATAAAAAAGGAGAAAACAACAATGATCTATCAAAATCCTATCCTTCGCGGTTTCTATCCGGATCCAAGTGTATGTTACGGGAACGGACATTTTTACATGGTCTGCAGTTCCTTTCAGTTCTTTCCGGGAGTTCCCCTTTTTGAAAGCGACGACCTTGTAAATTGGAAGCAGATTGGGCATGTTCTTACAAGACACTCCCAGGTCATGCTGGATAAAGTCCGCTCCTCCGGCGGCGTATTTGCTCCCACCATCCGTTACCATGAAGGTCGCTTTTACATGGTTACCAATAATAATTCTACCAATGAAAATTTCTATGTTTATACCGATGACATTTACGGGGAATGGTCAGATCCCGTTACTGTAGCGCAGGATGGAATTGATCCCTCGCTTCTGTTCGATGCCGGTCATGTTTACTTTCTCTCCAATGGAACGGATGATGAAAACAGAAACGGCGTTGTACAATGTGAAATTGATATTGCAACAGGTAGAAAATTAAGTCCGAGCAAATGCTTATGGACAGGCTCCGGCGGCCGTTATCTGGAAAGTCCTCATATATACAAAATCGGCGATTATTACTACCTCATGGCGGCAGAGGGCGGAACTGAATATGGGCATATGGTGACCTATGCCAGAAGTAAAAATGTATGGGGACCATTTGAAGACTATGCCGGCAATCCGGTTCTTACCAA
Source organism: Lachnospiraceae bacterium (assembly GCA_051879415.1). Lineage (GTDB taxonomy): Bacteria > Bacillota > Clostridia > Lachnospirales > Lachnospiraceae > NK4A136. Next base: position 42,500 of record JBJELZ010000114.1, read on the forward strand.
CCGCAATAAAGCCCCCGGCATCATTCAGGGAATCGGTCACGGAGACCTGATTCAAAACACCGATGGCAACTGGTATATTGTAACTCTGGGTTTTCGTCAGATTCACTTATGGCAGCCGTATCATCATCTGGGCAGAGAAGTATTTCTGACGCCTGTTTCTTTTTCTACAGACGGTTGGTTTACCTGTGGAGATGGCACCACAAATGCAAGTTATGAAATTCCCGGTAACTTTTCGCAGGAACGAAAAGACCTTTATACCTTTGAAAATACCGACTGGAATAAGGACTGGTGCTATCTCAGAAAATATATCCCGACCAATTATCATCCGGAAAAGAATCTTATCATTTTGCACGGAAGTAATGTTTCCCTGGAAGATGTAGACTCTCCTACCTTCATCGGAATCCGCCAGCTGGATTTTCATATGCATCTGACGGTGGATGTATGGCTGCAGTTTTCTGAGGAAACGCGAAATACCTCTGCTTCCTGCCCGGAACCGGAACGAAATACTTCTGCTTCTTACAAAAGGCCGGAGCGAAACGATGCCGGAATCACCTTATATATGTGCGAAAAGGAACACTATGACCTTCTCATTCGTCCGAAAACCGATACGGATGCTGCTTCCGCGATCCATGCAACAAAGGAACCGGAGTACGAGGCTGTACTCCGGCTTTGTATCGGGGATATCAAACATGTGCAGAATATTGTCCCTCTTTCCGGTAACCACTGTACTTTAAAAATCATCTCAGAACCGGAGTGGTATTCCTTCTATGCAACAGACGACGGCAGGGAAGTATTCTTAGGAAAAGCACAGAGCAAATACTTATCCAGCGAAGTATCCAGCGGTTTTACCGGTGTTGTGATGGGACTATTTGCAGAAGGTAATGTTACCGCACAATTTGAGAATTTCCATTGCAGGTACAATTGACCTAAAAATCTCCAAAATCAATTGCCTCCAATAACCTTTGGTCAGCTCCCTCACGGACAAATACCGGCAGGATAGCCAACGGTGCTTTTGCAGTAACCACCTGTCCGCCATCGTATACATTACCCGTATAGCACTCTGTCCACTTTATGCCTTTGGGCAGATAAACCGCTCTTTCCACAATACCTTCTTCCATGACCGGAGCTACTAAAAGCTCCGGTCCAAACATATAAGCATCCTGAATTTCCCAGGCATTCTGATCCTCATAAAAATCATAGAACAACGGACGCATTACCGGTGCTCCTTCCTCACTTGCTTTCTTCATGCATTCTCGGATATAGGGGCGGAGATTCTCACGAATGAAGAGATAATTTTTCAGAATCCGGTAGATTTCTTCCCCAAAACTCCATACTTCATTGTCCCTGCCACTGGTGAGCTGTCTGACACCATCAATATATTCCTGCTCCCTTTCATACCAGGGAGAACGTTCTCCATGCATACGGAATACCGGACAGAAAGCGCCCCAGGCAAACCAGCGAACCAGCAATTCTTTGAAATGCGGGTCACTGATATCGCCGCCTAAAAATCCCCCGATATCACTGGTCCACCACGGAATTCCTGCCATTCCCATATTCAGACCGGCCTGCAGCTGTTCTCTCATGGAACGGAAAGAAGAATAAATATCACCGGACCAGGTCAATACACCATATTTCTGACTTCCGGCCCACGCGCATCTGGTAAGAGAGAGTATTTCGGTCTCTCCCACAGACTTCAGTCCATCATAAAATCCCTTGGCATATCCTACGGGATAGCGATTGGTACATTGAAGTGCCGGGCCTTCATAATAACGATAGACATCAAAATCATACGGTCCATATTCCGGTTCCGCCTCATCCAGCCAGAAACACCTTATTCCTTTGTCATAATAATTTTTCTTACAGAGCTCCCATACAAATTTCTGTGCCCCTGGATGCGTGGCATCGTAGAACGTAGTATTCCCCATCCAGGTCATGTGGATGGCATTCGCCCGGTCTGCCTGCACCAGATATCCATTCTCTGCCATATCATGATAATTCTCACTCTGTTCATCAATGGTCGGCCATACGGAAACTACGGTCTCAATGCCAAGTTCTTTTAATTCCCGGACCATTCCTTCCGGATCCGGCCAGTCCCTGGGTTCAAATTTGAAATCCCCCTGTCTGGTCCAGTGAAAGAAATCAACCACAATGGCATCCATGGGAAGCCCACGCCTCTTATGTTCTCTTGCAACCGAAAGGAGCTCCTCCTGGGTACGGTAACGCAGCTTACACTGCCAATATCCAAGTCCGAATTCCGGCATCATGGGAGTTCTGCCGGTTGCAAGGGAATACTGCATTTCAATCTCTGCCGGAGAATCGCCTGCCGTAATAAAATAATCCATCTTCTTCGTGGAAACCGCATGCCACTCTGTCTTATTGGTACCAAAGGTTGCGGTGCCGATGGCCGGATTGTTCCAGAAAAATCCATAACCGCGATTGGATACCATAAAGGGAACACTGGCCTGGGAGTTGCGATGGGCCAGTTCAAGAATTGCCCCCTTCTTATCCATGTTCTTTTCCTGATATTGTCCCATACCGAAGATCTTCTCATTATCAAATGCCTCAAAGCGTACCGTCAATGAAAAATCATTGGTTCCCACAATAGGCTTCAGTTCCCTGGCATCAATACGAAGAGGCACGCAGTACCGGTTAATACGATTACGGTTTCTCCAGTATTCCTGCGTCAGCAATTCTCCTTTCTGATTATAGAAACTAAGCCATCCCTCATGGGATATCTTAACCGTCAGTTTTCCATTGATCAGGGTTACCTGAGTAGCCTTTTGATGATATCGGCTGTACTCCTTGGTCTGATACCACGGATCTGTCACATCAATTTCTTCCTCTTCGACTACCATCTGTACTTCCGGCATTTTCTCGCAAAGAGCCCAGTCATTTTCATCCATTTTTGCTTCCCTGGTCATGCGCACCCGAAAGCTGTTCTTTCCCCATGGCTCAATCCATACCTGACTTACTCCGTCTTTAATCATAAACCGATTCTCTAATTTTTCAAAATGCATAATGTACCCCCTTCTTATTATCAAGTTATCGAGGTAATTGCGGAATCATGATCTTCTTTCAAGGAAGCTAGGAAAAATATATAAAAATCGACATTAGCTGCGTAGCAGGTACGGAGATTTTTATATATTTTACATAACTTCCACAACCGAACATTCCGTTTCGCAATTACCTAATTATCAATTTATCATTTGTTTTGCGCACTCTGCTGCTAAACTTCAGGTTCCCCATACAATACGCCACGGCTTCCGGTACCAATATAGAACCTGCCATAAACCTGGCTGTCTCCTTCTATGGAATTGATATCCCCGAACATCTGGGATTCTGTGTTCAGTTTTACATAGCTTGCTCCATCATCCGTAGAACGATAAAACCCATACACCCCGTCAATCCTGGCAGCCACATAAAGTGCTTTATCCGTTTTTCTGTAATCCGCTCCGGGGGCACCAACGCCAAGTCCAAGTCTCATAATGGCATCTCCCTCTTTTGATAATTTCTTCACGCTTACCTGCATCCTATTCCGGTCATAGTGAAGCTTCCATAGTCCGGCTTCTCCCAGTGCCATATAGAAGATGCCCTGTCTGCCGGCTTCACCACGGATCTCCGTCTTATTTGCACAGTCTACCAGACCCAGTTCCACTTTGGAAAATTCATCGGGCAATTCCATTTCCCGGAAACAGAGTCCTCCATCGTGGCTGACATAAAATCTTCCGTTCTCTCCGAATCCATAAAAAATGTCTTCTTCCATCCGATCTGAAAAAACTTTAAAATGAGAAGATCCGTCATCACTGATACATTTGCCCTCTCCATCAAAAATCTGAACTTTCCGGAATGTCTGCCCGCCATCATGGCTCACCACTACCGTGTCCGAAGGAAGTTCGTTGCCACATCCAATTGACCATAGAATCCTTCTTCCGCTTGGAGATAAGGCCACCCACCCACTATTTACATTTGGTTCTTCAATATGGTGGAGACGCCTGTCAATTTTATCATTTAAGCCAAAAGGCATGGGAAGTCTTTCAAAGGATTTACACTGATCCTTGGAAAGAATCAGTCCTCCTTTTGTGGCTCCTTTCCAGTTACCACGAGGCGTTACCACTACAATTTCCGGATTTTCGTCAGAGCAGTCTGCATTCAGGCAGGTAATATAACGGTTTCCTTCCCGGTCCGCAAAAGAATTTTCACAGCTTTTATCCAAATCGGTAAATGCAAATCCGCCCAGATCTCCTAAAATATCAATCAATTTTACGTCTCCGCCTGTGGGACTATACAGATTTAAATGTACCGTCTCCTCCAGACCGTCACACCAATCTTCAAAGATAACCACATCATCCGTCAGGTTCTGCGTCCGAAATACCCCTGTCCCGGTATTAAACCAAAGGATATTTTCATGAAAAGGATCGATCTTGATATCACTGAGCCAATGAATTAAATTACTGCCACCATTAAACTGTGGTTTCATATAACTGGTACGAAACTGCATCTTACCAATTTCCAATCCATACAAAATGCATTCCCACGTCTTTCCATAATCATAGGAACGGTAGATACAATCCCCATCTTCTTTGCAAAGTGTAGACACAACCAATAATCCCGATAACGTCTTTGAAGAACAGATCCCGCCAAAGCCAAAGGATAAGATATGATTCTCGTCCAGATATTCCTCCAAATTGATTGTAAAGCTTCCTGTATCTTCCGTGTCATATCGTGCCTTTACAAGAACCGGTGTAATATCCTCACCCTGCCCCAGTCTTCCGTCTGTCAGCTTTGGATATCTTACAACTTTACCGCCAACAACACTACCACCATCACAACTATATCCGTTTTCCATGACATAGGCGTTATAGCCCATGACTGAAAAGGTTACAAATAAATATTTCTCATCTTCATGGTATCTTTGCGGAACCAGTCCTGCCAAATGAATTCCCGGTATTTCCCCATCTTCCGGTTGCCACATTTCTTCAAAATGTCCCCCGCCATCATAGGAGACATAAAGGCCGGTTCCCCGAAGATGCTTCGTTCTTTTCGTCCGCACACCGGCACTTCCTACAACAATGGCACCACGATCCAAAACCGCTGCAAAAGTAAGATAATCCTCAGGCAGAGATACGACTTTATTCCATTCATTGCCGCAATCTTCACTCCTCCAAAGTCCGTCTTCCTGACTGGCATAATACAAAATGCGGGAGTCGGCAGGATCTACCACCAGACGCTTTCCTGTACCGCGTCCGTTCAGATTACCATGTACCATAAATGGCAGCTCTACTTTTTGAAAATGCTCACCACGGTCTTCTGACACCGCCAATAATCCATGTGGTTCACCATAGATACCACTGGTAATATAGAGCTTATTGGAATCCCCGGGATCCACAGCAATAGCACTGGGAAAGGTTTCCCGGATATCATTCATACCGATATGGTCACCAAGGCTGTTCCACCTCTGCAACCCGGAGTCATACCGATATACACCTCCGATATCCGTACGTATGTAAAGAAGACCATCTTCCCCTTCATGAAAAACAAAACCTGTAACATAACCGCCGCCCGGAATCGGAAGATTTTGATACCTGTATTTTTCCTGATTCACCTGAAATTCCCACCTTTCCGTTATTAATCAGCCATTTCTGTGTCATTCTTTTTTTTCATGAAACGGACCATTGCAAGGTGATACTGGAGCATACACAATAGTCCAAACATTCCACCAACAATCCCCACTAAAATCAATACAAACAAACCGTCCGTAAATCCTGTTCCTACGAAGCCCAGAAGCAAAGATAAAATGAATATACCAAACAGAACCCACTTCGATAATGTCACCTCTGCTTCTGCAATGACAGAATTTTTACGAATTGCAATCAACCGCCATGGCACAAGCAGCAGTAATGACCATAGAAGCGTTCCTAAAACATATCCGATCATCGTAATAAAGCCAATGAGACCATTGGCTCCCGATACAAATAAATTGGCTATGGGCGAAACATCCGCTCCATCTACATAGAGACCGGAAGTGTAATCGATTGGCTGCGTCATATCGCCGATGGCACTGCAGCAGCTCCAGACGAACATCACCAGTAATATCCCGATGATTCCCATAGAAATAACTCTCAGCTTTTGTTGAAATGTCATAATGGAAAACTGATTCATCCAGTACTTCTCCCTTATAATATTATGTCTTTTGATTGTCTCGAAATCCCCGCCTGTAATATTCATGAACCAGGCTTTGATATCCCCACTGCTTCATGGTTTCATATTTTATACGATAATTTCCTTTATAATGTCTTCCGGTGACACAGAACCGGATATACTCCTGCATATACCGGTCAATTTCCTTTAGGGACCGGTCTGTGGTCAGATTAGGGAGAAACCATCGGTTCCAGCAAAAGTCATCCTCATTTCCGGCTCCGAAAAATTTGGTATTCATGGCATGGATAAATCCAATAGCCGCCTTTTCCTCAGGAATTCCCTTTTTCTGCTGCCATCTGCGAAGGCTGTGGGCTTTTCTCCGGATTTTGGCTTTGATCTTCCGAACTGTATTGGCAGAAAGATCCACTGTACTGCCCTGAAACGAAAAACCAAGGAATTCCACAGGCTCATCAGGTGCATAAACATGAACCTTTTCCGGATTCATGGTAAGACCATGGGCACGGATTTGCTCCTCCAAAAGCCGTTGACAGACTTTCAGTTCCTCCGGATCAGAGGCAAAGATCAGAATATCATCGGAATACCGGAAGTAGGGAATCTGTTCCTGCAAAAAGAATTGATCCACATCCTTTAAATACACATTTGCAAAAAAGGGGGATAAGGGCATTCCGGCCATGGCACCGTGCCGGTCATGAATCATCCTGTGATTTTCCATAACAC